>NZ_JBSFER010000030.1:0-105845 GCF_053594535.1 Streptomyces sp. NPDC001889
ATCTGGCGTTGACTTTTGGCACGCTGTTGAGTTCTCAAGGAACGGACGCTTCCTTCAGACCCTTTTCACCAGGTCCTCCGGGCTTTCCCTTCGGTGTGGTCAAACCGTATCAGGCTTTTCGTGTCCCTCTGACCACCGTTCCGCGGACATGCGGAAGCATCGATCAGTGAGTATCCGGACTTGATACGCCGCTGCCGACCCCCGACTTGATGTCGTGTTGGCGTCAGGCAGGAGTACGACAGTACCCGCCACCCAGATGCGAGGCAAATCGCTGTCGGGGCCGCTCCGCCGGGCGGTCAACCGACAGCATTCGGGCGGAACCGGGACTTCATATGACTTACGCTGCTCAACAGTGCGCCGTCCCGGACAGGCAGTGACGGCGCGGTACCGACTCTCCGCCCCTCTGGGAGGCTCCATGACCACCGTGACGTCACCTCTTGCCGGACGCGCCATCGGACTGACGGCGGTGCCGGACCCGGTGTTCTCCGGTGCGATGGTCGGGCCGGGTACCGCCATCGACCCCGTGCGCGAGCCCTCGGAGGCCCTGGCCCCCGTCGACGGGGTCATCGTCTCGCTCCACCCGCACGCGTATGTCGTGGTCGACAGCGAGGGGCACGGAGTCCTGACCCACCTGGGGATCGACACCGTGCAGCTCAATGGCGAGGGCTTCGAGCTGCTGGTCAACAAGGGCGACACGGTCACGCGCGGCCAGGCCGTGGTCCGCTGGAACCCGTCCGCCGTGGAAGAGGCGGGGAAGTCCCCCATCTGTCCGGTGGTGGCGCTGGAGGCCACGGCCGACGCTCTCGGGGAGGTCCGGGAGGACGGAGATCTGAAGGCCGGGGACACGCTCTTCACCTGGCAGTGATGCCGGACCGGGCAACGGGCAGTAGGACATCCAGCGCGGCGGCACCTCCCGCCGCTCGATCGGAGACGGGTGAGATGGAGACAACGCTGCGAGGCGTCGGTGTGAGCCATGGCGTGGCCATCGGCGAGGTCCGGCACATGGGGACGGCCGTCCTCGAACCGCCGGCGAAGCAGATCCCGGCGCAGGACGCGGAACGGGAGCAGGCGCGCGCGCACAAGGCCGTGGAAGCGGTGGCCGCCGATCTGATCGCCCGCGGCAATCTGGCCGGTGGCGAGGCGCAGGCCGTGCTCGAAGCGCAGGCCATGATGGCCCAGGACCCGGAGCTGATGGCCGATGTGGAGCGGCGGATCGCCGTCGGCAGCTCCGCCGAGCGTGCGGTGTACGACGCCTTCGCCTCGTATCGGGCGCTGCTGGCGGGTGCCGGTGAGTATCTGGCCGGGCGGGTCGCGGATCTGGACGATGTGCGGAACCGGATCGTGGCGCGGCTGCTGGGTGTGCCGATGCCGGGGGTGCCGGACAGCGATGAGCCGTATGTGCTGATCGCCCGGGACCTGGCGCCCGCGGACACGGCGCTGCTCGACCCCGCGCTGGTCCTGGGGTTCGTGACCGAGGAGGGCGGGCCGACGAGTCACAGCGCGATCCTCGCGCGGGCGCTCGGGGTGCCCGCCGTGGTGGCGTTGGCGGGGGCTGGTGAGCTGGCCGAGGGCACGCTGATCGCGGTCGACGGCAGCACCGGTGAGATTTTCGTGGAGCCCAGCGCGGAGAAGCGGTCCGAGCTGGAGCGGGCCGCCGCCGCGCGGAAGGCCGCGCTGGCCGGTTCCCGTGGGCCGGGGGCGACTTCGGACGGGCACAAGGTGCCTCTGCTGGCCAATGTCGGCGGCCCCGCGGATGTGCCGGCCGCGGTGGAGGCCGGGGCCGAGGGGGTCGGTCTCTTCCGTACGGAGTTCCTCTTCCTGGACGACAGCGAGCGGGCGCCGTCGGAGGAGAAGCAGGTCGAGGCGTACCGCCAGGTGCTCGCGGCGTTCCCGGAGGGCCGGGTGGTCGTGCGGGTGCTGGACGCGGGCGCGGACAAGCCGCTCGACTTCCTCACTCCGGCCGATGAGCCCAACCCGGCGCTGGGAGTGCGCGGGCTGCGGAGCCTGCTGGATCATCCGGATGTGCTGCGGACGCAGCTGACGGCGCTGGCGCGGGCCGCCGCGGGTCTGCCGGTGTATCTGGAGGTCATGGCGCCGATGGTGGCGGACCGTACGGACGCCAGGGCGTTCGCGGACGCGTGTCGTGAGGCGGGGCTCCAGGCCAAGTTCGGCGCGATGGTGGAGATCCCGTCCGCCGCGCTGCGGGCGCGTTCGATTCTTCAGGAGGTCGAGTTCCTCTCGCTCGGCACCAATGATCTGGCGCAGTACGCGTTCGCCGCCGACCGGCAGGTGGGTGCGGTGTCGCGGTTGCAGGACCCCTGGCAGCCGGCGCTGCTGGATCTGGTGGCGATGTCGGCCGAGGCCGCGAAGGCCGAGGGCAAGAGCTGTGGTGTCTGCGGTGAGGCCGCCTCCGATCCGCTGCTGGCGTGTGTGCTGACCGGTCTGGGGGTGACCTCCCTGTCCATGGGTGCGGCGTCGATTCCCTATGTGCGGGCGACGCTGGCGAAGTACACGCTGGCGCAGTGCGAGCGGGCGGCTGCCGCCGCGCGGGCCGTCGACACCGCCGAGGAGGCACGGGTGGCCGCTCGGGCGGTGCTGTCGGGCGAGTAGCGCCTGTCCGGGTCACCGGGCTGGTCAGGGGGAGGGCCTCGCTGCGGCGGGGCCCTCCCCTTCCGTATCGGTGGCGGGTCCGGTCAGTGGTGGGGCTGCGGCGGGTCGGCGGCGATGTCGAAGCCCGCGCGGTACTCCACGCCGGGTTCGGGGGAGAGCGGTTCGCCGGTGGCGGCGTCGGTGCAGTAGGCGCTGAACACTTCGCCCTCGGTGAGGGGGAGGAGGCTGCCCTGGTTCAGGCGCCAGCCGTGGAGGCGGTCGGGTGTGCCGGGGGTGGTGGTGCGCAGTACCACTCCCCCGGGGTTGCCGAGGGCGATGGCGGTGGCCAGCACGGTGACGAATTCGGCGGCCTCGGTGGCGTCCATGTGGGCGGTGGGTGTGGTGTCCCCGTCGGCGTGCAGGACGGCGAGGAGTTGCTCCTCGGGTGCGGGGGCGCTGCACACCAGGTGGTGCCGGCCCGGGCCGGCGGCTTCGAGGAGGCGCATCAGGAGGTGGGAGGCCCGGTCGAAGGCGGCTCGGCCGATGTCCTGGCCGCAGTCGGCGCACTCCCCGATGTCGGCGAGGAGCGCGGAGGCGTACTCCCAGGTGGCGCGGCGGACGGCGTGGCCGATGAGCTGGGGCAGCAGGGTGTGGAGGGGTTCTCCTCCGTAGGGGAGGGTGCTGCCGCGCTCGGCGATTCCGGCGGTGTATCTGCTGCGGCTGACAGGGGTGTCGGGGTCGAGGCCGTGCGCGGCGCAGTAGGCGGCGAAGTCCTCGGGGTCGAAGAGGGCGATGGTGGTGTGCAGGTGGGTGGCGGCGAGGGAGGTGAGGAGGGCCTCGATCTCGCGGAGGTAGGCCGGGTGGTCGTCGAAGGTGAAGGTGCGGTAGCGGCGCATGGCGGCGAAGTCGGTGGCGTCCGCGACGACGCCGATGGTGGGCACGGCTTCGCGCCGGAGGGTGGTGCGCACCGGTGTGCGGTTTCCGGGGCCGTTGCCGGTGCGCCGGGGGCCGCCGCGACCGCGCTGTCCGGATCGGCGGGTGCGGCGGGCCGGGGGCGTGGCCGATGCCCGGCCGGCCGGGGTGCCGGATCGGCGGGTGGGTGGTGTGGGTCCGGGGCTTTCGGTGGGCTCGCCCGGCGCCGGGCCGGGCGTCGGATTGGGCATCGGACCGGGCGTCTCGTCGGGCGTCTCGTCGAAGGGTGGTCCGGCGTGTGTCATGTCTCCCCCATGCGGTCCCGTCGACATGCGGTCTGTCGACTACTGACTACTCACCGTAGCGATGGGGTCTGACAATCCGGCCGGGTCTCAGTGTCCGCGGGTGCGGGCCAGCTCCTCGTAGAAGGCGAGGAGGCCGGGGTCGTCGACGGAGCCGGGGTTGACCGTCCGGGTGAGGGGGGCGCCCTGGAGCAGGCGTTTCACCGGTACTTCGAGGCGTTTGCCGGTGAGGGTGTGGGGGACGGCGGGGATGTCGATGATGTCGTCGGGGACATGGCGCGGGGAGAGCTGTTCGCGGATCGTGCGCTTGATCCGGTCGCGCAGCCCGTCGTCGAGGGACGCGCCGGGGGCGAGGTGGACGAACAGGGGCATCCAGTAGCCGCCGTCCGGTTCCTCCAGGCCGATGACGAGGGATTCGCGGATTTCGGGGAGCCGTTCGACGGCTTCGTAGATGTCCGCCGAGCCCATGCGGACGCCCTGGCGGTTCAGGGTGGAGTCGGAGCGGCCGTGGATGACGACGGAGCCCCGGTCGGTGATGGTGATCCAGTCCCCGTGGCGCCAGACGCCGGGGAACATCTCGAAGTAGCTCTCGCGGTAGCGGCTGCCGTCGGGGTCGTTCCAGAACCGGATCGGCATGGAGGGCATGGGGGTGGTGACGACGAGTTCGCCGACCTCGCCGATGAGGGGCTTGCCGTGGGGGTCCCAGGACTGGAGGCCGGTGCCGAGGCAGGCGGCCTGGAGTTCGCCGACGCGGACCGGGAGGGTGGGTACCGCTCCGGCGAAGCAGCTGCACACGTCCGTACCGCCGCTCACGGAGGCGATCCACAGGTCGGCGCCGGTGTCGGCGAATTCGTCGTGGAGCCAGCGGAAGCCGTCGGGCGGCAGGGGCGATCCGGTGGTGGCGACGCATCCGATGCGGGAGAGGTCCAGGTCGCGCGCGGGGTGGACGCCGGCTTTGCGGCAGGCCATGACGTACGCGGCGGAGGTGCCGAAGAAGGTCGCCCCGGTGCGTTCGGCGACGGTCCACTGGGCGTCGGTGCCGGGGTGGCCGGGGCTGCCGTCGTAGAGGACGACCGTGGTGCCGGTGAGCAGGCCGGAGACGAGGAAGTTCCACATCATCCAGCCGGTGGAGGTGTACCAGAAGAACCGGTCCCTGGGGCCGAGGTCGCAGTGGAGGGAGAGCTGTTTGAGGTGCTCCAGCAGAATGCCGCCCTGGGACTGGACGATGGCCTTGGGGAGGCCGGTGGTGCCGGAGGAGTACAGGACCCAGAGGGGGTGGTCGAAGGGGACCTGCTCGAAGACGGGTTCGGCGGTGCCCGCGGTGAGGGCGGCCCAGTCGAGTGCGCCGTCGGGGGCCGGGGTGCCGAGCAAGGGGATGTGGACCGTCGCGCGGAGGGTGGGCAGTTCGGCGCGGAGTTCGGCGACGGTGTCGGCGCGGTGGTGCTCCTTGCCGCCGTAGCGGTAGCCGTCGACGGCGAAGAGGACGACCGGTTCGACCTGCTGGAAGCGGTCGAGGACGCTGCGGGCGCCGAAGTCGGGGGCACAGGAGGTCCAGACCGCGCCGACGGCGGCGGTGGCGAGGAGGGCGGTGACGGCCTGGGGGATGTTGGGGAGGTAGCCGCTGACGCGGTCGCCGGGGCGTACGCCGAGGGCGCGCAGCTCGGCGGCGAGCGCGCCGACCTGGCGCCGGAGTTCGGACCAGCTCACGGGAGCCGGCTCGTGCGTTTCGTCCGCGTGGAGGAGCGCGGGTTCGTCGGGGCGTTCCCCGGCGGCTCTGAGGGCGTGTTCGGCGTAGTTGAGGGTGGCGCCGGGGAACCACCGGGCGCCGGGCATGGCGGGGTCGGCGAGTACGGACTCGTACGGCGTGCCGAAGCGGACGCCGGACCAGTCGGCGACCGCGCGCCAGAAGTCCGGGAGCCGCTCGGTGGACCAGCGGTGCAGGGCCGGGTAGCCGCCGTCGGCGGGGGCTCCGTGGTGTCGGGCGGCCCAGGCCTGGAAGCGGGTGACGCGCGCGGCGGCGATCCGGTCGGGTCCGGGCTGCCACAGGGGCGCTGGGTTCGCTGCTGGGGTCATGGGGCGGCTCCCGGGTGGCTCTGGGTGCTTGCGGCTCTGCCTGGTCGGTGCGGTGCCGGCGCGAGGTCCCTCGGGGTCCGCGCTGCTGTCAGGGACGATGCCATGTGATCGTCCTTCGCACCAGGGTTCCTCTCCCCGGTGGAGATGCCCGTCGACACGGCCGAATGTCGCCCCAACCCGGGTGAACAGGAGCTGAACGGAGCGGCCCCGGCGGGGCCCGGGTGGCAGGCTGAACTGCATGGACGGTCGGGGACTGGCGGGCTCGGTGCGGACTCTCGCGGTGTGGCGGACGCTGCGCGCGGCACGGCTCGCGTGGCGGCGGCGGAGAATCGACGCCCGGGGGCTGCCCGCCGGAGGTCCGGAGCGGGCGCGGGTGCCGGGGGCGGTGACCGGTGCCGAGCCGCTGCCGGGGGGCGGGGTCGTCCGGTTCGCCCGGTCGGAGCTGCGCGTCTGTGTGGTGGCGGGTGGCGCGGTGTTCTGGGGTTGGGACGGTGCGGGGCCGGAGCCGTCGTACGCGCTGGCGGGGGCTCCGCCGGCGCCGGACGCGCGGGCCTCGCTGGAGCCGGACAAGGACGGCGGCTGGCGGGTGGTGTCGGAGCGGGTGACGGTGGAGGTCTCGCGTCACGGCGCGGTGGAGGTCCGGACGCCCGGTGGGGTGGTACTGCGGCGGGAGCTGCCGCCGCGCTGGTGGGAGCCGGTGCGCGGGGGTGGTCCCGCGCGGTGGGCGCAGCGGTCGGAGGTGGCGGCCGATGCGCGGTTCTTCGGTCTGGGCGGCCGGGCCTCGGGTCCTCGGCTGCGGAATGGGACGTACCGGCTGTGGAACACCGATCCCCAGGGGTCGTTCGGGCCGGGGGACGATCCGCTCTCGATCACCATGCCGGTGCAGTTGGTGGTCGCCGACGCGGGCACGCATCTGGTTTTTCTGGACAATTCCTGGGAAGGGCGGGTGATCCTGCGCGAAGGTGAGGAGGGGGCGGGTTCCGGTCATGACCGGCCGGGGACGTCCGAGGTGCGGATGGTGGGGGGTCCGCTGCGCTGCTGGGTGATCGTGGGCAAGCCGGCCCGGGTGCTGGCGCGCTGGTCGCGGCTGACGGGCGCGCCGGCGGTGCCGCCGTCGTGGGCGCTGGGGCCGCAGCACGCCCGCTGGGGTTTCGGCGGCGAGGAGGCGGTGCGGCGGATCGCCGGGGGGTATCTGGAGCGGGATCTTCCGCTCTCTGCGGTCCATCTGGACATCGATCACCTCGACGGGCACCGGGTGTTCACCGTCGACCGTGAGCGTTTTCCGGCGCTGCCGGCCCTGGCGGAGGAGCTGCGCGCGGCGGGGGTGCGGCTGGTCTCCATCGTGGACCCGGCGGTGCGGGCGGAGCCGGGGAGCGCGGTGTACGACAGCGGGGTGGCGGCCGGGGCCTTCGTCCGGGACGGGCGCGGCCGTGAGGTGCGGGGGATGGTCTGGCCCGGTGAGTGCGCCTATCCGGATTTCACCGATCCGGGTGCGCGGGACTGGTGGGGCGGGCTCTACCGGGAGCGGCTCGCGCAGGGCTTCTCGGGGGTGTGGCACGACATGAACGAGCCGGTGTCCTTCGCGCCCTTCGGCGACCGGACGCTGCCGCGCTCGGCCCGGCACGCCCTGGAGGGCCGCGGGGGTGATCATCGCGAGGCCCACAATGTGTACGCGCTGACGATGGCGCGGGCCGGTTACGAGGGGCTGCGGCGGCTGCGCCCGGCGGAGCGGCCCTTTCTCTTCTCCCGCTCGGGGTGGGCGGGGATGCAGCGGTACGGAGGGACCTGGTCCGGTGATGTCTCCAGCGGCTGGCCGGGGTTGCGGGCCTCGCTCTCGCTGGTGCTGGGGCTCGGTCTGTGCGGGGTGCCGTACTCGGGGCCGGATGTCGGCGGTTTCGATGGTTCCCCTTCGCCCGAGCTGTATCTGCGCTGGTTCCAGCTGGCGGCGTATCTGCCGCTGTTCCGCACGCACGCGGCGATCGGCGCGGGGCGCCGGGAGCCCTGGGAGTTCGGTCCCGCGGTGCTGGAGCACGCGCGGGCGGCGCTGCTGGAGCGGGAGCGGTTGCGCCCGTACTTCGTCACGCTCGCCCATCTGGCGGGGCTGACGGGGGCGCCGTATGTGCGTCCGCTGTGGTGGGGGGCGCCGGAGGACCGGCTGTTGCGGGAGTGCGAGGACGCGTTCCTGCTGGGAGACGCGCTGCTGGTGGCGCCGGTGCTGGCGCGGGGCGCGGTGCGGCGGCCGGTGCCGCTGCCGAAGGGGCGCTGGTACGACACGGTGACGGGCCGGGCGTACGACGGGCCGGGGCAGGTGGTGCTGGACGCCCCGCTGTCGCGGGTGCCGGTGCTGGCGCGGGCGGGTTCGGTGGTTCCGGTGCGCGGGGCGGACGGCGGCCTGGAGCTGGAGGCGTGGGCTCCGGTCGGGGGGCGCAGGGGCGGCGGGCTGGTGGTCGCGGACACCGGGGACGGGTGGGAGCGGGCGGAGGTGGAGCGGTTCGCGAGCCGGCTGGTGGACGGGCGGGTGAAGGTGCGGCAGGTCAGGAGCGATGGGTCGGGTCCGCCCCGGTGGCGGGTGCGGGTGCGGGGGCTGGGCGCGGAGCCGGCGGGGTAGCCGGGAGGTGCTCCGGGTGCGGTCGGGCGTGCCCGGGAGAGGAGGCTCCGGGTCCGGTCGGGCGTGCCGGGAGAGGGGCCTCGGGCGCGGTCAGCCGTAGCGGTGCAGAAACCATCTCCGTACCGCTGTGGTGTGCAGGGAGAAGGCAAGTTCGCCGGGGGTGCGCAGCAGATGCCAGCCGGAGGTCTCGGCGGTGGGGGCGGAGGGCGGCAGTGCGGTGGCGGGGCGTTCGGGGAGCAGGCCGAAGAGGAGGAGATGGCCTGTGGGGGCGCTGAGGGCGTCCGCGAGCCGGACATCGGATGCCGGGGCCTCGATGCCGGTCTCCTCGTGGAGTTCGCGGACGACGGCCTGCTGCCAGCTCTCCCCGGAGTCGATGAAGCCGCCGGGCAGGGCGGTGCCGCCGAGCCGGGGTTCGATGGTGCGGGTGATGACGACGAGGCCGGAGCCGTCCGCGTCGCGGGTGGGCTGGAGCGCCACGGCGACCGGGAGCGGGTTGCGGTAGGCGGTGGCGCCGCAGCCGGGGCAGGTGCGGGGCCAGTCGGTGGGGGCGGAGCCGTAGGGCGTTCCGCAGTTGCCGCAGAAGGAGTTCTCGGGCACGCGCGGACTGTATCGGACTCCCCGTCGCGGGTGCGCTTCTTCCGGACGGCGGAAGCCCTCCCCCGCTGTTCCGGTCTCGCCGGGGGCGGGACCCGCTGTTCCGGTCTCGCCGGGGGCGGGGCGGCCGTGGCACACTTCTGACGCATCGTCAGTTCATCGGGCGGGGGCACTCCGCCGGATCGCCGCGCAGGGAGGATCTGTGACCCGCACACCCGTCGTGGCCGGATGGTTCACCCAGGACGGCGGCGAGGAGGACTTCCGGCTGCTGGGCGCCCGCTGCGCGGTCTGCTCGGCGGTCTCCTTCCCGCCGGGGGACGACTTCTGCCGCGATCCCGCCTGCCCGGGGGATGAGCCGGTCGAGGTGCCGCTCTCGAAGCGGGGCAGGGTGTGGTCGTACACCGATGGGCGCCACCGCCCGCCCGCGCCCTATGTCTCGGACCCGGACGCGCCCTGGGAGCCGTACACCCTGGTCGCCGTGGAGCTGGCGGCCGAGCGCATGGTGGTGCTGGGGCAGGCGGTGCCGGGGGTGACACCGGCGGATCTCGCGGTCGGGATGGAGGTCGAGGTCGTGCCCGGGGTGCTGAGCGGGGGCGGGGGTACGGCCCGGGCCACCTGGCACTGGCGACCGGTGGAGGTGATCCGGTGACCGGTGGGGCCGGCGGGGCCGGTGACATCGCGGTTCTCGGGGCCGGAATGCACCCCTGGGGCAAGTGGGGTCACAGCTTTGTCCGGTACGGCACTGTCGCGGCGCGGGCGGCCCTCGCCGACGCCGGGCTGGACTGGCGGCGGGTGGACTCGGTGGTCGGCGCGGGCACCGTGCGCGGCGGGTACCCCGGCCATGTGGCGGGGGCGACGTTCGCCCGGGCCCTCGGCTGGCAGGGCGCGCGGATCACCAGTGTGTACGCCGCCTGCGCCTCGGGCGCGCAGGCGATCGGCGTCGCCCGCGCGCAGATTCTCTCCGGTATCGCCGATGTGGTGCTGGTGGTGGGCGCGGACGCGGCGCCGAAAGGATTCTTCGCACCGGCGGGCGGTGAACGGCCCGATGATCCGGACTGGCTGCGCTTCCGGGTGCTGGGGGCGACCAACCCCGCCTATTTCGGGCTCTGGGCACGCCGCCGGATGGCGCTGCACGGCGACACCCCGGACGACTTCGCCCTGGTCAAGGTGAAGAACGCGGCGGCGGGGGTGCTCAATCCGTACGCCCGCTACCGGTCCCCCGTCTCCCCGGCCGAGGTGAGCGCCTCCCCGGTGGTCGCCGATCCGCTGCGGCTGCTCGACATCTGCGCCACCTCGGACGGAGGGGCCGCGCTGGTCCTCTCCAGTACGGAGTTCGCGCGCCGCCACGGGGTCGCGGACCCCGTCCGTATCCGCGCGGTCTCCACGGTCGGTCCGGTCCATCCGAGGACCGTCATCGACCTTCCCGATATCGCCACCGACTCGGCGGCCCTCGTGGAGCCGCCGCCGTGCTCCTTCCGGGCGTCGACGGTCCGGGCCGCGTACGAGGAGGCGGGGATCGGGCCGGAGGATCTCTCCCTCGCGGAGGTGTACGACCTCTCCACCGCGCTGGAGCTGGAGTGGTACGAGGACATCGGCCTGTGCGCGCCCGGCGAGGGGGCGAAGCTCGTGCGGGACGGGACGACGGCGCTGGGCGGTCGAGTCCCGGTCAATGTCAGCGGCGGGCTGGCGTCCTTCGGCGAGGCCGTACCCGCCCAGGCCATCGCCCAGGTCTGCGAGCTGACCTGGCAGCTGCGGGGCGTCGCCGGAGAACGCCAGGTACCGGGCGCCCGTGCCGGAATCACCGCGAATCAGGGGCTGTTCGGGCACGGCTCGGCGGTGGTGGCCGTACGGTGAGCGCCGCGCCGTCAAGAGGGGCCCCGGCCGGACCCGGGACGACTGTCCCTTGACGGTGCGCCACGGCCGGTGAACACTGCGTTGTCGTCGGCGCCGGCGCTGCGGCAACTGTCCGCCGCCGTCCGCTGTTTCCGGGCACCTCCGCACAGGGTTTCGGCCACCACGGCCACCACGGCCATCACGGGACACCACGCACGTCGCTCGTCGGTACGCCGGCCGGAGCGCGGGTTTCGCCTGCTCCGGCTCCTCGTATCCCTGGCACACCACGGCACATCGTGGAGCACACATCCCCGCACGCAGCACCGGGGCAGGCCCCGGGTGAGGGTTTAGGAGCGTCATGAGCAATGGAGACATCTTCGTCGGCGAGGCGGTCGGCACCGCGATTCTGATCATGTTCGGGGTGGGCGTCTGTGCCGCCGTGACCCTTCACCGCTCCAAAGCGCGAGCCGCCGGCTGGACCGCGATCACCTTCGGGTGGGGCTTCGGCGTGCTGGCGGGCGCGTACACCGCCGCCCCGTTGTCGGGCGGGCATCTCAACCCGGCCGTCACCCTGGGCATAGCCGTCGACACCGGGGAGTGGGGGAAGGTGCCCCTCTATGTCCTGGCGCAGTTCACCGGCGCGGTGATCGGCGCCGTACTGGCCTATCTGGTCTACTTCGCCCAGTTCCAGGCCAACCGGGACACGGCCACGGCGCAGCCCACCCTCGGGATCTTCGCCACCGCGCCGGAGATCCGCAGTCCGTTCGCGAACACGATGACCGAGGTGATCGTGACCGTCGGGCTGGTGCTGCCGATCCTCTCCCTCGCCAGGAATGACGGGATCGGTGTCGGGCAGGTGCCGGGGGAGGAAGCCGGGATCTATGGCTCGGGGATCTCCATCCTGCTGGTGTCGCTGCTGGTCGTCGGTATCGGCCTCTGCCTCGGGGGGCCCACCGGCTTCGCCGTCAACCCGGCGCGGGACCTGGGGCCGCGTATCGTCCACGCGCTGCTGCCGATCCCCAACAAGGGCTCGTCGGGGTGGGGATACGCCTGGGTTCCGGTGGTCGGGCCGGCCGTCGGCGGGGTGCTGGCCGGGCTGCTCTTCAACGTGATCCACTGACGCCCATCGCGGCGTCCACTCAACCGACAAGGGACCGGACATGACGGACAGGTTCGTCGCGGCGATCGATCAGGGCACCACCTCCAGCCGCTGCATCATCTTCGACCGGGACGGCGGGATCGTCGCCGTCGACCAGCGCGAGCACCGTCAGATCCTGCCCCGGCCCGGCTGGGTGGAGCACGACGCGACGGAGATCTGGAACACCGTGCGGGAGGTGGTCGCGGGGGCGCTGGCGAAGGCGGGCCTGGAGGCCGGCAAGATCAGCGCGCTCGGCATCACCAACCAGCGCGAGACCACCGTGCTGTGGGACCGGGCCACGGGGCGGCCGGTGCACCACGCGATCGTCTGGCAGGACACCCGTACCGCAGCGCTCTGTGCCGAACTGGGCGGCGACGCGGGCCAGGACCGCTTCCGGGAGGCCACCGGCCTGCCGCTGGCGAGCTACTTCTCCGGGCCCAAGGCCGCCTGGCTGCTGGAGCACGTGCCGGGGCTGCGCGAGCGGGCCGAGCGCGGCGAGATCGCGTTCGGCACCATGGACTCCTGGCTGATCTGGAATCTCACCGGGGGCCCGGAGGGCGGTGTCCATGTCACGGATGTGACCAACGCGTCCCGGACCATGCTGATGAATCTGCGCACCCTGGAGTGGGACCCGGAGATCCTCGACGCGATGCGGGTGCCCCGGGCCGTACTGCCGGAGATCCGCTCCTCGGCCGAGGTGTACGGGACGGCCGTGGGACCGCTCGCGGGGGTGCCGGTGGCCTCCGCGCTCGGCGACCAGCAGGCGGCGGTCTTCGGGCAGGCCTGCTACGAGGAGGGGACGGCGAAGAACACCTATGGCACGGGGAGTTTTCTGCTGCTGAACACCGGGGAGCGGCCCGTTCCGTCACGGAGCGGACTGATCACCACCCTGGGGTACAAGATCGGTGACGCCCGCCCGGTGTACTGCCTGGAGGGGTCGATCGCGGTCACCGGGTCCCTGGTGCAGTGGTTCCGCGACCAGTTGGGGATCATCCGTACCGCCGATGAGATCGAGACACTCGCGGAGAGCGTGGAGGACAACGGCGGCGCCTATGTGGTGCCCGCTTTCTCCGGGCTCTACGCGCCGTACTGGCGTGCCGACGCCCGGGGAGTCATCACCGGTCTGACCCGGTATGTCACCAAGGCGCATCTGGCACGGGCGGTGCTGGAGGCGACGAGCTGGCAGACCCGGGAGGTGGTGGACGCGATGTACGAGGACTCGGGGGTGCGGATCACCACGCTCAAGGTGGACGGCGGAATGACCGCGAACGGTCTGCTGATGCAGCACCAGGCGGATGTGCTGGGGGTGCCGGTGGTGCGGCCGAGGGTCTCCGAGACGACCTGTCTGGGCGCCGCGTACGCGGCGGGTCTGGCGACGGGTGTCTGGTCGGGGCTCGACGAGCTGACCTCGCACTGGCGGCGGGACGCGGAGTGGCAGCCCCGGATGGCGGCGGAGGTCCGGGAGCGGGAGTACGCGAACTGGCGCAAGGCGGTGGAGCGGAGCTTCGGGTGGGAGGAGGCCTGAGGCGGGCCGTCCGGGCCGGGCCAGGCGCCGGGCCCGGCGCCTGGCCCGGGGGTCCGTACCCCGGTGATCGGGGGTACGGACCCCGGGCCGGGGCGTCCAGGGGTACGGCCGGTTCCGGGCGGGTGGCGCCTCAGGTGGACGCGGCCTCGCGGCGCTCTCCGCCGACCCGTTCCAGGGCGTGTTCCACCACCGCGACCAGCACCTCCTTGACCGACTCGCGCTCCCGGGCGTCGCACATCATCAACGGGACACCGGGGTCGAGGTCGAGTGCCGCCCTGACCGAATCGGCCGGGAAGCGGCCGGCGCCGTCGAAGCAGTTGACCGCGACGGTGAAGGGGATGCCCCGGCGTTCGAAGTAGTCGACGGCCGCGAAGGAGTCCTCCAGGCGGCGGGTGTCGGCGAGGACGACCGCACCGAGCGCGCCCTGGGCCAGCTCGTCCCAGAGGAACCAGAAGCGGTCCTGTCCGGGGGTGCCGAAGACATAGAGAACCAGGTCCTCGCGGAGGGTGATCCGTCCGAAGTCCATGGCGACGGTGGTCGTCGTCTTGCTCTCGACCCCCTCGGTGTCGTCCACCGGGCGGCCCACCTCGCTGAGCGTCTCCTCGGTGCGCAGCGGTCTGATCTCGCTGACCGCGCCCACCAGGGTCGTCTTTCCCACCCCGAAGCCACCCGCGACCAGGATCTTCAGGGTCACCGGCTCGACGGGCCGCCGGCTGCTAGAGCGCCCGAAGACCATTGATCACCTCGCGGAGAATATTCACGTCCGGCAGTTCTGCCGGCGGAACGGGACGGGTTACGTGGACGAGTGCGTCCTCGACCAGATCGCCGACCAGGACCCGCACCACCCCGACGGGGAGGTCGAGGCCGGCCGCCAGTTCGGCGATGGACTGCGGGCTGTCCTCACAGCGTTCGACGATCTCGACATGCTCGGGGGAGAGCGACTGGTCGTGGACCGGATGATCGGCGGCGGGCTCCGGCACGACCAGCGCGATGAGGTCCATCCGGTGCTGGGCCGTCACCCGGGTGCGCCCGCGGGTCATGGCGTACGGACGGACCACCGGGCCCGCCTCCGCGTCGAAGTAGTGGTGCGGATGCTGGGCGTGATGGGTCGATTCGCTCATACCGGAACCATCACCCTCCGGGGTGACCGGTCCGCGGCGCGGTGGCGAGGTGGACTCCGACCCGTTTGACCATGAGCGTCATCTCGTACGCCACCTGGCCGACGTCCGAGTCGGCGTCCGCGAGGACGGCCAGACAGCTGCCGTCGCCGGCGGCGGTGACGAAGAGGAAGGCCTCATCGAGCTCCACGACGGTCTGCCGGACCCTGCCCGCGTCGAAGTGGCGGCCCACGCCCTTGGCGAGGCTGTGGAATCCGGAGGCGACGGCGGCGAGGTGCTCGCTGTCCTCCCGGGTCAGCTCGCGCGAGGTGCCGGTCGCCAGGCCGTCGCTGGAGAGGACCAGGGCCTTGTGGATGCTGCCGACCCGGTCGACCAGTTCGTCCAGCAGCCAGTTGAGCTCGCCTGCGGCCGTGCTCCCCGGGCGTCCCTGGGTGGTGTGTGCTGCGGCATGCGGTGCGGTCATCGACCGTCCCCCTCCGATGTCGTTCGTGGTGCGTTCTGGCCTGGGGCGGCGCCGGTGGTCCGGTCGGCGCTGTCGTCCCCGTCTGCGTTCTTGAGCCGGCCCCGCTGCCAGCCCCGCTGCATGGAGGCCATACGGCTGCGTACCTCCTCGGCGTCCCGTTCGGCTTCCTGGCCCGGGTCCTGGGACGGTGTGCGGTCGGCCGGGGCGCTCACCCTGAGCTGCGGGGCCAGATTGGCCTGGCGGACCCGGCGGGGCAGGCCGTCGATCGTCGCGGGGCCCCGGTCGGCGGCGGTGCCGTGCGCCGGGGCGGGTGCGCCGGACGCGTGGCCGGGCCGCTGCGGGGGCTCCGGGGCGGAGCGGGTGCGTCCGGGCTCGTCGACCCGGCGGCCGTGGTCGGTGACGAGGGTCGGGGGCTTGCGGCGGGGCAGCGGCACGGGTCCTGCCATCCGTTCCGGCGCCGGGTCCGGCGCCTGCTGGTGCTGGTCGTCCGGGCCGGAGCGCCGGGCCGTGCGGGACCGGGCGCGGAAGATGGCGCCGTCGTCGAGACCCGCGAGGCCGCCGGGGCCGGTGAGGGTGTCGGGGTCCGTGAGGGATTCGGTTCCGCCGAGACCCAGGGGGTCGACAGGTCCGAGGGAGCTGACGGGTCCCAGGGGGCCGACCGGGCCCTCCAGTTCGACCGGGCCGTCGAGGAGCGGGGAGCCCTCCCGGCGGGCGGGGCCCTGGCCGTGGGCCTGGCCCGGTCCCTGGCCGGTGGGCGCGGGGAGCCGCGACAGTCCGGCGGTCTCCTGGACCGGACCTCCCGGGAAGCCCGCGTCCGCGGGACCGGGGAGTCCGGACAGTCCGCGCTCGGAGCCGGGATGGCCCCGCTCGGGGGAGGGAATTCCGGAGAGCCTGCCGTCCGGGCCGCGCCGGGACGCGGGCGGGTCGCTCTTGCGGTCGAGCCGGAAACCGGAGCCCTGCATCTCGGGTGCCTCGGTGAGCAGGGCCGCGGGGATGAAGACGACCGCGGTCGTCCCGCCGTACGGGGAGGGCTGGAGCGAGACTCTGACCCCCTGCCGCTGGGCGAGCCGGCTGACGACGAACAGACCGAGGCGGTCGGTGTCGGACAGCTCGAACTCGGGGGTCTCGGCGAGGCGGAGATTGGCGTCGAGCAGCAGCTCGGGGGCCATCCCGAGACCCCGGTCGTGGATCTCCAGGGTGAAGCCGTTGGCCACGCGCTCGCCGAGCACCTGAACGCCGGTGTGCGGGGGCGAGAACACCGTGGCGTTCTCCAGGAGCTCGGCGATGAGGTGGGTGAGGTCGGCGACGGCGGGGCCGCCGACGCCGATGCGGGGCAGTCTGCGGACCTCGATCCGCTCGTAGTCCTCGACCTCCGCGACCGCGGCGCGCACCACGTCCATGAGCTGGATCGGCTTGCGCCACTGGCGGGAGGGGGCGGCGCCGGAGAGGATGACCAGTCCCTCCGCGTGCCGCCGCATCCGGGTGGTCAGATGGTCGAGCCGGAAGAGGTCGGCCAGCTCCTCGGTGTCCTCGGTGCGCCGCTCCATGGCGTCCAGCAGGGTGAGCTGGCGGTGGAGGAGGACCTGGTTGCGGCGGGCGAGGTTGACGAAGACCTCGGAGACCCCGCGCCGCATGTCGGCCTGGCGGACGGCGGCCTCGACGGCGGCCCGCTGGAGGGTGTTGAGGGCCAGACCGGCCTGCCCGATCTCGTCCTTGTCGTACTCCAGCCGGGGGGCCTCGGTCTCCACGTCGACCTGCTCGCCCGCGGCGAGGCGGCGCATCACGCTGGGCAGCCGGACGCCGGAGACCTCATGGGCCTCCTTGCGCAGCCTGGAGAGGTCGCGGACCAGGTCGCGGCCGATGCGCACGGAGACGATGACGGAGACGAGCAGGGCGAGGAAGCCGAGGACTCCCGCGACGCCCGCCTGGACGAAGACGCCGTAGGCGGCGGGGTCGACCCGGTCCTGGTAGCGCTCGCCCGATGCCTTGGCCTCGCGGCGCAGTTCGTCGAGGACGGGGGTCGCGGCGGCCTGCCACTCGGCCAGCTCGGCGGGGCCCGCCGCGTTGACCCGGCCGGACTCGATGAGGCGGTCCTCGGCGGCGCGCAGGGGGGCGGTCTTGGGGCCGCGCCAGAGCTGGGTGTAGATGTCGCGCTCGCCCGCGGGCAGCGCCTCCAGGTTGATCTCGTAGTACAGCTCGCGGTGGGCGACGAGGTCGGAGAAGCGGCGGATCTCAGCGGTGGTGACCTGGCCCGTGGTGAGGGCGGAGGCCATGAGCGCGTCCTCGCGGGAGAGCATCTCGGAGGCGCGGGCGAGTCCGACGACGGCGCGGCCGTGGCGCTCGATGCTCACGTCGTGGACGGCGTGCAGGGTGCTCAGGAAGGTGAAGCAGGGGTGGAGAATCCGGTTGTAGTAGTCCAGCGCCTGGGCCCGGGAGACGGTGCCCGTCTCGACCGAGCGGCGCAGGGCGACGAGTCCGTCGAAGCCCTCGATGAGGGAGGCGAGTCTGCGCTCGGCGTCGGAGCGCAGATCGTCGCGGACCTCCTTCTTGGCCGCGTTCCTCTTGAGGACGGCGATGGTGCGGTCCGTCGCCCCGCGCTTCTCCCGCAGAGCGGGGAGAGCCTTGGAGGACCGGCGGTCGGCGAGGTAGATCAGCGTCTGCCGGCGCTCCTGCTGGATGACGTCGAGGGAGTCGACCATGGGGTGGCCGACTTCCTCGGTGATCGTCCCGACGTCCAGCAGATCATCGGCCTGCCGGCCGGTGAGAGCGGTGGCGAAGGCCCAGAGGGCGGTCAGGGAGAGCAGCGGCACCAGCAACAACGCCACGATCTTCCGGCGGATGGACTTCCCGCGAAAGCGCATGGCCTCCCCCTGCTCAACTCCGCCCGTTACAGGCGGTGTTCTCTCGGTCAACAAACGGCGCGAGCCTACTACTGTCACACAGACAACTCGAAGACACGTCCGGGCGATTTTCGGCCTGCCGGAGCTGCGTTGATCACAGGTTGTCCCGGTATTCAAGGAGTTGGCATTCGCGGTGTGTCACGGGGTGCCTGGTGGCCCGTCTTTTTCCGGACGGCGGGAGATGGCTGGAACTCTTCCCTCCAGGTCCGGGATGCGGGAATCATCCGGGCTCGTCATACGTCTTTGTTCACAGGGGCTGTGAGGGGCGGCGGAGCCGGTCCACCGGCCGGACCGGCGGGCCCGGTTCTCAACTGCTTCCGCCGCGGCGGCTGTTCGTTCCGCCGCGCGGGCGCGATCCCGGGTCCGCCGGGAGCGGGCCGGTCGCCTCCCGCGCGCCGTGGCACGGCGCCGGGTGGTGCCGTGGGCCGGAGTAAAGCAGTGGATTCCGGGCAGCCACCCTGAAGGCGGAAGGACCTGGGGGACGGGGAGTGAGAGGGACCATGGAAACGGATGAGCGTCGCGCGGACAGACCGGCGGGGCGTCCGTCGTTCGCGCCGGTGCGACGGCAGCTCTGGGTGGAGGAACCGACCGCGCGCCGCCGCATGGCCGATCCGGTCCGTACGGCGGCCGTCCGCGCGGTGCTCATCGTCTCCCTGACCTTGATTCAGGCGATGATCGCTTTTCTCTGCACCCTCGCCGGCTCCTGGCTGGCGTTTCCGATGGTGCTCAGCAGTGTCGCGAGCACGGTGGTCGCCACCTGGGGCGTCCTGGACGTCTGGGTGACCCGCCAGGTGTGGAACCAGCGCCACGGTGTGGTGTCGGAGCCGAGCAGCAGCGCCCGTGCCCTGCGGCGCGAGCGGCGCAGGGAGCGGCGTGCGGCCAAGGCGGCGGCGCGCAGGACCGCGCGTATACGGCGGCGGGGCCCGGGCCGGGGCGAGCCCGTCGCGCAGCGGGGCGCGGGGCGGCTGTCGGAGCTGTCCGAGGTGTGACACCGGCCGGCCCGGCGCACCCGTCCGGGCCGGGCCCGGACGAGCGGCGGACCTGATGGGCGCCGGACCAGGGGACGGGCGGCGGACCGGGGGACGGGCGCCGGACCGGGGCTAGCCGGGCTCGGGGGCGGTGAGGGTCTGGGAGCGCTTGAACATCCGGGTGGCGGTGATCTCGCCGTGGACGGTCTCGCCCGAGGGGTCCTGCTGCGGCAGACCGGGCCGCAGATGCTCCTCCACGCTGATGTACTTGAGCCCGGCCCTGAGGTCGGCGTCGTTGCGGAGCCGGATGACCAGGGGGAACTCGGCGAGGGCGGTGGTGTCGAAGAGGCCCGTCGTGTAGAGCAGCTGGACACCCAGGGCGTCGGAGACCGCCCGCTGGAGCTCCAGCAGATAGGTGGCGTTGGCCCGGCCGATGGGGTTGTCGAGGAAGAGCGTGCCGGCGTGGCGGTGGCGGTCACGGCCGCGGTCGTTGCTGCGGAGGGCCGCCATGGTGCAGTAGAGGGCGATGGCGGCGGTGAGCAGCTGACCCCCGGAGAAGACATCGCCCATCTGTCCGACGGGGACGCGCTCGGCGCGCAGGACCGCGTCGGGCTTGAGGATCTCCACGGCGATGCCCCGGGGTTCCAGGGCCGCCTGGACCCCGCGCAGCAGCAGGGACATACCGTCCCTGCGCCCCTCGCCGTACGCCGCCGACGCGTTCTTGCGGACGGCGGCGCGGGTGGCCTCGTCGACGACCTCGCCGAGGCGCTCGGCCAGGGTCGCCTGGTCGGGTTCCTCGAAGCGAATCCGCAGGAACTCCTGGCCGGACCACTCCCCCAGGCCCTCGGGCAGCCGGGAGAGCCGCTGGGCCGAGCGGAGGGTGGCGAGCGCGGACTCCACCAGGCCGCGCAGCCGGTCGACGATGGTGTCGCGGTTGCGCTCCAGCTGCTGGAGTTCGTCGGTCAGCACCCGGAGCCGGGGAGCGAACGCCTCGGCCCACTTCGCGGCGTGTTCGGGCAGGGCGGCGGCGGGCAGTTCCCGGATCTGCTGGCGGGCGGGGGTGCGCACCTGTTCGTAGCGGGTGGAGTTGGCGTGGCGCACCAGGATGTCGCTCGCCTCGCGGACGGCGGCCTCCGCGCCGGAGAGGTCGGTGGCGCAGCCGCGCAGGGAGCGCCGGGCCTCGGCGGCCAGGTGGCGGGCCTCGGCGAGGTCGCCGGGGTAGGGCTCCGGGGGCTGTTCGGCTTCCTCGTCGTCGTCGCGCTGCTCGCGCAGCAGGTCGCGGAGGAGGGCGGCGGTCTCGTCGAAGCCGCCGGCCGCGTCCTCGGCGGTCCGGTGGGCATGGAGCAGGCCCGTGTGGGTGTCGCGGGCGGTGTCCAGGGCGTCCGTGCGCGCGGCAAGTTCGGTGGTGGCGCCGCGCAGCAGGGTCTGGGCGTGCCCGGCGTCGGAGGGGACGAGGTCGTCGGGGAGCGCGGTGTGGGTGTCGTCTCCGTCGGAGGGGGCGAGGCGCTCGGCCTCTCCGCGCAGCCGGCCGAGCTTCTCGCTGGCCTCGGACGCGCGGGTCTCCAGCATCTGGACGAGGGACTCGGCGCGGGCCGCCGCCGCCTGGCGGGAGGGGCCGTCGGCGCCGTCCGTGCCTTCGAGGAGGAGGGAGGCCCGGGTGCGGACCTTGTTGGTGAGCCGGTCCAGTTCGGCGAGTGCGGCGCTCTCGTCGCTCTCGGCGCGGGCCTGCTCGGCGCGGAGGTCGGCGCCGACGCCGACCTTCTCGTACAGCTGGGAGGCCGAGCGGTAGGCCTCGCGGAGGGCCGGCAGGGAGGTGCGGGGGGCGTCCGGGTCGGCGTCGGGCAGGGTCTCCGGGGCGCCGGCGATCTCGGCCCGCTCCGCGCGCAGGGCGCGGGCGGTGCGGCGGGCGTCGTCGCCCGCGCGCTGGGCGGCCCTGCGGTCCTCGTCGGCGGCCTTCGCGCGCTCCAGGCAGACGGTGGCGCGGGCCTCGGATTCGGCTGCCTCGTCGGCCAGTTCGCGGAGTTTCAGCTGCCAGCCGGCGCGCTCCCGGAGCCGGAACGCGAGGCCGGCGAGGGCGTCGGCGGCGCGGCGCGCGCGCTGGGCGGTCTCCTGCCGGTCGTCGCGGACGAGGGCGGCCTCGGCGGCGGCCGCGTCGGCCTCCGCGCGCAGGGCGCGGGCCTCGGTCAGCTGTGCCTGGGCCTCCTCGGCGGTGCGGCGGGCGGTCTCGGCGCCCTGGGCCAGTTCGGCGAGCATGCCGGGCGGGCAGTCGGCGCGCCAGGAGCCGATGCGCGCGGCGAGGGAGCGGTCTCCGGCGAGCCGGGCCGCGAGGTCGCGGATCTCCTCGTCGCGCGCGGTCGCGCGGGCGCGCAGCGACTGCCGCTCCTCGTCGGCGGCGTGCTCGTCGTGCATGGCGGGGTTCGGCGGTACGAGGAAGACCTGGGTGTCGTCGCCGGGGGCGGGCACCGGCGCGAGCAGGGCGGCCGCGGTGCCGACGGCGACGGTGGACCGGGGCAGCAGGGCGGCTCCGGCGAGGGCCTCGCGGGCGCGCAGATGCGAGGCGGGGTCGGTGATGACGACTCCGTCCACCAGCTCGGGGCGGGCGGCGAGGACGGCGGCGTGGTCGGCGGGGTCGACCGCCTGGGCGAGGTAGCGCCAGCCGGGGAGGGCGGGGATGCCCTGCTCGCCGAGGTATTCGACGGTGGCGAGGACATCGGGGCCGGGGGGCAGCAGGCCGCCGTCGCCGAGGGCGCCGAGGATGCGGGAGTCGTCGGCGGCGGCTGTGCGCAGGTCGAAGAGCTGGCGTTCGGCGGACGCGATGTACTGGTCGAGGAGTTCGCGCAGGTCGTCGGCGTAGCGGTCGAGTTCCTCGGCGGTGAGGGGGGTGTCGTCGGAGCGGGTGGGGCCGGTGGCCGGTGCGGTGGTGCCGGCGGGGTCGTCCGCCCCGGTCGCGGTGCCGCGCCGGGGGGAGGGCACGGGTGCGGCGGACGGGGCGGGCGGCAGGCTGAGCAGCTCCGCGAGGCGTCCGTTCTCCGCGATCGAGGCGGCGGCGCGGTGTTCGGCGGTGTGGGCGCGCTCCGCGGTGCGGGCGGCGTCGGCGGCCCGGGCGGCGGCCAGCTCCGCGCGGGTCTCGGCCGCTGCGGCCTCCTTGGCGCGCTCGGCGGTGACCCGGCCCGATGCGCGGGCGGTGTCCCAGGCCGCGACCGCTGTCCTCTCGGCGTCGCTGGCGGCGAGGGCGGCGCGCGCGGGGTCGGCGTCCGGTGCGGTGTCGTCGAGCCAGCCGGCCCGTACCGCTTCGGCGGTCTCCTGTTCGACCTCGGTGAGCCGCTGGCGGAGGTGGCCGATCTCGCTGCGGGCGCGCTGGGCCTCGGTCGCGGCGGCGGTGGCGTCCCGGTGGGAGGTCTCGCCGGTCTGCTGGAGGGTGGCGGAGCGCTCCTCGTGTTCGTTGGCGAGCCGTTCGCCGTCCTCGGCGGCGGCGTGGAGCGCGCGGACGAGATCGGCGGCGGCCCGGGCGCGGGCGGCGAGGGCGGGGGCGGCGTCCCGCTCGGCCTCGCGGATCGCGGCGGCGACCCGGGCCGAGCGGTCGGCGGCGGCGCGGTGCCGGAGCACGGCCTCGGCCGCCTGCCAGGCGGAGTGCAGGGTCCGGGCGTCGGTCAGCTCGCGGCGCTGGGCCGCCGCGCCCTTCTCGGCGGCCGTCAGGGCCAGTGAGGCGTGCCGGTAGGCCAGTTCGGCGGCGATGAGGGCGCTGTGGCCGCGGGCCTGTTCGGCTCCGGTGACCGTGTGGGCGGCGGCGGTGACCTGCTGGGCGAGATCGGCGGTGCGGGCGCGCTCGCCGGTGGCGCGGGCGGAGAGCCGGCGGGCGAGGGCGCGGGTGCGGCGCTCGGCGCCGGTGTGGATCTCCCGGGCACGGGCCCGGGCCTCGGCGGCTTCCACGATGCGGCCGAGCAGATCGACGGAGCCGGCCGTGAAGTCCCGTTCGGCGGTCAGTTCGGCGCGGCGGCCGAGCTTGTTGCCGAAGCTGCTGACGAGGTCGGCGAGGCCGTCGGTGTCCCGGGTGTCGGTGACGGCGCGCAGCAGCAGATCGGTGAAGTCGGAGTCCTTCTTGACCGCGAAGAGGCCGGCGGCCTCGCCCTCGTCGGCGTTCATCTCGCGCTGGTACCGGAAGAGCTCGGGGTCGAGGCCCAGCTCGCCGAGGTGTTCGTTCCAGCGGTCGTGGATCTCCTCCCAGGCGACGTCGAGGTGGGGGTACACCTTGCCGGCCTCGGTGATCGCGTCGCGGAAGCCCTTCATGGTGCGGCGGCGGCCCCGCGCGCCGGAGGCGCCCTCGGCCGGGGACCGTACGGCGGTGGCCTCGGCGACGGGGAGGGAGTCCAGGCTCAGTCCGGGGCCGGGGCGGAAGGAGTACCACGCCTCGGCGAACTTCCTCGGGTCGTTGGAGACCTGGCGGCCCCGCCATTCGCTGACCTTGCCGACGACGACCAGCTCGCCGGTGAGGGTGTGCTGCCACTCCAGGGCGACGTGCCCGCAGTCGTCGGCGAGGAGGAACTTGCGCAGGACGCCGGAGCTGGCGCCGCCCAGGGTGTTGCGGTGGCCGGGGAGCATCACGGAGAAGATCAGCTTCAGCAGGACGGACTTGCCGCCGCCGTTCTCCAGGAAGAGGACGCCCGCGGGGGCGGGCCGGCGGGGCGGGCCGACCGGCTCCTCCTCGAAGAACTCCGCCTGCGTGGGCGCGGGGTGGGGCACCGGCGCGCCGACTCCGCGCAGATCCAGCACGGTGTCGGCGTAGCGCGCACCGGCGGGCCCGATGGAGTAGAGGCGAACGCGGGACAACTCGTACATGGCGGCGGACTCTCGTGGTGGGTGGATCGCGCGGGACGCGGGGTGCGGTGCCGGACGGCGGGGTCAGGTGTGGAACGGGAGCCCGGCGTCGGCCACCAGCTCCAGGTCGTCCGCCTCGGACGGGGGGAGGAGGGTGGCGCTGCCGTCGCTGACGGGGACGACTCCGAGGTCGAGCAGTTCGGCCATGGCCGCGCTGCCCGCCATGTCGCGGACCTGGAGCTGGTAGCGGGCGGTGGTGCGGTAGGTGCCTCCCGCGTCGTCGCCGGTGCGCTGGAGGAAGCCGGATTCGGTGAGGAAGGCGACGGCCTTGCCGATGATGCCGGTGGTGGAGCCGGCGAGCCTGCGGGCGTCCTTGGTCGCGCCGGTGGCGCTGCGGCGGGCGTAGATCCGCCAGGCGGACTCCAGGCCGGGGGTGTCGGTGGCGGGGTCGGTGTTCTCGCCCTCCGTCGCGGCGCGCTCCTCCAGGCGGTGGCAGGCCTGCCGGACGAAGGCGTCGACGCCGTTCACGGTGACGCGGCCGATGTAGCCGTCGTCGGCGAGGTCCTCGGGGCGGGGGAAGGCCAGGGCGGCGACGGCGAGGTGGGCCAGGCCGTGGAGGAAGCGGTCGGCGGAGTCGGCGGCGGCGCGGCGGGCGTAGTCGCCCATGCGGACGGCGAAGACGGAGTCGTCTCCGGCGGCGAGGGCCATGCCGGCGCGGGGGGAGACTTCGAGGACGATGAGGCCGAGGCCGGTGGCGACGGCGTCGGCGACACGGGCGAAGCCGGGGTCCTCGCGGTAGCGGCGCAGCAGGTCGGCGTACTCCGCGTCGCGGGCGGGGAGCAGTTTGGGCTGGAGTCCGAAGGAGACCAGGCGGGCGGCGTCGGCCGCGTCCGGAGGGGTGAGGCGGCCGGGGGCGCCGGGGGCGCCGGGGGCGGTGTCCGCGGGCGCCTCGGTGGTGGCCGGTTCACGCCAGGGGTCGCGCTCGGCGTGCTGGTCGGTCACTGGGGTGGCTCCTCGTCGTGGGGTGTCGGTCGGGGGCGGCGGGACGGGCGGCGGAGAGGGGGGTGGCGGAGGCGGCTCATCCGGCCTCCGCGCGGTCCGCCGTCATGCCCGCCGCGTCCAGCAGGGCCGTGCCGACGATCAGATCGGCGCCGCCGAACTCCCAGTCGTCCAGTGCGGTGCCGTCGTCGACGGCGAAGAGCAGCCGTTCCTCGCCCTGGCGGTAGGCGGTGCCGACCGGAGGGCTGGCGGCGTGGACGGCCAGCAGGGCCACCAGGTAGGGAAGTTCGCTGTCGCCGCCTCGGCGGGCCTCGGCGAGCAGCCCGGACAGCCTGCGGGGGGCGTCGTGCTCCAGGTCCAGCAGTTCCATGGCGCGGGCGAGCTGCTCCTCGCTGAAGCGGCTGTCGTCGGGGGTGGCGATCAGGTCCGGTTCGGGCATTTCGGCGCCCAGGTGCTCCCGTTCCACGGGCGGGGTGAGCAGCAGGTCCACCAGGTCGCCCACCCGTACGGACGAGGGGGTGCGCGGGCCGGTGCCCCGGGCGAAGAAGGCGTCGGTGACCCGGATCGCCGCGTCCAGGGGCAGTGGCAGCACGGGGGCCACCAGCTGTCCGTACAGATCGAGGCCGGTGCGGGTGGTGGGGCGGGCGAAGGCCTGGCGGTCCTGCTCGGCCCGGAAGAGCGGTCCGGCCTCCAGCAGCCGGGACTGGAGCTGGGTGTGGCGGCGGATGCAGTCCTTGACGATGTCGACCAGCTCGGCGGCGCGGCGCTTGTGCTCGGGGTCCTCCGCCTCGTCGCGCGCGCGGCGGATGTTCGTGAGGATCGCGTTCTCGTGGCGGTAGCGGTCGGCGACGTGGTCGAGGGCCTCGGCGATCATGTCGGGGACGGCGTTGAGCCAGTCGACGGCGCGGACGTTGCGGCGGGTGGCCTCCAGGGTCCGGCGCAGGGTCTCGGCGTACTGGACGGTGCGGTAGCGGGCCTGCTCGGCGGCGAGCTGGGCGTCCGCGAGCCGGCCGCGGCTGATGAGGACCTCCAGCTTGACCTCGGCGGCGATCTGGGCGCTGGTGACGTCGGTGTCGAGGGCGCCGACGAGGACGTTGACCGCCTCGTCGGTGGTGCGCAGGCAGACGCTGCCGCCGTAGCCGGGGACTTCCTCGATGAGCTTGAAGTCGTAGTCGCGGCGGGTGTAGACGCCGTCGGTGCCGAAGGTGCCGTAGACCGCGCGGAAGCCCCGGTCGACGCTGCCGACGTTGATCAGGTTCTCCAGCACCCAGCGGGCGACGCGCTCGTGCTCGGCGGCCGGGCGGCGCGGGGCCTGGGCGGCGATTCTGGGGAGCAGCCGGGTGACGACCTGGTCGTGGTCGGCGCCCGTGTCGAAGTCCATGTTCAGGGTGACGAGGTCGATGGCGGAGAGGGCGACCTCCGCCATCGCGTACACCGTGTACTCACCCGCGAGATTCGCCTTGCGGGCGTCCAGGTCGTGCAGCGGCGCGGTGCAGGCGAGCGCGCGGAGCCGCCGCGCCAGCCCTTCGTCGGCGGCCGGGCCCTGGGCGGGCCTCGGCCCCGCGCTGAGCTGGGGCGGAACGAATTCCGTCGAGGCAGGCGAAGTCACGCTGCACAGATTAGGTCCTCGCACTGACAACGGTCGAAACGGCGCGGAACGGCCCCGGTGGAGCCGCGCCGGGCACCGGGTGCCCAACCCCCGGAGAGGCGGGGGCGGCGGGGGCGGCACAGGCCCGTGGGCGGCGCGCGGGGCCCGAGGAGGCCGGGGCGGGGTACGGCGCGGCCGGGCGTACGGGAGCCGGCGGCGGGGTCCGGGCCGTATCTTGTGGATCTTTCCGGGCTCGCGTGCCCCGGTACCGCGCCTCGCCGCGCCTCGCCGCGCTGCCGCCGGTCGCCGGCGCTCCGCGTGGGCTTCTTCCTCCGCCTCGCGATCCACGGGCCCGGACCCCGCTCCCTGATCCGGCCCGGGTCCGGAAGGAACTCCCTAGGGGGTGTCGTCGTCCGTCACCAGATGGGCGTAGGTCTCCACCATCCGGGCGCGTGAGTCCTCCAGGTACTTCGCGAGGAGCTGTTCCGCCCCGGTGCGGTCGCCCGCCTTCAGCGCCTCCAGGATGGCCCGGTTCCGGACCAGGAAGGGCTGGTGGAGGCGGCGCGGGTCGTCGACGACATGGAAGGCCAGCCGCAGCTCCGCCAGCACGCCGCGCATCAGCTCGTCGGTGCGGGCGCTGCCGGCGAGGGCGACCAGTTCGCGGTGGAAGTGGATGTTGGCCGTGGAGACCCCTCGCCAGTCCTCCTCGCGCGCTGCTCTCTCGCCGCCGCTGACGGCCTCGTCGAGCGGGCCGAGCGCGTAGGGCGGATCGCCGAGGTCGTGGACCACGGCGCACTCGACGAGCTGCCGGGTGCGGTAGATGTCGGCGACGTCCTGGACCGCGAGCATCCGGACGAACACGCCCCGGTTGAGCCGGTGGACGAGCAGCCGTTCATGTGTGAGCAGCCGGAAGGACTCGCGCAGGGTGTTGCGCGAGACGCCGAGCGCCTTGCCGATGGCGTCCTCCGAGAGCCGCTCCCCCGGCTGGAAGTACCCTTCCGCGATCCGGGTGCGCAGGATGTCCGCGACCCGTTCCGCCGTGCTGGTGCGGCCCAGCAGGACGCGGTCGTCCGCCAGTCCGCCGAGTCCGTCGGCACGGTCGATCTCCGGCTCCGTCGTCCCCACGACACCCCTTTCCTCCTCGCCGCCGCCAAACCGGCGCACGGTGCTCATCGTAGAAGGAAGAACGAGCCAACGCGCCCCTTGTCGGATCGTTCAACGATCCTCTACCTTCGGCAGCACGGCACATTCCGGCAGCACCATCTCCCCTTCTGCGAGGTGCAGATGAGCACGGTCCACACAGAGCCGGACAAGGGCGGCTTGCACGAGGACGCGGGCGCCTTCGCCTGGCTCCGGGCCCTCGGCCCGCGAGGCCGGCGCGCCTTCGGCGGCGCGTTCGGCGGATACGCCCTCGATTCGTACGACTACTTCACCCTGCCGCTGAGCATGGTGGCGATCTCCGCGTACTTCAGCCTGAACAACGGGCAGACCGGGCTCCTCACCACGGTCACCCTGGTGGTGTCGGCGGTGGGCGGTGTTCTGGCCGGGATTCTCGCCGACCGGATCGGCCGGGTGAAGGCCCTGATGGTCACGGTGATCACCTATGCCGTGTTCACCGTGGCGTGCGGCTTCGCCCCCAACTACGAGACGCTGCTGGTCTTCCGCGCGCTCCAGGGCCTCGGCTTCGGGGGCGAGTGGGCCGTCGGCGCGATCCTGGTCGCCGAGTACGCCGGCGCCAAGCACCGGGGGCGCACCCTCGGTGCCGTGCAGAGCGCCTGGGCGGTCGGCTGGGGGCTGGCCGTGATCGTCTACACCCTGGTCTTCCAGTTCCTGGACGACGACATCGCCTGGCGGGTGCTGTTCTGGACGGGCGCGCTGCCCGCCCTGCTCGTCGTCTACCTGCGGCGCAATGTCAGCGACGCGCCGGAGGCCGCCGCCAAGCGCGCCGCCAGCGCCGTGCGCGGCTCCTTCTCCGCGATCTTCAAGAAGGACCTGCTGCGCACCACGGTCTTCGCGACCCTGCTCTCCACCGGTGTCCAGGGCGGCTATTACACCCTCGCGACCTGGGTGCCGACCTATCTGAAGACCGAGCGGGGGCTGACCGTGGTCGGCACCGGCGGGTATCTGGCGTTCCTGATATCCGGGGCCTTCATCGGCTATCTCACGGGCGGCTACCTCACCGACCGCATAGGCCGGAAGAAGAACATCGCCCTCTTCGCCGTCCTCTCGGCCTTCGGCATACTCGCCTACACCAGCCTGCCCTCGGGCGCCAACGGGCTGCTGCTGGTGCTCGGCTTCCCGCTGGGGTTCTGCATGTCGGCGATTTTCAGTGGTTTCGGCTCCTTCCTGAGCGAGCTGTATCCCGCCGCCGTGCGCGGCACCGGCCAGGGGTTCACCTACAACTGCGGCCGTGCGGTGGGGGCGTTCCTGCCGACTCTGGTGGGCTTCCTCTCGAACAGCTGGGGCGTCGGCGGCGCTCTGGTCCTCGGCGCACTGGGTTACGGTCTGGCCGGGGTGGCGCTGCTGGGTCTGCCCGAGACCCGGGGCAGGGAGTTGCTGTGATCCCGGTTCGGAACCCCGGCGGCGGCGCCGGGGTGCGGAGGAGGAGTACATGACCTGGGCGTCCATCGATCTCAACGCCGACCTCGGCGAGGGCTTCGGCCGCTGGCGGCTCACCGACGACGAGCAGTTGCTGTCCGTGGTCACCAGCGCCAATGTCGCCTGCGGCTTCCACGCCGGGGACGCGGTCACCATGCGACGGGTCTGCCGGCTGGCGGCCGAGCGGTCGGTGCGCATCGGCGCCCAGGTCTCCTACCGCGACCTGGCCGGCTTCGGCCGGCGCTCCATGGATGTGCCGGCGGACGAACTGTCCGCCGAAATCGCCTATCAGATCGGGGCCCTGGAGATCTTCGCCCGGGCCGCGGGGTCGCGGGTCTCCTATGTGAAACCGCACGGCGCGCTCTACAACCGGGTGGTCCACGACGAGGAGCAGGCCGGCGCCGTGGTCGACGGAGTGCTGCTGTCGGGCGAGCGGCTGCCGCTGCTGGGGCTGCCGGGCTCGAAGCTGCACACCATGGCGGAGAAGGCGGGGCTGCCCACCATCACGGAGGCGTTCGCGGACCGGGCGTACACCGCCGACGGCAGGCTGCTGCCGCGCGGCGAGGAAGGCGCGGTGCTCACCGATCCGGCGACCGTGGTCGAACGGTCGGTCAGCATGGCCCGGTTCGGGGTGATGACCGCGCACTGCGGCAGGAGTGTGCCGGTGCGGGCCCGCTCGCTCTGTCTGCACGGCGACACCCCGGGGGCGGTGACCCTGGCCGGGCGGGTCCGCCGTCAGCTGGAGGCCGCCGGGGTCCGGGTGGAGCCGTTCGTATGAACCCGGCCGACGGCCGCCCGGGCGAGCGGGCGGCGATGAGGGCGCTGCCGGTCGGCGACCGGGCGCTGCTGATCGAGCTGGCGGACGGGGAGACCGCCGGAGCGCTCCACGCCGAGCTGCTGCGCCGCCGTGCGGCGGGCACCCTTCCCGCCGTACGGGAGATGGTCCCCGCGGCCAGGACCGTGCTGCTCGACGGGCTCGACCACCCGTCGGGGTTCGCCCGGGAGGTGCTGGAGTGGAGGATTCCGCCGCTGCGGGAGCGGGCTGCGGAGGTGATCGAGGTGCCGGTCCGCTATGACGGCCCCGACCTGGCCGAGGTCGCGGCGCTGTGGGGGGTGAGCGAGGAGGAGGTGGTGGCGATCCACTCGGCGGTGGAGTTCAGAGTGGCCTTCTGCGGCTTCGCGCCCGGTTTCGGCTATCTCACGGGGCTGCCGCAGCGGTACGCGGTGCCGCGCCGGGCCACTCCCCGGACCTCGGTGCCCTCGGGGTCGCTGGGGCTGGCCGGCGCGTACACCGGTGTCTATCCCCGGTCGTCCCCCGGTGGCTGGCAGTTGATCGGCACCACGGAGCTGGAGCTGTGGGAGCCGGCGCGCGAGCCGGCGGCACTGCTGTCACCGGGTGTCCGGGTGCGGTTCGTCGTGGAGCCGGAGCACACAGCGGGGCGCCCCGAACAGCCCGGGCCGCGCGAACGGTCCACGGGGCCGGAGGGGCCCGAGCGGCGGCGGGGCCGTGAGCCGGTCGTGGGCCGATGACGGACCGCGCCATCGCGGTGGTCCGGGCCGGTGCGCTGACCACCGTGCAGGACGCGGGGCGTCCCGGCCACGCGCACCTCGGGGTTCCGCGCTCGGGAGCGCTCGACCCCGGTGCCGCGGACCTCGTCAACCGGCTGGTCGGCAACCCGGAGGGCACGGCGGTGCTGGAGACCACCCTCAGCGGCTGCGCGGTACGGCCCCGGCGCACGGTGGTCGCGGCGGTCGGCGGGGCACCGTGCCCGGTCACCGTCGACGGGCGGCCCGTGGCCTGGGGGGCGCCCGTGCGCGTGCCCGCCGGGGCCGTGCTCGACGTGGGGTGGGCCACCGCCGGGGTGCGCGGCTACATCGGGTTCGCGGGGGGTGTCGGGGTCGATCCGGTGCTCGGGAGCCGGTCCACCGATCTGCTCTCGGGCCTCGGTCCGCCGCCGCTGGAGGACGGCGCCGTGTTGCCCCTGGGCGCGCCGGCCGGACCGCCCGCGCGGGTGGACGGGCCCGTTCCGTGGCCCGCGCCACCCGCTGAGCTGGTGCTCCGGACGCGGTGGGGACCGCGGGCCGACTGGTTCACCCCCGGGGCGCTGCGGATGTTCACCACCGCCGGTTACCGGGTGTCGGCCGCGAGCAACCGCATCGGGCTGCGGACGGCGGGCCCGGTGCTGGAGCGGTCGCGCGGTGCGGAGCTGCCCAGCGAGGGCATGGTGCTGGGGGCGGTGCAGGTGCCGCCGGACGGCTGTCCGGTGATCTTTCTCGCCGACCATCCGACGACGGGCGGCTATCCGGTGATCGCGGTCGTCGACGGGCGGGATCTCGCGGCGGCGGCCCAGGCGGTGGCGGGGACCCCGGTGCGCTTCGTCCCTCTGGGGTGACGGCCCGGACTCCGTGGCCCGGGGCGGGAGACGGGCGGGGCCCGGGGCGCGGGAGACGGGCGGGGCCCGGGGCGCGGGAGACGGGCGGGGCCCGGGGCGGGTCAGAGGGGTGGCGGGCCGTAGCCGCCGCCGCCCGGTGTCTCCATGACGAGCACATCCCCGGGCCCGACCTCGGCGGAGTCGACTCCGTCCAGTGGGGTCACCTCACCGTCCGCCCGCTCCAGGGTGTTCCTGCCGAGGGCCCCCGGGCTGCCGCCGGCCATGCCGTAGGGCGCGACGCGCCGGTTCCCGGTCAGCAGGGTCACCGTCATCGGCTCCAGGAAGCGCAGCCGCCGTACGGTTCCGGCGCCGCCGGGCCAGCGGCCCGTACCGCCGCTCCCGTGCCGGACCGAGAAGGCGTCGACGCGCACCGGACAGCGCCATTCCAGGACTTCGGGGTCGGTGAGGCGGGAGTTGGTCATATGGGTCTGGACGGCGTCCGTGCCCGGGAAGCCGTCGCCGGCGCCGGAGCCGCTCGCCACCGTCTCGTAGTACTGCACCCGGTCGTTGCCGAAGGTCAGATTGTTCATGGTGCCGGCCCCCTCGGCCTGGACGCCGAGCGCCGCGTACAGCGCTCCGGTGACGGCCTGGGAGGTCTCCACATTGCCGGCGACGGTGGCGGCGGGGAACGCGGGCGCGAGCATGGAGCCCTCGGGGACCCGCACCTCCAGGGGTTCCAGGCAGCCGCTGTTGAGCGGGATGTCCTCGCCGACCAGGGTCCGGAAGACATAGAGCACCGCCGCCATCACCACCGAGGTGGGTGCGTTGGCGTTGCCGGGCTGCTGCGGGGAGGTGCCGGTGAAGTCGATGAGGGCGCCGCGCCGGGCGCGGTCGATCCGCAGGGCCACGCGGATGACCGCGCCGCCGTCGGTCTCGTACCGGTACTCGCCGTCGCGCAGCCCGGCGACCAGCCGGCGGACCGACTCCTCCGCGTTGTCCCGCACATGGCGCATATAGGCGTGGACGACATCGAGACCGAACTGGTCGGCCATGCGGCGCAGTTCCGTGATGCCCTTCTCATTGGCGGCGATCTGGGCCCGCAGATCGGCGATGTTGAGATCGGGCGCGCGGGAGGGGTGGGCCGCGCCGGTGAGGAGTTCGCGGGTCTCGCGCTCGCGCAGCCGGCCGTCCCGGACCAGCAGCCAGTTGTCGAAGAGGACGCCCTCGTCCTCGATGGTCCGGCTGAAGGCGGGCATGGAGCCGGGGGTGATCCCGCCGATCTCGGCGTGGTGACCGCGCGACGCCACCAGGAAGAGCAGTTCGGCCCCCCGGGCGGCGGCGGGGGCCGGGGCAGGGGCCGGGCCGGAGTCGGGGGCCGGGCCGAAGACCGGGGTCACCACGGTCACATCGGGCAGATGGGTGCCGCCGTGGTACGGATCGTTGATCGCGTACACATCCCCGGGGCGCAGCCGGTCGCCGTTGCGGCGCAGCACCTCCTTGATCGACTCCCCCATCGAGCCGAGGTGGACCGGGATGTGGGGGGCGTTGGCGATGAGATTGCCCTCGGGGTCGAAGAGGGCGCAGGAGAAGTCGAGCCGCTCCTTGATGTTGACGGAGTGGGCGGTGTTCTCCAGGCGTACGCCCATCTGCTCGGCGATGGACATGAAGAGGTTGTTGAACACCTCCAGGAGGACGGGGTCGACCTCGGTGCCGGCCGCGACCCGGTCGGGGCGGGGCAGGACGCGGGTGAGCAGCAGATGGCCCTGCGGGTGGACCCGGGCGCGCCAGCCGGGGTCGACGACGGTCGTGGCGTCGGCCTCCGCGATGATCGCGGGTCCGTCGACCCCGTCGCCCGGCCCGAGGCCGGCCCGCTGGTGAAGAGGGATTTCCCGCTCCGCGCCGTCGACGAACATGGTGACGGGGGTGGGCGGCGTGGACTCGCCACCGGGCGGGTCGTCTTCCGGGGATTCCGCGGGCTTAGCGGAGTCCGCGGGCTTAGCGGGCTCCACGGGCTTAGCGGGCTCCACGGGCTTAGCGGGCTCCACGGGGCCTCCGGCTTCCTCGGGGCCGTCCGGCGACGGGCCGCCCACCGCCTCCACCGACACGGCCTCCACCACGAGGGGCTTCTCCATGGTGAACGCGTAACGGGCCCGGTGGGCCGATGCGAAGGCGTCCTTCATCGCGGGGACGGTGTCCAGCGGTACGGGCAGGCTCGCGTCCGTGCCCGCGTAGCGGAGCAGCACCCGGGCCCGGGTGGTGATCGCGTCCTCGGGGATGCCGTCGGCCCGCAGCTCCGCGCGGGTGCGGGCGGCGAGCCGCTCGCACAGGTCGCGGACCCGGGCGAGGGAGCCCTCGTCGAGTTCGGCCTCCACGGACTGTTCGCGCATGGCGGTGGCGTCGGCGAGCCCGATGCCGTACGCGGAGAGCACCCCGGCGAGCGGCGGTACGAGGACGGTGTCGACGCCGAGGGCGTCGGCGACCGCGCAGGCGTGCTGTCCGCCCGCGCCCCCGAAGGAGTTGAGGGCGTAGCGGGTGATGTCGTGCCCGCGCTGGACGGAGATCTTCTTGACCGCGTTCGCCATATTGAGCACGGCGATCTCCAGGAAACCCGAGGCGACCTCCTCGGGGGTGGGCGTGGTGCCGGTCTCCGTACCGATCCGGCGGGCGAGCGCGGTGAAGCGCTCGCGCACGGTACGGGCGTCCAGCGGCTGGTCGCCGCCCGGTCCGAAGACGGCGGGGAAGTGGGCGGGCTGGACACGGCCCAGCATCACATTGGCGTCGGTGACGGTGAGGGGGCCGCCGCGCCGGTAGCAGGCGGGGCCGGGGTCGGCGCCCGCGGAATCGGGGCCGACGCGGTAGCGGCGGCCGTCGAAGTGGAGTACGGAGCCGCCGCCCGCGGCGACGGTGTGGATGTTCATCATGGGCGCGCGCATCCGTACACCCGCGACCCGGGTGTCCAGTTCGCGTTCGAACTCGCCCGCGTAGTGCGAGACATCGGTGGAGGTGCCTCCCATGTCGAAGCCGATGACCCGGTCGAATCCGGCCTGGGCCGCGGTGCGCGCCATGCCGACGACCCCGCCGGCCGGGCCGGAGAGCACGGCGTCCTTGCCCCGGAAGTGTGCGGCCTCGCGCAGACCGCCGTTGGACTGCATGAACATCAGGCGGATGCCGTCGAGTTCGCCGGCGATGCCGTCCACGTACCGGCGCAGGACCGGGGAGAGATAGGCGTCCACGACGGTGGTGTCGCCGCGCGGGATCAGTTTGATCAGAGGGCTGACCTCGTGGGAGCAGCTGATCTGGGTGAATCCGAGGTCGTGGGCGGCCTCGGCGACCCGCGTCTCGTGCGCGGGGTGCCGGTAGCCGTGCATCAGGACGACGGCCGCGCTGCTGAAGCCGTCGGCGCGGGCCCGGCGGAGCTGTTCGGTGACCCGGGGCAGATCGAGCGGACGGACGACGGTGCCGTGGGCGTCGACGCGCTCGGGTACCTCGATGACGCGTTCGTACACCGCTTCGGGGAGCACGATGTGGCGGTCGAAGATCCGGGGCCGGTTCTGGTAGGCGATCCGCAGGGCGTCGCGGAAGCCCTCGGTGATGAGGAGGACGGTCGGCTCGCCGCGCCGCTCCAGGAGGGCGTTGGTGGCGACGGTGGTGCCCATCCGGACGCTCGCGACCCGGTCGGCGGGGACGGGGGCGTCCGGTCCGGTGCCCAGGAGCAGCCGGATTCCGGCGACGGCGGCGTCCCGGTAGCGGTCGGGGTCGTGCGAGAGCAGCTTGCGGGTGACGAGCCGCCCGTCGGGCCGCCGCCCGACGATGTCGGTGAACGTGCCGCCTCGGTCGATCCAGAACTCCCAGCGCCCGGTCATGCCCTCATTCTGGCAAGCGAAGCGGCTACGGACCCGGTGAGCGGGGGGCCTCGCGGGGGCGGGGACCTCGCGGGGGCGGGCGAGCGGGCGGACCGGACCGCGCCGGGGGTGGGGATGCCGCCGTGCGGGCGGGCCGGTGCGCCCTCGCGTACGGGTGGGGAGGGGTGGGTGCCGCCTCGCGCCCGGCCCGGGAGTCGCCCCCCGCCTCGGGCGCGCGGCGGCGGGGGCTGTGGTCCAGCGCGGCCTCCGGCTCTCGCACGCCCGGGCGTTCCGCACGGAAGGGGAGGGGGTGGTTCCGTGCGGAAGGCGACGCAGGGGGTGGTGTCGGAGGACCGCGCGCGTCGGGCCGGCCCCGGCCCCGGTCCCGGCTCGGTGCTCCCAGCACGCCGTACGCGACACGCCGTGCCTGGCGGCCCGCACCCTGCGCGCCGCACGCCACGGACCCGGGGCAGCGCGCCGTACCCGACCAGCCGTACCCGACCAGCCGTACCCGACCAGCCGTACCCGACCAGCCGTACCCGACCAGCCGTACCCGACCAGCCGTACGCCGCCGCTGGGGCCGGAGCCCAGCGGCGGCGTACGGCGAGGGCGTACGGCCCCGACGGGGCGGGCCCGACGGGTGTGGTGCCCGGGTCAGACCGTCTGGGGGTCCGGGCCCATTCTGCTGCGGACCGCGGTCTGGACCTCGGCCTCCTCCGCCGGGTCGGCGGCCAGGCGGCGCAGGCGGTCGGCGACCCGGACATCCCCGGTCTCGGCGTGCCGGGCGGCGACCTCGCGGGTGGTCTCCTCGCAGTCCCAGAGGCACTCGACGGCGAAGCCCGTCGCGAAGGAGCCGTCCGTCGCGGCGAGCGCCCGGGCCGCGCGCCCCCGGAGCTGGGACGAGGACGTCTCGCGGTAGACATGGCGCAGAACCGGGGCCGCGCAGCTGATGCCGAGACGCCCGGCGCCGTCCACGAGTGTGCGCAGCAGCGGGGCGTCGGGCCCGTCGGCCCGTACCGTCTCGCGGAGCGCGCCGAGGACGAGCCGGTCGTCGCCCGCGTCTCCCCGGCAGGCGAGCACGCCCGCCGCGGAGGCCCCGAGCGCGTCGGGCCGGTGGACCCAGCCGCGGGCGCGGTCGACGGCTTCGTCCCCGCACATTCGCTCGAACGCGGCGATCGCGGCGTCGGAGACGGCGCGGGGGCCCACGGCGACCGCCGCCTCGATCAGATCCAGGACGACGGGGTCCCGGCATTCGGCGAGGTAGTGCAGGGCGGCGCAGCGCGCGCCGTCGTTCCCCTCGCGGGCCGCTGTGACGATCGCGGGCCTGTCGTCGGCGCCGGCGACGGCGGACAGACAGCGCGCGGCGGGCACATGGAGCGGATTGCCGCGCTCCAGGCCCTGATCGGCCCAGTCCAGCACGGCCTGGACGCTCCAGCCGGGGCGCGGCCCGGTGGGACGCATCTGCCGCTGCCAGCGGTCGAACGAGCCCGTCTCCCCGGCGGCGCGCACCCGGGCGCCCACCGACGGCCGGGGGTCCTCGGCCCAGAGCCGCCAGGGCCGGGGCTCGAAGGCGTCCCGTACGGCGGCGGCCAGCTCGGCCTCGCCGTCCGGGGTGGCCGGGAATCTGGCGAGGATCGGCACGGCGAGCGAGCGAAGCGACGTGTCGTCGTCGCGCACGGCCAGCTCGTCGAGGGCCCAGGCCCAGTTGGCGCCGGTCGCGGCATAGCCGCGCAGCAGCCGCAGGGCGTCGTCCCGGCCGTAGGAGGCGAGGTGGCCGAGGACCGCGAGGGCGAGGCCGGTTCTGGCCTCGTCCGTGTCGAGATGGTCGTCGGCGTCGCTCAGGTGCCGTTCGATCTCCTCCAGCCCGCCGTGGAGGTCCAGGTAGAGGCGGGCGTAGTACAGGGAGCGGTTCTCGACCTGCCAGTCGTGGCGGGGATCATTGAGCACACAGTGGTTGAGGGCGGCGAGCGCTTCGGCGCGGGGCGCGGCGAGCGCGTGCAGCGTGCCGTCGCCGCGGCCCCTCTGCAACAGGCCGAGCAGCGTGCCGCTCGGCGCTATGACTGGATCGAACATGGGGAAGGCCTCACATCAAGCTCTCGACGCAACCGGGGAATGGAGATGCCTAGGCCGCGCAGCAGCATGTGGGGCCGCCCGTCGTCATGCGCGTCTTCCGCTTGGTGTAGCCCATCTTCCTGCCTCTCGTCGGTGAGCCCCAGGGGAATTCCCGGTGATGTCCAGGACAGGGCCCGTCGTCATGATGACCCACCCATATCGCCACCGCGACCACATTTACGACGCCCCTGCCAGGGGCTCCGGGGGTGGTCAGGGGTCGGTCCGGGGGGCCCGGAGCGTGCAGTCCGTGTGCTGCCCGGCCGCCTCAGCGGCTGCCGAACAGCTCCAGAAGCTCTGTCTTCCCAAACATTCGCGCGGTATCCACGGCGGAGGGGGTTCCGGCGGAGGGGTCGGCCCCGCCGTCCAGAAGTGCGCGGACGACGGCGTCCTCGCCCTTGAAGACGGCTCCGGCGAGCGGGGTCTGTCCCCGGTCGTTGTGCCGGTCCGGGTCCGCGCCACGGGCGATGAGGGCCTCGACGGCGGCGGGGTGGCCGTGATAGGCGGCGAGCATCACCAGGGTGTCGCCGCGGTCATTGGTGAGGTTGGCGGGAACTCCCGCGTCGATGTACGCGGCGAGCGCCTCGGTCTCTCCCTGGCGGGCCAGGTCGAAGACCTTGGTCGCGAGTTCGATGACCTCGGGGTCCGGGGCCTCGCTCATCGAGGGGACCGCCTTTCTCTGGGCTGTCGGGGTGCCGGGGGTACGGGATGGGTCGTACCCCTGGCGGCGCGGGTCCGCACGGCGGGGAGTGCCGTACGGGTGAACCGGGACAGATTACTGCCCTGCCCTGTGCCGCGGGGCACGTTCCGGCGGTGCCGGGGGCACTGTGCCGTGTGGGGGCGGAGTGTGCCCGCCGAGCAAGGGGTCTCCGTCCACCAGTGCAGTGAATTACTGAGTTTTTCACTCATTTGCACCTTTTATCGCATAGATACTTCCTGTGAGGTTGGAAGAACTCATGGTGACCGTCCCCTCACCCAGGAGAACCTCATGATCCTTTCCATGTCGGGCGTCGTGCTGCTCGCGATCATCGTCTTCCTCTTCTTCAGGAAGGGCGGCCTCAAGGCCTCCCACGCCGTGACCTGCGCACTCTTCGGTTTTTTCATGGCCGGCACCGCCATCGCGCCGAGCATCAAGGCCGGCAGCCAGAGCCTCGCCAGCCTCCTGGGCGGGATCAAGTTCTGAGCGGGACGGCCACGGCCGCTCCCCCACCGCGTCCCGCGCCGTCCACCACCGGCGCCGCCGGTCGGGTCCACCACCGTCGGCGCCGCCCGCCCGGCGCCTCATCCCCGCCCCTTTGGCCCGCACTTTTGCCCCGCACCCCCAGGAGACCGATGTGGCCCCGCGCCCACTCCCCCGCATTCTGAGCAGCGGATCGGCGCAGATCGCCCGGACCAGGGAGATCGCACGTTCGGCGGCCGACAGCGCCACCGATGTGCTCCACCCCCTGATCACGGTCTCGCGCGGGCTGCGGCGGCTGGCGGTGTCCGCCCACCGGAAGTGGGGCGAGACGCCCAAGGACCGGCGCGGCCCCACGCTCCTCCTGGTGGCGAGCGGTGTGATGGCGGTCGCGCTCGTCCCGTTCGGTCCGGTGCTGGGGCTGATCTCGCTGATGGCCGTCGCGGCCTGGAAGGGGCGGGAGCGCGCCCCCGTGCGGACCGGCCCCGACGAGGCGGAGGCGGGGCGGCTCCAGTGTCTGTACGAGGCCCTGGTGCCGTACTTCTCCGTGCCCGACGACCCCTCCCCGCTCTACCGCCACGGCGGCGACTGGACCTCGGCCTTCCACGACCCGGCCTTCGACGGGAACGGCCGGCTGACCGGGCTCCGGATGGCCTACCCCGCGTACTTCACCGACGGGGAGGCGGAGTCCCGGGCCCGGATCGAGCAGTTGCTGCACGCCAAGTCGGGGCGGGGCCGCGAGTACCGCTTCCGCTGGGACGAGGAGGGGAACCAGCTCCTGATGAGTGTGCTGCCGGCGCTCTCCACCGGCATCGCCGCCCAGCGCTTCGTCACCGCCCCCGGGGAGACGGTGCTGGGCTTCACCGACGCCGAGGCGGTGCAGCGCACCGTGCCGGTGACGGACGGCGAGGAGACCCGGGACGCTCCCCCGGTGATCTGGCGCACCGGGCCGCGCTCCACCGAGCCGCATCTGCTCGCGGTCGGGCTGCCCGGCGGAGGGACCACGACCCTGCTGCGCTCGATCGCGCTCCAGGCCCTTCAGCACGGTGATGTGCTGATCGTGGAGGGCGGCGGGACCGGGGAGTACGGGGCGCTGACCGGGCGGCCGGGGGTACTGGCGGTCGAGTGCGGGCTCGCCGGGGCGCTGAGCAGCCTGGAGTGGGCGGCGCACGAGACCGAGCGCCGGCTGATCGGGGCGAACCGGGCCCGGCAGGCGGGTCATCCGCTGCCCGAGGACGTCAAGCGGCCGCTGTGGATTCTGGTCGACCGGCCGGGCGTCCTCGGGCACCTGGCCGCCGCCGACGGGCACACCGACCCGCAGACCCTGCTCCAGGTGCCGCTGCGGCACGGCAGGGCGGCTTCGGTGACCGTGGTGGTGGCCGAGCAGTTCGACAGCCTGGACACGCTCGACGAGGCGGTACGGGCGCGGACCCGCGCCCGGGTGGTGCTCGGGCCCGCCGGATTCGACCAGGTCGCGGCGGTGCTCGGGACGGCTCCGCACACCACGCCGACGCCCGATGTGCCGCCGGGGAGGGGGTATGCCCGGCTGGGGACGGGGCCGGTGTTCAGGCTCCAGGTGCCGGCCACGCCGGACCCGTACGACGACGCGACGAGCGAGGGGGAGCGGCGGGCGGTGCTGGAGCTGCTGCCGGGGTGCTCGGCTGACGGCGGGGAGGGCGGGGAGGGTGGGGTGAGCGGGACGGGCGGGGCGCGGGTGGGGGATCAGGTGCCGGCGCAGGACCCGGTGGCTGGTTGAGGGGGCTGGGTGTCGCGGGGTGCGGGCCCCCGTGGCGCGGGGCCCGTCCTCAAACGCCGGACCGGCTGAAACTCACCACCACCAGGCCGGGAATCCGGAACCCGGCCGCGCACCACACAGCGCGGGCCCCTGCCCCCGAGGGCCGGGCGGGCCGGGGGCGCGCAGGGTCGCCGGGCCGATGACAGGAGGCTCGCCGGAGGGTGTTCACGCCACGAAGGTGCGGGGAGCCTCCGTGCCCGTTGTCGCGCCCGTTTCCACCAGGCGGGCGGCTGCCGCCAGGCGGGCCGCCGCCTCGTCGGCGACCGGGCCGCCGACCGTGAAGGGCAGCCGGACGAAGCCCTCGAAGGCCCCGTCGACACCGAAGCGCGGGCCGGACGGCACCCGTACCCCCACCCGCTCCCCGACCTCGGCGAGGCGTGAGCCGGAGAGCCCGCCGGTGCGCACCCAGAGGGTCAGCCCGCCGTCCGGGACGGCGAACTCCCACTCGGGCAGCTCCCGGCGCACCGCCGCCACCAGGGCGTCGCGGTTCTCCCGGGCCTGTGTGCGGCGCACGGCCACCGCCTGCTCCCATCCGCCGGTCCGCAGCAGCCAGTTCACCCCCAGCTGCTCCAGGACGGGAGTGCCGAGGTCCGCGTAGGCGCGCGCGGCGACCAGTGAGCGGATCACCTCGGGGGACGCCCGGACCCAGCCGATCCGCATCCCTGCCCAGAACGCCTTGCTCGCGGAGCCGACGGTCAGCACCGTGGAGCCGGCCGGGTCGAAGGCGCAGACCGGCCGGGGCATCGGGTGCCCCTCGTCGAAGTGCAGCTCCGACATGGTCTCGTCGACCACCAGGACCGTACCGGCGGAGCGGGCCGCGTCGACCAGCCGCCGGCGCTGGTCCTCGTCGGCGAGCGCGCCGGTGGGGTTGTGGAAGTCGGCGACCACATACGCCAGGCGCGGCGCCGCGTCCCTCAGCACCTGCCGCCAGCGCGGCAGATCCCAGCCGCCGAGCCCCTCCTCCATCGCCACCGGCACCAGCCGGGCCCCGGCCTCGCGCATCAGCTGGAGGATGTTGGCGTACGAGGGCGACTCGACGGCGATCCGCTCGCCGCGCCCGGCGAAGAGATGGCAGATGGCGTCCATGGCGCCCATGGCCCCGGTGGTGACCATGATCTGCTCGGGCATGGTGGGGATGCCGCGCTCGGTGTAGCGGTCGGCGAGCATCTGCCGCAGGGCGGGGATTCCGGCCGGGTAGTCGCCGTGGGTGTGCGCGTACGGCGGCAGCTCCTCCAGCGCGCCCTGGATGCCGCGGGTGAGCCAGGGCTCGGGCGCGGGCAGCGCGGCGCAGCCGAGGTCGATCATGGAGCCGAGGGATTCCGGCGGCAGCGGTTCGAGGCCCCGCGCGGGCAGCGGGTTCCCGGCGGGCACGGCGGTCCAGCTCCCCGCGCCCCTGCGGGATTCGAGAAAGCCCTCGGAGCGCAGCGCCTCGTAGGCCGCCGCGACGGTGGTGCGGCTGACGGAGAGCGCGATGGCGAGTTCCCGCTCGGCGGGGAGCCGGGCGGCCACGGGGACCCGGCCTTCGAGGACGAGCAGCCGGACACCGTCGGCGAGTGCCCGGTAGGCGGGCGGCTTGCGGGTGCCGGGCCCGGCGGGGCGGGGCTGTTGCGCGCCGAGCTGGCGAGCCAGCTGCGCCGCTCCCACCGCAGAAGTCCACTGCGTCATGGAAATCAGTCCACCTTCCCGGAATTGGCCATGGTTGCCATCTGCTCCATAGCCACAGAGTGACATGAGTCAGTCCAGAACCACCAGAGGGGCCACCACCGTGTCGTTCTCAGGGTCCACCGGGTCCGCCGGGTCCACCCGTCTTCCCCGCAGGCTTTTCCAGCTCTACGCCGGTCTGGCGCTGTACGGGGCCAGCTCGGCGCTGCTGGTGCGCGCCGGTCTCGGTCTGGAGCCGTGGAACGTTCTGCACCAGGGGCTCGCCGGGCGGACGGGACTGACGATCGGGACGGTGACGATCCTCGTCGGCGCGGCGGTGCTGCTGCTCTGGATACCGCTGCGCCAGCGGCCGGGGCTCGGCACGGTCTCCAATGTCGTGGTGATCGGTCTGGCGATGGACGGGACCCTGGCGCTCCTGCCCGATCTGCACGGCTGGACCGCGCAGATCCCGGCGGTGGTCGCGGGCATCGTGCTCAACGGGGCGGCGACCGGCCTCTACATCGCGGCCCGCTTCGGCCCGGGCCCGCGGGACGGTCTGATGACGGGCCTGCACCGGGTCACCGGCCGCTCCCTGCGGCTGATGCGGACGGGGATCGAGGTGGCCGTGGTGGCGACGGGCTTCGCCCTCGGCGGCTCGGTGGGCGTCGCCACCGTCGCGTACGCCCTGGCGATCGGCCCGCTGGCCCAGTTCTTCCTGCGCCTGTTCACCGGCCCGGTGCGGCAGGGCGGCACCGTGGTCGCCGGAGGGACACCCGAACGGGCGATACTGCGGCGGTGACTGTTGTACGCCACCCCTATCTGGACCATCCCCTTCCGCTGGCGTTCGCCCATCGCGGCGGCGCGGCGGACGGCACGGAGAACACGGCCGCCGCGTTCCGGCGGGCGGCCTCCCTCGGCTACCGCTGCTTCGAGACGGATGTGCGCACCACCGCCGACGGACGGATGGTCGCGTTCCACGACGCGACGCTGGACCGGGTGACGGACGCGCGCGGGCGGCTGGACCGGCTCCCGTGGAGCCGGGTGCGGCGGGCGAGGGTCGCGGGGCGGGAGCCGCTCCCCCTCTTCGAGGAGCTGCTGGAGGAGTTCCCCGGCGCGCGCTGGAACATCGACATCAAGGCGGATTCGGCGGTGGCTCCCCTGGTGGAGCTGGTGCGCCGGACCGGCGCCTGGGACCGGGTCTGCGCCGGCTCCTTCTCCGAGGGCCGGGTGGCCCGCGCGGCCCGGCTGGCCGGCCCTCGCCTGGCCACGTCGTACGGGGTCCGGGGAGCGCTGGCGCTGCGGCTGCGGTCGCTGGGCCTGCCCGCGGCGCTGCGCGCGGGCGCGGTGTGCGCCCAGGTTCCGGAGCGGCAGGGCGGGGTACGGGTGGTGGACCGGCGGTTCGTCCGCGCGGCCCACGCCCGGGGGCTCCAGGTCCACGTCTGGACGGTGAACGATCCGGCCCGGATGAGGGCGCTCCTGGACCTGGGGGTGGATGGCATCATGACGGATCGTCTGGAGACGCTGCGCACGGTGCTGACCGAGCGGGGGGCCTGGCGCTGACCGGCAGCAGTACGAGGGGGGACGGATGACGGCCGACACCGCGGGCACGGAATCGGAGCCGGCGGCGGGCGGGCTCGGCGACCGCGCGCGCGAGCAGCGCGGCTGGTACTTCTACGACTTCGCCTGCTCCGTGTACTCGACGAGCGTGCTCACGGTCTTCCTGGGGCCGTATCTGACCTCGGTGGCGGAGGCCGCGGCGGACGCGGACGGCTTCGTCCATCCGCTGGGTGTCCCGGTGCGGGCGGGTTCGCTCTTCGCGTACGCGGTCTCGGCCTCGGTGGTGCTGGCGGTGCTGCTGATGCCGCTGGCGGGCGCCTGGGCCGACCGCACGGGCCGGAAGAAGCCGCTCCTCGCGGTCTCCGCCTACACCGGGGCCGCCGCCACGGCGGGCATGTTCTTCCTGGACGGGGAGCGGTACGCGCTGGGCGCGCTGCTCCTGATCGTGGCGAACGCCTCGCTGTCGGTGTCGATGGTGCTCTACAACGCCTATCTCCCCCAGCTCGCGGAGCCCGCCGAGCGCGACGCCGTGTCCTCGCGGGGCTGGGCGTTCGGCTACACATCGGGCGCCCTGGTGCTCGTGCTCGACCTGGTGCTGTACAGCGGCCACGACTCCTTCGGACTGTCGGAGGCGGAGGCGGTACGGATCTGTCTGGCGTCGGCCGGGCTGTGGTGGGGCGCCTTCACCCTGATTCCGCTGCGCCGCCTGCGGGACCGGCGGATACCGCCGGGAGGGGAGGGGATGGTCGGTTCCGGGTGGGGACAGCTCGTGGCGACCCTCAAGGACATGCGCCGCCATCCGCTGACCCTGTCGTTCCTGCTGGCGTATCTGGTCTACAACGACGGCATCCAGACGGTCATCTCCCAGGCGTCCATCTACGGGTCGCGGGAGCTGCGCCTCGACCAGACGACGCTGATCATCGCGGTGCTGCTGGTGCAGGTGCTCGCGGTGGCGGGGGCGCTGGGGATGGGGTGGCTGGCCCGTATCCATGGCGCGAAACGGACCATCCTGGCCTCGCTGGCGGTGTGGACGCTGATCCTGACCGCCGGTTTCTTCCTCCCGGCCCGCTCGCCGGGGTGGTTCTACGCGCTGGCCGCGGCGATCGGACTGGTTCTGGGCGGCAGCCAGGCGCTGTCGAGGTCGCTCTTCTCACATCTGGTTCCGCGCGGGAAAGAGGCGGCGTACTTCTCGGCGTACGAGATGAGCGATCGCGGCCTGAGCTGGCTCGGACCGCTGTTCTTTGGCCTGGCGTACCAGCTGACCGGCAGTTATCGCGATGCGATCGTCTCTTTGGTGATCTTCTTCGGAGTGGGTTTCGCGCTGCTGGCGCGGGTACCTCTCAGTCGTGCGGTGGCGGCGGCGGGCAATCCGGTGCCGGACCGGATTTAGACGGCGAAGTGAAAGGCCGGTAGTGTACGCGGTTGGCCTGCCAGGCGGACCGTTACTGCGCACAGGGGGGAAGTGGAATCCGTGGGTGACACTTTCTGCCAGATGTGACAAACCGGGCACTGGCGGGTACCCCAACTTTGGGAAAGCAGCGGCACGACGGGCGACGCATGACCCGGAACGGGAATCTTTACGGCCGACCGGACGTTGACCGGATGACGACGACAGCGACACCTGTCCTGTGGGCGACAAGCCCGGGAGGCACGATTCATGAGTGAGCGAGCTCTCCGCGGCACGCGACTCGTGGTTACCAGCTACGAGACGGACCGCGGCATCGATCTGGCCCCGCGCCAGGCGGTGGAGTACGCATGCCAGAACGGACATCGGTTTGAGATGCCGTTCTCGGTCGAGGCAGAAATTCCGCCGGAGTGGGAGTGCAAGGCGTGCGGCGCCCAGGCACTCCTGGTGGACGGGGACGGCCCCGAAGAGAAGAAGGGCAAGCCCGCGCGCACGCACTGGGACATGCTCATGGAGCGGCGTACCCGCGAGGAGCTGGAGGAGGTGCTGGCCGAGAGGCTGGCGGTCCTGCGCTCCGGTGCCATGAACATTGCCGTGCATCCGCGCGACAGCAGGAAGTCCGCTTAACGGATCTCTAGAGCACCAGGCGAGACAAGAGCCGCGGGCCGTGCCACACCTTGTGTGGCACGGCCCGCGGCTTTTCTGTGAGGTCCATGGCTCTCCGTGCGAGCCGCGGCTCTTCCGTGAGGCCGGTCAGAGCCCTGGGGGCGTGGGGTCAGCGGGTCAGCGGGGGCTTCGGGCCCTCGTCCCCGTGGGGCGCCGAGGAGCCCTGGGGGCCGCCGTCCGGGCGGATGACCTCACCCTGGACCACCTTTCCGTCGGGGCGGCGCATACGGGCCTGCTGGAAGGCGTCCCCGAGCGTGCCCGGGCCCATCCCGGCCATCCGGCTCACCCGGCGCTCCAGCGAGCGTTCCGTGTACCGGCTGAGGGCGGAGCGCACGGGCGGGAGCAGCAGCAGCAGGCCGGCCGCGTCGGAGATCAGCCCGGGCAGCATGATGAGCAGCCCGCTCAGCATCAGAAAGCCGTTGCCACCGCTGCCGCCGGGCGCGCCGGTCTTCCCGGTGGCCGTCGCGGACGGGCCGCCCTGCTGCTGCTGAAGCGTCTCCGTCAGCGTGCGGAAGGCCCTGCGCCCGGCCCGCTTGATGACCGCTCCGCCGACCACGGCGCCGCCGATGAGCAGCGCGAGAACGGTCAGTCCCCCGGCCGCCCCGGCGACCAGGGTCAGCAGCCAGATCTCCAGGACCAGCCAGGCGGCGACGGAGAGCGGGACAAGGGTGCGGGCGCGTGAGCGCTGGGGGCCGGGGGTCGGAGGGGGCGTGGCGCCGGTCGTCATGCTCCCAGTGTGCCTGGCGGCCCGCCGGAGCGGTGTAAGGGGGTGATCAGGAAGATCGTCGCCGGTCGGCGGGGACACCGCGGGTCCGCCGGTCCTCCTCCGCGAGCCGCGCCAGAGCGGCGGCGGAGGGCGATCCCGGCTCGGCCGAGTAGACGACCACGATCTCGCGCGGATCGTCGGTGAGCCGCATGGTCTCGAAGGCCAGCTCCAGGACGCCCGCCGTGGGGTGCCGGATGCCGGTGGTGCCGTGGGTGATGCCGGGAACGGCGTGCCGGGACCACAGCTCGCGGAAGGTGGTGCTCGCCGCGCTCAGCTCGGCGATGTGCGCGGCCAGCTCCGTGTCCTGGGGGTGCTCGGCGACCTCGGAGCGGAGGAACGCGGTGGTCTCGTGGGCCTTGGTCGCCCAGTCGACGTACAGCTCCCGGGCGCGCGGGTCGGTGAAGACGATCCAGCCGACGAGCCGGCGCTCGGGCGGTATCCCGGCGAAGTCGACGAAGACCTCGGCCGCCAGCCGGTTCCACTCCCGGACGACACCGCGCGCGCCGACCAGATAGGCGGGGGCGGCCAGTGCCTGGAGGGCCTGGCGGACCCCGGACCGTACCGGTGTCCCGCCCTGGCCGGCGGGGGCCACGGGGTCGGGGCGGGCGAGGCGGTAGAGATGGCGGTGCTCGGCCGGGCTCAGCCGCAGGGCCCGGGCCACCGCGTCCAGAACCGTGTCGGAGACCTGGGAGGCCCGGCCGCGCTCCAGCCGGATGTAGTGGTCCACGCTGACGTCCGCGAGGGCGGCGACCTCCTCCCTGCGCAGGCCGTCGACCCGCCGGGACCCCGAGGTGGGCAACCCCACGTCGCCCGGGCAGAGCCGGGCTCGCCGGGAGAGCAGGAAATCCCGGAGTTCAGGATTGTGGAGGGGCATGGTCCGGATTATCCGCCCGGGGAAACGCCGGGTGCAGCCTCCGTCGGAGGGCGGAGGGAACCTTGTCCGATAAGCGCCGCCCGCCGCCGCGCCCGCGTCGCCCGGCGCGGGCCTCGGCACGGGCCGCCCCGGGGCCGCACCGCTTCCGGCGCGACCCCAGGGGTCCCTGTTCCCCCGTACGTCCCCCGTACCCGGTCCCGTACGTCCGTTCGGGTCCGGGCCGCCCCGTCCGCGGCTGACCGGAACGGATGGCCGGTACCGGTCCACCCAGTCCGCTCGGTGGGTCTGCGACCAGCTTCGGGGAACAGCTGTCCGACTGCCAGGGCATGGGCTGCCCTGGACAGGGGGTGTCCAGCGTGTTAGGGGCCGACCGGCGGACCGGTCAGGGGGTGGGACGGCCGCGGAGCCGGTTGGTGCGGTCCGTGAGACCCCAGCCGGCCACCCGCCACAGCGCCTCGACGGCGATCTCGCGGTTCATCTTGGAGTCGCCGTGTTCGCGCTCGACGAACGTGATGGGGACCTCCACCACGTGATAGCCCGACGCGACCGCCCGCCGGGCCAGATCGACCTGGAAGCAGTAGCCCTGGGAGGTGACCCGGCCGAGGCCCAGGCCGCGGAGGGTCTCGGCGCGGAAGGCGCGGAAGCCCCCGGTGACATCGCGGATGGACAGACCCAGGAGGAGCCGCGAGTAGGTGCTGCCGCCGCGCGAGAGGAACTCGCGGTACTTGGGCCAGTTGACCACCCGGCCGCCGGGGACCCAGCGGGAGCCGAGGACCAGGTCGGCGCCCTTGAGGGCGGTCAGCAGCCGGGGCAGCTCCTCGGGCTGGTGGGAGCCGTCCGCGTCCATCTCCACCAGGACGCCGTAGCCGTGCTCCAGGCCCCAGTCGAAGCCCGCGAGGTAGGCGGCGCCGAGCCCTTCCTTGCCCTTGCGGTGCAGCACCCGCACCTGCTCGTCGTCGGCGGCGAGGTCGTCGGCGATCTTGCCGGTGCCGTCGGGGCTGTTGTCGTCGGCGACGAGGATGTCCGCGTCGGGCACGGCGGCCCGCACCCGGGAGACGATCGACCTGATGTTCTCCGCCTCGTTGTAGGTCGGGATGATCACCAAGGATCTGCCGAGCGGCCCGTACCTCTTCGCCTGGGCTTCGCTGTCCCTAGCGCCGTCGTTCACTGCTGGCCCCTTTTATGTCCGTGCACAGAGCCCCACCTTAGCGATCGCCGGGCGGGTCCCCGCGACGGCACGGAAAAGGGGTGTCGGCGGCGGTCGTGACCGTGCCGGGGCCGAAGGGGTACGGACAGGGGTCCGGCGTCCTTCGGGCCGACCTGGGACCCGCCGGCTGCGGGTCGACCGAGAGCCGTTGTCTACTGAACGCCGGACCCCGTCCGGGTCTCACCCGCCGTCCGGCTGAAACCTTCCCTCGCCCCCGAGGCGCGGGCGCTGGACCTGGCTCCCAGTGGCGGTGCTCCGGTGCGGTGCGCTGCCCCATGGCCCAGCGGCGTTCGACGAGTGCGTGGAGGTCGGCCGGTCGGACGTCCTGTGGTGGACTCGGCCGAACCTACCCGCCCCTGGGCGCTCCGTGTCAACAGTCGTGCGATCTGCGCGGTTTGCCCAATTCGGCCGGTTCCATGCCGAAGATCCGCAGGTCGCGGACGAGCATCCCGGACAGCCGTCCACGGTACGAAATGTCCGTACGTCACCCGTTCAGCGGCTCAGCTCTGGTTTGTCCAGATGGTGTGGCCCCCGACCACCGTCCGCAGACATTCGGGGAGCGGGTTTCCGGGGGTGAGGTCGGGCAGTCCGGGGGTGCCGGAGCGCGGGTCCGTGGACCAGCGGGCGACCCGGTCGTCGGGGGCCTGGACGACGAGTTCCCCAGTGCGCCAGAGCGCGTAGTCGGCGGGCGCCCCGGGCACCAGCGTGCCGGCGTCGTCCCGGCCGGCGGCGCGCCAGCCGCCCCGGGTGTGGGCGGTGAAGGCCGCGCGGACGGAGATCCGGTGCCCGGGCGTCCGGTGGAAGGCGGCGGCGCGGACCGTGCCCCAGGGGTCGAGCGGGGTCACCGGGCTGTCGGAGCCGAGGGCGAGCGGCACCCCCGCGCGGAGCAGGGCGGCGTACGGGTTGAGGGTGCGGGCCCGCTCCACGCCCAGGCGCTGGGCGTACATGCCCTCGTCGCCGCCCCAGGCCGCGTCGAAGGCGGGCTGCACGGAGGCGGTGAGGCCGAACTCGGCGAAGGCGGCGATGGTGTCGGGGGTGAGCATCTCGGCGTGCTCGACACGGTGGCGGGCGGCGCGCACCCGGGCGAGGCCGAGCGTGCCGGCGGCGGCCCGCACACCGTCCACGACGGCGGTGAGGGCGGCGTCCCCGATGGCGTGGAATCCGGCCTGGAGCCCGGCCTCGGTGCAGGCGGTGACATGGGCGGCGACGGCGGCGGCGTCCAGATGGGCGCTCCCCCGGTGGTCCGCGTCGGCGTAGGGGGCGTGCAGATGCGCGGTGTGGGAGCCGAGGGAGCCGTCGGCGAAGAGGTCACCGGCCGCGCCGGCGGCGCCGAGTTCCCGGACGCGCCGGGCGTCCTTCGCGTCCGCGACCCGCTCGGCCCAGTAGCCGACGACCCGGGGACCCGGGGCGGAGCCGGCGAGGGCGAGCAGCGCGGTGAAGTCCTCCTCGTCGGAGATGTCGGGCCCGGCGCACTCGTGGACGGTGCCGATGCCCAGGGACGCGGCGCGCTCCAGGGCCGCCCGCTGGGCCGCCTCGCGCTGGGCCGGGGTGACGGCGGCATGGGCGGCGGCCCGCACGGCGTGGTGGGCCGCCTCGGTGAGCGGGCCGTCCGGGAGGTAGCCGGTCAAGCCGGTGACCTGGGGCACCAGATCGAGCAGGGCGGTGGTGACGACGGCCGAGTGGACATCGATACGGGTGAGGTAGAGGGGGCGGCCACCGCTCGCCTCGTCCAGTTCGGCGCGGGAGGGGTGGCGGCGCTCGGGCCAGCGGGAGGCGTCCCAGCCGTGGCCCATGAGGACCCGGCCCGCCGGGTGGGCGGCGCTGTGCGCGCGCACCAGGCGCAGGGCCTCGGCGAGGGAGCGGGCGCCGGAGAGGTCGAGTCCGGTCAGGGTGAGACCGGTGGCGGTGGTGTGCACATGTGCGTCGGTGAACGCGGGGGTCACCAGAGCGCCGTCCAGGTCGACGGTCTCGTCGACTCCGCCGGCGAAGGCGTCGGCCGCTCCCTCGGAGCCGACCCAGGCGATATGGCCTCGTTCGACGACCATCGCGGTGGCGAAGGGGTCGGCGGGGCTGTGGACTTCTCCGCCGCGCAGCAGCGTGGTGCGGTGCTCGCGGGGGAGGTCGGTGCTCTCGGTCATGCCCCCAGCCTAGGGAGTGGCTCAGATGCGCGGCGGGCGGGCCTCGTACGGGGTGGAGAGGACGACGGTGGTGCGGGTGGAGACACCGGCGAGGGAGCGGATGCGGGAGAGCAGGTTCTCCAGTTCCAGGGGGGTGGCGACGCGCACCTTGAGGATGTAGTTCTCGTCTCCGGCGACGCTGTGGCAGGCCTCGATCTCGGGGACTCCGGCGAGGCGTTCGGCGATGTCGTCGGGGGCGCTGGGGTCGAAGGGCTTGGCCGAGATGAACGCGGTGAGCGGCAGCCCGACCGCCTCGGGGTCCACGACCGCGGCGTAGCCCCGGACGACTCCGCGCTGTTCCAGCCGGCGGACCCGCTGGTGCACCGCCGAGGTGGACAGGCCGGTGGCCTTGCCCAGGTCGGTGTAGCTCATGCGCCCGTCTCTGACGAGCAACTCAACGATCTGACGATCCAGGTCCTCCATGCGGATCAACCTAATTGGCCGAGCCGTCTCCGGCACACTCCCGCGGGTTCCGGCGGGGCATCTGTGGCGCTCATGTGACGAACGCCACAGTGCTGGAGGGCCCGTGGCCGTGACCGGATGGTTACCCGCTATGCGCGTGGGGAAGTGCTTGCTGTGGTCGAGGCCACATGTGCCTGGTTGGCCCACCCGAGGGGGAGAACCCATGCAGAATGTCAAAAACATCGGCCGTGCCGAACCGGAGCCTCTTGATCCGGCGGAGTCGCTGGAGCTGGACGAACTCGACGCGTACGACACCTTCGAGATGTACCGGGTCATCTGCCCGGACTGCGTGCAGCCAATCGCGCTTCTCGCGGACGAGGACACCCTGCCGGAGCACGCGCTGTGCCCCACGCCGTGGAATCCGTTCGGGCTGACCGTCTGCACCGGCACGGGGCGGCCGGCGGCGCAGGCGAGTGCGGCGGACGAGACGCTGGAGGTGCAGGAGCAGGAGATGGGGCTGTTGCTGACGCTGCCTCAGGGGCTGGACTGGCGGATGCAGCCGTTCTCGCACGTGGGGGGGCCGGGGTCGCGCCCGGTGCGGGCGCGAGGCCGCGCGGCCTGACGCGACGTCCGGGGGGCGCGGGCCAGGGGCCCGCGCCGTACGAACCCTCGGCCCATCGAGCGTTCCAGGACGCACCCCGCACCATGCGAACTCCCAGCCCGTCCGGCGCTTGAGGACACACCCCGCACCGGGGGAGGCCCGCACCGTGCGAACTCCCAGCCCGTCCGGCGCTTGAGGACGCACCCCGCGCCCCGGGCTGGCAGTACCGTACGAACACCCAGCCCGTCGGGCATCGAAACCAGCCCTCGCACCACAGGTTGCCCGCACCATGCGCACACCCAGCCCGTCCGGCGCTTGAGGACACACCCCGCGCCGGGGGAGGCCCGCACCGTGCGGGCCCGGGTCGGGGGCCAGCCCCCGAACCCCCGCGCCTCAAACGCCGGCGAGGCTGAGATGTCCGGCTCCAACCGCCGACAGCGCTGAAAAGCACAGCTCACCGCCGACCGGCTGAAGTGCGGGGCCCCGACCGCCGGACAGGGCTGAAGTGCGCGGCTCACCGCCGACAGCGCAGAAAAGCACCGCCCCGGCCGCCGACGGGCTGAAGTGCGCGGCTCTGACCGCCGGACAGGGCTGAAATGCGCGACCCCGGCCGCCGACCGGCTGAAGCGCGCGGCCCCAACCGCCGGACAGCGCTGAAATGCGCGGCTCGCGGGCAGGCGCCTCGGCACAGGGCCCGCAGGGGGTGGAGGGTCAGCGGGACTCGGGGCCCAGGAGGTGGCGGGCGATGACCATGCGCTGGATCTGGTTGGTGCCCTCCACGATCTGCAGCACCTTGGCCTCGCGCATGAGGCGCTCGACAGGGAAGTCCGCCGTGTACCCGTACCCCCCGAGCACCTGAACCGCATCGGTCGTGACACTCATCGCCGCGTCCGTGCAGAACAGCTTCGCCATCGCCGCCTGCCGGCTGAAGGGACGCCCCTCGTCCCGCAGTCGGGCCGCCGCGAGATACAGCGCGCGGCCCGCCTCCACTCGGGTGGCCATGTCCGCCAGGAGAAACCGCAGCCCCTGGAAGTCCCCGATCGGCCTGCCGAACTGGCGCCGCTCGGCGGCGTACCCCAGCGCCTCGTCCAGCGCCGCCTGAGCCACCCCCACGGCGCAGGCGGCGATACCGAGCCGCCCGGAGTCCAGGGCGGAGAGCGCGATGGCGAAGCCCTGCCCCGCCTCCCCGATCCGGCCGCTGTCGGGGACCCGCACCCCGTCGAAGTGGAGCTGCGCGGTGGGCGAGCCCTTCATGCCCATCTTCTTCTCCGGCGCGGCGGCGCTCAGCCCCGCCGCGTCGCCGGGGACCAGGAACGCGGTGATGCCCCGGGCCCCCTCCACCCCCGTGCGGGCGAGCACGGTGCAGAAGTCGGCGACCCCGCCGTGGGTGATCCAGGCCTTGGTCCCGGTGATCACCCAGCCGTCGCCGTCGCGCACCGCCCGGGTGCTCAGCGAGGCCGCGTCGGAGCCGGATGCGGGCTCGGAGAGGCAGTACGCGCCGAGCAGCCCGCCGCCGAGCATGGCGGGCAGCCGGTCGGCCCGCTGCTCCTCGGTGCCGTAGCCGGCCAGGGCATGGCAGGCGAGGGAGTGGACACTGACGCCGAGCCCCACGGTGAGACGGGCGGCCGCCAGCTCCTCCAGGACCTGGAGATAGACCTCGTACGGCTGGTCCCCGCCGCCGTAGCGGCTGTCGTAGGGGAGACCGAGCAGGCCCGATGAGGACAGCAGGGTGAAGAGTTCCCGGGGGAAGTGCCCGGACTCCTCCTCCTCGGCCGCCCGGGGGGCGACCTCCCGCTGGACGATGTCACGCACCAGGGCGATGAGATCCCTGGACTCCTCCGTGGGCAGCTGACGGTCCACCAACTGCGGAACGCTGTCGGTCATGTCGGCGCTCTCCTCCCTGTCGGGCACTGTGGCTCCGCGCGCCCGGGGTGTGAGCGCGCCGCGCCGCTCTCTGCCGTGCCGATGCCGCGCTTCCGGGTCGCGGAGAGGGCTCGGCGGTGGCTCTGGCTGTGGCGCGTCGAGTATGCCCGATCACAGCGGTTCCGTCACGGGTGCGCAGGTGGGAGGCGGTCAGCGCGCGACCGGCGCCTCCGGGAGAGCCGGGCCGCGCGCCGGCTCGGGGGCGGGCTGGGGGAAGCCGGGCTCGAACTCCTCGATGGTGGCCAGGGCGGCACGCAGCAGCCGGATCAGCAGTGCGCAGACCAGCTCCCGGTCCGGCTCCCGGCGGCCGACCCAGTCCAGGGCGATCTGCTCGACACCGCTGAGCCAGCCGAGGAGCGCGAGCCGGGCGACGGCGGGGATCTCCCGGGTGCCGTAGGCGCCCTCGGCGATGGTGGCGACCAGCTCCTCGCGCACCGCGTTCCGGATGGCCTGGACCTCGGCGTCGAAGCCGACTCCCCCGGTGACGATGGTGCGGAAGGCCGCCTCGTTGTTCCGGGCGTACCGCAGATATCCGTCGACGGTGCGGCGGACCCGCTCGAAGCGCGGCAGTTCGGGCTCTCCGGCGGCGCGTGCCACGAGATCGGCGACCGAGTCCTCGACGATGGCGAGGTAGTAGCCGCGCTTGCTGGTGAAGTAGTAGTAGATCAGCCCTTTGGCGACCCCGGCGTGCCGGGCGATGTCGTCCATGGAGAGCGCGTCGTACGAGGTGTCCGCGAAGAGCTTCCGCCCGGTCGCGATGAGTTCGGCGCGGCGTGCCCGGTACTTCTCGGTCCCGGCACGCCGTTCACTCTTGGTCAATTCAGGCCCTTGCCTCGCGCCTGGACACAGGATGTCCGCAGTATGGCAGAGGGCGTCCGGCGCCCCGGGGGGCGTCAGATCAGCCCGAGGCGGGTGACGAGCATGGCGATGACCACGACCAGGGTCCAGCCCGCGAGGTGCTCGGCCAGGCCGGAGCGGTCGTCGGGGCCTCCGGTGCGGGCACGGGCGGCGGCGGGGGTCGCGGGGGCGGATGCGGCGGAAGCGGATGCGGAGGTCATGGTGGTCTCGCTCGGTCGGGCGGTGGGGCCGGGGCGCCCCGGGTGACCCGGCCACAGTGCCAGCGCTCCCGGCCCCCGGGGTAGGACCTGCGTCACTGCCCCCGGGCCGGCGGCGGCCTCAGTGGATGCCGAGGGAGGCCAGAACCCGGCGCTGGGCGGGCGTGGGGCGCTCGGGCCAGTAGAGGTAGCAGACGCCTCCTGTGCCGGACGCCACTGCCCCGTTTGCTCCGTACCGCTTGGTACGGAGCCAGATGTTCTCCCACGCGCGGCGGCGGTAGACCCGGCGTACCGCTCCGTTGCTGTCGGACGCGGGGTCGTTGGCGATCACATCGCCGGCGGCCGTGAAGCCGACGACGGCCATCAGATGGCCCGCCGTGCCGTATCCGGCGCCGGTCAGCTCCTCCGGGAGGAAGGACTGCGAGGTGATCACCGGGACCCCGGCCGCGATCAGCCGCTCCAGCTCGGTGAGCGAGGAGAGCCGGGTGACGACCGCGTTCATCCGGTGGTGGGAGGCGGCGTAGGCGGCGTTGAAGGGCCAGTTGCCGCAGCCCTCGTACTGGTAATCGAAGGTCTGCCGCGCCGCGTGGCAGACCTGGGGGTCGCCGAAGGCCGGATCGACCCAGGCCAGATCGGCCGCGGTGGGCCGCCGGCCCCAGTATTCGAGGACCATCTGCGAGGAGGTGGGGCTGCACCAGGCCTCGCCGCCGCCGTCGTACTCCGGATAGCGGCCGGTGTGGACGTTCTGGGAGTAGCGGGGTACATCCAGCACCCGCGCGGGCCCCGGCGCGGAGGCGGGCACGGTGAACCGGTCCGGGACGGCGGAGGCCATCGCTCCGGCCCGCCGCACGGTGGGGGTGAGCCGGGTGCCGGGTCTGCGGTGGAGGGTGAGCCGCAGCCGGTACGCGACCAGCCGTACCGCGCTCGCCGGGTCGTCCACCGCGAGGGTGTCGGTCCGGACGGAGGAGCGGCCGTCGCTCTGGCCGTCCAGCGAGGCACGGCGGATGTCGGTGTCGCCCGCCGCCCAGCGGCCCATCACGAACCACGGTGTCGCGGTGCCGTCCGCGTAGGTGCCGCGCAGTTCCACCTGGAGCCAGGTGCCCGCCGGGGTGTCCGCGTTCCAGGAGGCGATGATCTCGGTCGCGGGGACCCGGGTGCGGTGCTCGGGCGAGGTCCAGGTGGCGTACTCCCAGCTCCCGGTCCGGCCGGTGTGCGGATCGGTGTGGTCGAGGCGGCCGGCGGGGCGCGCGACGACGACCGAGGGGCGGGCGCCCCCGGCCGTCCGCACCCCGTCGGGGGTGCCGGAGCGCCAGTCGGCGGATGTCGTCCAGAAACGGTTCTCCACGGCCGGCGCGCCGGGGTCCCGGCGGGTGGCGGGGGTGGCCGCGAGGACAGCGGGGGCGGCCGGGGCGGTGAGCGCGCCCGCTCCGGCCGCCGCGGCGACGGCGCCCAGCAGGGTTCTGCGCGGAACGCTTCCGTGGGACAGGTCCAAGGGAACCCCCGGTTCGGTGGCGGCGGGACGGCGGGGCGTGCGGAGCCGACGAGGCCACTATCGCCGCTCGGCCCGGCTCCGGCCAGCCGCCGGGATTCCGCTCCCGGGTCCCCGTCCCACCGGGGACGACCGGCCCGTCCCGCCGGGGACGACCGGCCCCTCCCACCGGGACGACCGGCCCCGCCGGGGCGCCGTAGGGTGGCCGGGTGGACGATCTCGACGGCCTGGCCCGGACCCTCGGCGCGCTGCCGCCCTCCTGCGGCCCGGTGCGGCTGATCGCGGTCGACGGGCACGCCGGCTCGGGCAAGAGCACCTTCGCCGCCCGGCTGGCCGGCGCCCTGGAGCACACCGGCGGCGCCCCCGTCCCCGTACTCCACCTGGACGACCTCGCCAGCCATGAGGAGCTGTTCGGCTGGACCGGCCGGATGCTCTCCCAGGTGATCGGGCCGCTCACCCGGGGCGTGAGTGCCGAGTACACGCCGTACGACTGGACCGCGCGCCGGTTCACCCCACCGCGCGCCCTCCCCGCCGCCCCGGCCGTCCTGGTCGAGGGGGTGGGCGCGGGGCGCCGCGCGCTGCGCCCCCACCTCGCCGCGCTGCTCTGGATGGAGCGGGGCGCCGAGGACTCCTGGCGGCGGGGGCGGCGGCGGGACGGCGACGGGCTGACCGCCTTCTGGGACGGCTGGACGGCTGCGGAGTCCCGCCACTTCGCGGCCGACCCCTCGCGGCCCTTCGCGGACGCCCTGATCAGGGAGTGCCCCGGGGGTTACGAGACGCTCCCCGGCCCTCGAACAAACGCACCCGAGAACCAGATCATCACACTGGGTCACCGCACTCCCCCGCCCTACTGACCAGTCGGAAATCCGCCCCAAGAGGGCCCGAACTCTGCTTGACCGACGGGGCGCAGAGGTCTTACGTTCTCAATGTGCGGCTTTACCGCTGCCCACAGACGCGAAGCCCCCGGTTGTTCCCCCGTGACCGGGGGCTTCGTTCTGCCCGCCGCCCCACCGCCGCCCGCCCGCCTCCCTAACCCTCGGTCACCGCGATCCGTATCACCCCACGGCGCCCTTAAGCTCGGCGTCCCTGCGCAGGTACGATGCTTTTCGGTGGGGTCAAATCCCGTCCACGGAACGGTGGTTCGGTGCCTTGCCTGCCGTCTCCCGCCCCCGTCGGCGGGGCCCGGGGGCGAGTCTCCGGACATGGCGCAGGTGCACTTTGTGGGGGACCTGATGAATATCGGCACGCAGGGCGCACCGGCCCCGGCCGACCTCGCCTGGGTGCGCGGCGTGGACGCCTACACCATGGGGGCCTATCCGCAGGCGGAGGAGGAGTTCCGCACCGCCGTACGGCTCGATCCCGGGATGGCCGACGGCTGGCTGGGGCTGCACGCCCTGCGCGTCGACACCACCAACGCGCTGCTGCGGATGTACCGCGCCCGGGACCGCTTCGGGGAGCAGCGCTCGCGCCACCGCCGCACCCTCAACTCCTGGTACTGGCTGGGCTGGTGGGTCCAGCCGGTGCTGGAGAGCGAGCGGGATCTGCTGCTCGCCCACGCCTCCCACTGGCTCGACGGCCGGCACGTGCCCGAGCTGGACCGGGCGCTGGCCGCCCTGCCGCCCGTGGACACCGATCCCCAGGTGCGCTTTCTGCACGCCTGCCGCGCCTATCTGGTCAAGGACTGGGAGCAGCTCGTCCGGCACACCGAGCCGCTGGTCAACGATCCGCTGCTGGGCATCGAGGCCGGGCTCTTCGGCGGAATGGCCCGGGTGCGCCTGGAGATGTACGGACAGGCCGAGCCGCTGCTCTCGGCGGCGCTGATGCGCTGCCGCAGCGAGCAGCCCCAGCGCAAGGAGCTGCGCTACTGGCTGGCGCGGGCGCACGAGGGCACCGGCCGCAGCGCGGCGGCGCTGCCGCTGTACCGGGCGGTGCACCGGATCGACCCGGCGTTCATGGACACCTCCGCCCGGCTGACGGCGATCGCCGACTACGACGGCCTGGAGGGGTACGACAACACGACCGGGCTCGCGGTCTCGCTGGCCGGCTTCGGCCAGGAGCCCCTTCAGGAGCGCGGGGAGTCCACGGACGGTGAGGGCGGTGCGGCGGCGGACCAGCGGCCCGGCTCCGACCCGGGGACGCAACTGCCCGGCTCGGTGCCCTCCGTACCCCTGCCCGAGGTGATCCGGCGGCGGGCGCAGGACCCGGCCGACGCTCCCCCGGCCCTGGTCCCCTCGGGCCCCACCGATCCGGCGCTGCTCGCCGAGGCCCTGGCCGAGCTGGAGCGCATGGTGGGGCTCGATCCGGTGAAACGGCAGGTCAAGGCGCTCTCCGCACAGCTGGAGATGGCCAGGCTGCGCGCCGGTCAGGGGATGCCGGTGCAGCCGCCGAAGCGGCATTTCCTCTTCTCGGGCCCTCCGGGCACCGGGAAGACCACCGTCGCCCGGATTCTCGGCCGGGTCTTCTACGCGCTGGGGCTGCTCGGCGGCGACCATCTGGTGGAGGCGCAGCGCTCGGACATGGTGGGCGAGTTCCTCGGACAGACGGCGGTGAAGGCCAATGAGCTGATCGACTCCGCGCTCGGCGGGGTGCTCTTCGTCGACGAGGCGTACAGCCTGGCCAACTCCGGCTACTCCAAGGGCGACGCCTACGGCGACGAGGCCCTCCAGGTGCTGCTGAAGCGCGCCGAGGACAACCGGGACCATCTGGTGGTCATCCTGGCGGGCCACCCGGAGGGCATGGACCGGCTGCTCGCCGCCAACCCCGGGCTCGCCTCCCGCTTCACCACCCGGATCGACTTCCCCTCGTACCGCCCGCTGGAGCTGACCGCGATCGGCCAGGTGCTGGCCGCGGAGAACGGCGATGTGTGGGACGAGGAGGCCGTGGACGAGCTGCGCTCGGTCAGCGGCCATGTGGTGGACCAGAGCTGGATCGACGAACTCGGCAACGGGCGCTTTCTGCGGACGCTGTACGAGAAGAGCTGCGCCTACCGTGATCTGCGGCTGTCGGGCTATCCGGGCACACCCACCCGGGACGATCTCTCGACGCTGCGGCTGCCGGATCTGATGCAGGCGTACGGGGAGGTCCTGTCGGGCCGCGGTCCCCGTGGCCGCGGCCCTCAGGAGCCCTCGCCGGGGTGACACCGGACCGGGCGGGCGGCTCGGGCCGCCGCGGCCCGGCGAGGGCTCAGCTCACCAGGGCGATGTCCCCGGTGGTGCGGACCGGCGGCGGGGAGCCGGCGGCCGGGGCGGGCGGGGGTTCGCGGACCTCGCCGACCAGGGTCCGCAGCACATCCTCCAGGGCGACCAGACCGAGGATCTCCCCGGAGGCCCCGGCGACCTGTGCGAGATGGGCCGCCGCCCGGCGCATCACCGTGAGCGCGTCGTCCAGCGGCAGTTCCCGGCCGAGGGTCGCCATGGGCCGCCATATCCGCTGGGGCACGGCCCGCTCCGGCTCCTCCAGATCGAGGACGTCCTTGACGTGGAGGTAGCCCAGATACGGCCCGTCGCCCTCGCCCCGTACCGGAAAGCGGGAGTAGCCGGTGCGCACCGTCAGCTCCTCGATCTGGCGGGGGGTGACGGACGGGCCGACGGTCACCAGCGCGGAGCGGGCGATCAGCACCTCGGTCACCGGGCGGCTGCCGAGCTCCAGCGCGTCGGCCAGCCGCTCCTGCTCGGCCGGGTCCAGCAGCCCCGCCTGGCCGGAGTCCTCGACCAGCCGTCCGAGCTGGGCGCTGGTGAAGACCGCCGGCACCTCGTCCCGCGGCTCGACCCCGAAACCGCGCAGCACCGCACCGGCGCAGGCGCCCAGGCCCGCCGTCACCGGACGGCAGAGCCGGGCGAAGGCGACGAGGCCGGGGCTGAGCCAGAGCGCGGTCCGCTCGGGGGCGGCCATGGCGAGGTTCTTGGGCACCATCTCGCCGATGACGAGGTGGAGACAGACGACGGCCGCCAGGGCGATGGCGTACCCCAGCGGGTGCACCAGCCCCTCCGGCACCCGGGCGGCGTGGAAGAGCGGTTCGAGGAGCCGGGCGACGGTGGGCTCGGCGACCGCGCCCAGCGTCAGTGAGCAGACGGTGATGCCGAACTGGGCCGCCGCCATCATCCGCGGCAGATGCTCCAGTCCGTACAGCACCCGGCGGGCCCGGGCACAGCCGCCGGCGGCGAGGGGTTCGATCTGGCTGCGGCGCACCGAGACCAGGGCGAACTCGGCGCCGACGAAGAAGCCGTTGGCGAGCACCAGCACCACGGCGAGCAGCAGGGGGAGCAGACTCACCGGCCCGCCTCCGGACCGGGGCCGGCCTGCGGTGCGCCGGTGCGGACCAGGCGTACCCGCTCGGCGCGGTAGCGGTCGACCCGGCGCACCGACAGCCGCCAGCCGGGCAGTTCGGCCCGGTCGCCGGGGGCGGGGATGCGCCCCAGCAGATCGGCGACGAGACCGGCCACCGTCTCGTACGGTCCGTCGGGCACATCGAGACCTGTCCGGCGCAGATCGAGGACCCGGCAGCCGCCGTCGGCCTCCCAGGCGGGGCGGCCGTCCTCGGGTGCCACGGGGGTGATGCCGGGCCCGGCGCCCCGGGCCGTGTCGTGTTCGTCGCGGACCTCGCCGACGAGTTCCTCGACGATGTCCTCCAGGGTGACCACTCCGGCCGTACCGCCGTACTCGTCGACGACCACGGCGAGCGGCTGCTCACCCCGGAGCCGGTCCAGCAGCCGCTGTACGGGCAGGGTGCGGGGCACCAGCAGCGGTGGCGCGGCGACCGAGCCCACGGAGGTGCGTATCCGCCTCCCGGCGGGGACCGCGAGGGCCGCCTTGAGATGGACGGTGCCGATGATGTCGTCGATGCTCTCGCGGTAGACCGGGAAACGGGAGAGGCCCGTGGCGCGGGTGAGGTTGAGGACATCGGCGGCGGTGGCGTCGCTGTGCAGGGCGACCGTCTTCACCCGGGGGGTCATCACATGGTGGGCGGTGAGTCCGCCGAGGGCGAGCGTGCGGACGAAGAGATCCGCCGTGTCCTGCTCCAGCGCGCCCGCGCGGGCGGAGTGCCGGGCGAGTGAGACCAGTTCGCCGGGGGTACGGGCGGAGGCCAGCTCCTCGGCGGGCTCGACGCCGAGGAGGCGGACGACCCGGTTGGCGAGGGCGTTGAGCCGGGCGATGAGGGGGCGGAAGAGCGCGGAGAAGAGCAGCTGCGGCCCGGCGGTGAACCGGGCCACCTGGAGCGGCCGGGAGACCGCCCAGTTCTTCGGGACCAGTTCGCCGACGACCATCTGCACGGCGGAGGCGAGGAGTATCCCGATGACCACGGCGACCGAGGGGACGGCCGCCGCCGGCAGCCCGGTCGCGGCCAGCGGCCCGCCGAGCAGCCGGGCCAGCGCGGGCTGCGCCAGCATGCCGACGACGAGCGAGGTGAGGGTGATGCCGAGCTGGGTGCCGGAGAGCTGGAAGGACAGCTCCCGCAGCGCGGTGACGACCCGGCGGGCGCGGCGGTCGCCGTCGGCGGCGGCCCGTTCGGCGTCGGGCCGCTCCACGGTGACGAGGCCGAACTCGGCCGCCACGAAGAAGCCGTTGGCGAGGATCAGGAGGAAGGCCGCGGTGAGCAGCGACAGGGGGGCGATCATGCCGCCGCCTCCCGGGAGGGGGCGGCGCGGGTACTACCGGACGGTCCGTCCATTGCCGGAGAGGGTCACTCCTCGGATCGCTGGAGCCCCGTGACGGCCGCCGGCGGGCCCGCCGCGGAGGGCGCGGCCCGGCCGGCGCGGCGGACGGGACGGGGCGCGCTGGGCGCCGCCGTCACCAGAGTAGAGGCGCCTGCCCCCGCCGGGGCGGGCGAAGCGCCGGGCGGAGCGGCGGCTCAGCGGGGGACGGTGCCGTGGGACTCGGCGAGCGCGCGCAGGGCGCGGGCGTCGCTGATGGCTTGCTCCCGGGCGATTCCGGGCTGGATGCCGAGGACCGGCAGGCTGGTCCCGTCGCTCAGGTCGAGGAAGACCCAGGGATCACCCGGACGGAGGTTCACCTTGACGATCTCCGCCCACTCCAGGTGGCGTACGCGCGTGATGTTGACGACCGTCACACCGGTGGCGTCGGCGACCACCTTGGGCCTGCTGAGCAGGGCCAGCACACCGAGGAAGAGGAAGGCGGTGAAGACGAAGCTGATCCGCTCCCCCGGGTTGAGCCGCTCCAGGGTCAGCCCCACGAAGGCGATCACGGAGAACATCACCGTGCCGACGCTCAGCAGGACGACACGGGTGCGGGTGGGCCGGAAGGTGACCGGGAGCTGCTGCTCCGGGGCGGCGGCGGGGCTGGTCATGGTCTCGGTGGTTCCTCAGAGCCGGCAGGCGTGGATGGCGGTGGTGAGAATGGCCCGCGCGCCCAGCTCGTACAGATCGTCCATGATCCGCTGGGCTTCCTTGGCGGCGACCATGGAGCGGACGGCGACCCAGCCCTCGTGGTGCAGCGGGGAGATGGTCGGCGACTCCAGGCCGGGAGTGAGGGCGACGGCCTGCTCCAGGTGCTCCACCCGGCAGTCGTAGTCCATCATCACGTAGGAGCGGGCGACCAGGACGCCCTGGAGCCGGCGGAGGAACTGCTGCACCTTGGGCTCGGCGGGGTCGGCCGGGTCGGCTCCGGTGCGGCGGATGACCACGGCCTCGGAGGTCATGATCGGCTCGCCGATGACCTCCAGGCCCGCGTTGCGCAGCGAGGTCCCGGTCTCGACCACATCCGCGATGATCTGGGCGACGCCCAGCTCGATCGCGGTCTCCACGGCGCCGTCCAGGTGGACGACGGAGGCGTCGATGCCGTTGTCGGCGAGGTGCTTGGCGACGATGCCCTCGTAGGAGGTGGCGACGGTCATGCCGCCGAACTCCCCGACGCCGCCCGCGGTGCCGGGGCGGGTGGCGTAGCGGAAGGTGGAGCGGGCGAAGCCGAGCTGGAGGATCTCCTCGGCACCGGCGCCGGAGTCGAGGAGCAGATCGCGGCCGGTGATGCCGATGTCCAGCCGGCCGGAGCTGACGTAGATCGCGATGTCGCGGGGGCGCAGATAGAAGAACTCGACCTCGTTCACGGGGTCGACCAGGACGAGTTCCTTGGACTCCTTGCGCTGCTGGTAGCCGGCCTCATGGAGCATCGCCATCGCAGGTCCGGACAGTGAACCCTTGTTGGGGACGGCGATGCGCAGCATGAGGTCGGCTTCCTTGCGTCGTGGGTGTGCGGGGCGGGGCAGCGGGCGGTGGTGCTCAGAGGTGGGCGTAGACGTCGTCCAGGGAGATCCCGCGCGCGACCATCATCACCTGGACGTGGTAGAGCAGCTGGGAGATCTCCTCGGCGGCGGCTTCCTTGCCCTCGTACTCGGCGGCCATCCAGACTTCGGCGGCCTCCTCGACGACCTTCTTGCCGATCGCGTGGACGCCCTTGTCCACCAGCTCGGCGGTGCGGGAGGTGGCCGGGTCGCCGGTCTCCGCCTTGAGCTGGAGCTCGGCGAAGAGTTCTTCGAAGGTTTTGTTCGCCATGATGCTCTCAGGGTACGGGGTGCGGGGCTCCGCTCAGCGCCAGGGTTCACTGACCGAGCGGAGGGTGGCGGCGGTCGCGACGGCCGCGGTGACCGCTTCGTGGCCCTTGTCCTCGGTCGACCCCTCGATACCGGCACGGTCCAGTGCCTGCTCCTCGGTGTCGCAGGTCAGCACGCCGAACCCGATGGGGACACCGGTGTCGACGGAGACCTGGACAAGCCCCTGGGTGACGCCCTGGCACACGTACTCGAAGTGCGGGGTGCCGCCGCGGATGACCACGCCGAGGGCGACGATCGCGTCGTAGCCGCGCTCGGCGAGGACCTTGGCGACGACGGGCAGCTCGAAGCTGCCGGGGACCCGCAGCAGGGTGGGTTCGTCGATGCCCAGCTCGCGCAGGGCGCGCAGGGCGCCCTCGACCAGGCCGTCCATGATCTTTTCATGCCACTGGGCCGCGATGACGGCGACTCGGAGGTCGCCGCAGTTGCGTACGGACAGTTCGGGTGCGCCCTTGCCGCTCACACTTCTCCTCGGGGGATCTCTGTTGTCACTGGTTGGCGCAGGCGGACACGGCGGGGGTGTCCAGCCCGGGGAGCTGGTGGCCCATCCGGTCGCGCTTGGTGCGCAGATAGCGGAGGTTGTGCTCGCCCGCCTGGACGGGCATCTGCTCCCGGCCGTGGACGGTGAGGCCGTGGCCGACCAGCGCGGTGATCTTGTCGGGGTTGTTGGTCATCAGCCGCAGGCTCCGCACGCCGAGGTCGGCGAGGATCTGGGCGCCGGCCGCGTAGTCGCGGGAGTCGGCGGGGAGGCCGAGTTCGAGGTTGGCGTCGAGGGTGTCGCGGCCCCGCTCCTGGAGTTCGTACGCGCGCAGCTTGGGGAGCAGGCCGATGCCCCGGCCCTCGTGGCCGCGGAGATAGACGACGACACCGCGGCCGGCCCGGGTGATGTGCTCCATGGCGGCGTGCAGCTGGGGGCCGCAGTCGCAGCGCAGGGACTGGAAGACATCGCCGGTGAGGCACTCGGAGTGGATGCGGACGAGCAGGTCCTCGCCGTCGCCGACGGTTCCGTGGACGAGGGCGACGTGCTCGACGCCGTCGGCGGTGGAGCGGTAGCCGTAGGCGGTGAAGCGGCCGAAGGCGGTCGGCAGGTCGACGGCGGCCTCGCGGCGGACGGTGGGCACCGCCCGGGCGGGGCCTGCGGCGGTGGCGAGACGGTAGGCGACCAGGTCCTCGATGGAGATGATCGTCAGCCCGTGCTTGCGGGCGAAGGGGATCAGCTCGGGCAGCCGCAGCATCACCCCGTCCTCGCCGGCGATCTCGACGATCGCCCCGGCGGGGCGCAGACCCGCGAGCCGGGCCAGGTCGACCGCGGCCTCGGTGTGGCCATTGCGCTCCAGCACTCCGCCGGGCCGGGCGCGGAGCGGGAAGACATGGCCGGGGCGGACGAAGTCGGCGGGTCCGGCGGCCCCGTTCGCCAGCAGCCGCAGGGTGGCGGAGCGGTCGGAGGAGGAGATTCCGGTGGTGACTCCATGGACGGGGGCCGCGTCGACCGAGACGGTGAAGGCGGTCCGCATGGACTCGGTGTTCTCCGCCACCATCTGCGGCAGTTCCAGCCGGTCCAGTTCGCCGCTCTCCATGGGGGCGCAGATCAGGCCCCGGCACTCGCTCATCATGAAGGCGACGACCTCGGGCGTGGCCTTCTCGGCGGCGATGACGAGATCGCCCTCGTTCTCGCGGTCCTCGTCGTCCACGACCACCACGGGCCGGCCGGCGGCGATGTCCCGGATGGCCGCTTCCACGGGGTCGAGGGCGAGGGAGAGGGGCGGCTCGGCCGGGGCGGGAGGCGGCTCGGCCGGGGCGGGAGGCGGCTCGGCCGGGGTGCGGGACGGCGAGATCATGCCGGGACTCCTTTCAGAGCCGGGGTACGGGTCCGCAGCCACCAGTCGCGCAGGCCCCACAGGACGAGCGCGAAGTAGATGACATAGACCAGCCCGGAGAAGGCGAGGCCGCTGCTGAAGGCCAGGGGCACGCCGACGATGTCGACCAGCAGCCAGGCGAACCAGAATTCGACCAGGCCGCGGGCCTGGGCGACCATGGCGACCACGGTGCCGACGAAGATGTAGGCGTCGGCCCAGGGGCTCCAGGACAGCGACGGGTAGAGGGTGAAGAGGCCGCCGACCGCCAGGGTGCCGGCGATGGCGCCGCCGGCGAGCAGTCCGCGCTCCTTCCAGGTGGCGAAGCGGACGGCGATGGAGCCGTCCTGGGCGTGCTGCCGGCCCCGGGTCCACTGCCGCCAGCCCCAGACGGCGACCGCGATGACGATGAGCTGCTTGCCCACGCCTCCGCTGAGGTCGGCGGAGGCGTAGGCGGCGACCAGGACGACGCCGGAGAGGAGCTGGGCGGGCCAGGTCCAGATCGAGCGGCGCCAGCCGAGCGCGAGTGCGATCAGACCGATGGTGTTGCCGGTCATGTCGGACCATTTGATGTCCTGTCCGAAGGCCGTGAAGGCCACGGAGTTCAGGGTGGACAGGGCGCTCACAGCGCGGTCTCCCGGGATCGGTCCCCGAGCAGCGACTCGACGTACTTGGCGATGATGTCGACTTCGAGGTTGACGGGGTCGCCGCTCTGCTTGATGCCGAGGGTGGTCAGGGCGAGGGTGGCCGGGATGAGGCTGATGGTGAAGTGGTCGTCCGCGGCGTCGACGACGGTGAGGCTGACTCCGTCGACGGTGATGGAGCCCTTCTCCACCACATAGCGGGAGAGCCCGCCGGGGAGCGAGACCTTGACGGCCTCCCAGTTCTCGGAGGGGGTGCGCGCCAGGATAGTGCCGGTGCCGTCCACGTGCCCCTGGACGATATGGCCGCCGAGGCGCCCGCCGACGGGCGTGGGGCGTTCCAGATTGACCCGGGAGCCGGCGGTGAGGCCGCCGAGGCTGGAGCGGTTGAGGGTCTCGGCCATCACATCGGCGGTGAACTCCCCGCCGCCGGTCTCGACCACCGTGAGACAGACGCCGTTGACGGCGATGGAGTCACCGTGTCGCGCGCCCTCGGTGACCCTGGGGCCGCGCAGCCGGAAGCGGGAGGAGTCGCCGAGGTTCTCGACGGCGGTGACCTCACCCAGTTCTTCGACGATTCCGGTGAACACTCAGCTCTCCTTCGGGGTGGTGGCGGGCACGGCGGTGATCCGCAGATCGGGGCCGATGCGCAGGGTCTCGGTCGTCTGGAGCCGCAACGCCTCGCCGATGGCGGAGATTCCGGCGTCGGCGAGAGCGGCGGGTCCGGCGCCGAGGAGCACGGGGGCGATGTAGCCGACGACCTTGTCGACGGCGCCCGCCGCGACGAAGGCCCCGGCGAGGGTGGGGCCGCCTTCGAGGAGTACGGAGCGGATGCCCCGGCGGTGCAGCTCGTCGAGCAGGCCGTGGACGGCCAGGCCCCGGTCACCGGCCGGGAGCCGGGCGATGTCGACACCGGGGAGATGGCCGGTGTCGGCGCCCTCGCCCACGGCTATCAGGGTCGGGGCGGCGTCGTCGAGGACCCGGGCGGTGGCCCGGATCGTGGCGTGGGTGTCGAGAACGACCCGCAGGGGCTGGACGGCGCCCTCGACGCCCCGGACCGCGAGGTGCGGGTCGTCGGCGCGCAGGGTCCCGGAGCCGACCAGGACCGCGTCGGCCTCGGCGCGCAGCCGGTGGACATCGGCGCGGGCCTCGGCCGAGGTGATCCAGCGGCTGGAGCCGTCCCGGGCGGCGATCCGGCCGTCGAGACTGGCGGCGTACTTCCAGAGCACATGGGGACGGCGCAGCCGTACGGAGGTGAGCCAGGCGGCGTTGCCCGCTTCCGCCTCCTCGGCGAGCAGCCCGGACTCCACCCGGAGCCCGGCCGCGCGCAGGGTCGCCGCGCCGCCGGTGGCCTGGGGGTCGGGGTCGCCGACGGCGTAGACGACACGGCTGACGCCGGCGTCGATCAGCGCCTGGGCACAGGGGCCGGTGCGGCCGGTGTGGTTACAGGGTTCGAGGGTGACGTACGCGGTGCCGCCCCGGGCCCGTTCGCCGGCGGCGCGCAGGGCGTGGACCTCGGCGTGGGGTCCGCCCGCGCGCTGGTGGTAGCCGGTGCCGGCGGTCTCTCCGGAGGCGTCGGCGATGACGCATCCCACGACCGGGTTGGGGCGGGTGAAGCCGAGTCCGCGGGCCGCGAGCGCGATGGCGCGGCGCATGGCGGTGGTGTCGGCAGCGGTGGCCACCGGGTCCTCCTGCCTCGTCGGGCGCGGACTCCGGGGTCTGTCGATGACGACAGAGAGCGGGTCGCCCGGTACACGGCTGTGCCGGACCGCCGGACGCACCGATCGCCACACGGGCGATCAGCCGCCGTCTGCGGTCGGCATGCCGGAGATCGGCCGCCCGCCGCGCACTGCCTCCCATCCGGACTTTAACCGTCGGTCCAGGAATTTCACCTGGTCAACCGGCCGCTGGCTGCGGACGGGTCGCGGACTGTAACCGCCGGTTCGGAATTGCACCGACCCCGGAGTGCGCTGCTGCTGATACAGGGCCAGTGTGCCATGCGGGGCAAGGGCCCAGACAGACGGATCATGTGGACTGACTCACAGAAGGTCCGGAACCGGCCGGGCCGCTGGCTGGATTTTGATGTATTGACCGTTCTGGTCTAGTCCTTTTACGCTCTGCGGACCTCCGCACGCGCGCGGGGTGACGGACGCCCGGCGGCGGAGTCCCGGCCCTTGCCGCCGTCGGGCTTCCCTCCGCGCGGGCCGCCGCCCCGGCGCCGCGCGCCTTCCGCCCGGCCCGTTCGCACAGCTCGTTCGCACGGCCCGGGCGCGAGGGCCCGGGCGCTCACGCCCCCGGCGCGAAGAGTTCCTCCTGCGCCGTGTCGCGGGCCATGAGCAGCGCGCCCCGCAGGATCGCGGCGCCGCCCAGCTCCCCCGGCCGCACCCGCGTGGGCAGCGGGGTCAGCTCGGCGAGGGCGGACTCGACCCTGGAGGCCAGTTCGGCGCCGCCGGCCAGTCCCACCTCGCCGCCGAGGACCACACAGCCCGGGTCGAGGATCGCGGTGAGCGCCGCGGCGCCCAAGGAGAGCCGTGCGGCGAGGGCGTCCAGGAACTCCTCCGCGCCGGCCGCGACCGCCTCGGCCACGATCGCCGCCGCCGGGGGGCGGTGGGTCTCGGGGGGAACGGGGGGCTTGAGTCCGTACTCCTCCGCGAGGGCGCAGATCGCCCGCGAACCCGTCAGGGAGTGGAAGCCGCCGCCGCAGTCGGAGGCGGAGGGGAGCCCGCCCGTGCCCGGCACGGGGAGGAAGCCGATCTCGCCCGCGCCGCCCGACGCGCCCCTGCGCAGCCGGCCGTCGAGGAAGAGCGCGGCGCCGACACCGCCGCCGAGCCAGAGGAAGGCGAAGGTGTCGCGGTCGCGGGCGGCGCCCGTGCGCTGCTCGGCGACGGCGGCCAGGTTGGTCTCGTTCTCCAGGACGATCCGGGCGGACAGGCGCTCCTGGAGCGCGGCCACCAGGCTCCGGTGCCAGGCGGGCAGGCCCGTCGCGTCCCGGAGTTCGCCGGTGACCGGGTCGATCAGGCCCGGGACGCCGATGCCGACGCTGTGCAGCCGGGCCGCGCCCGCCTCGCGCACGGTCCGCTCCAGCAGGGAGGCGGTCAGCTCCACCGCGGGCTCGGGGTCGCTGTCCCGGGCGATGGGGAGGGCGGCCTCGGCGAGGGTGGCGCCGAGCAGATCGGCGACGACCAGGGAGACCCCCTCGGTCCGCACGTCGAGGGCCGCCAGATGGGCCCGGTCGGCGACGATCCCGTACACCCGGGCGTTGGGGCCGCGGCGGCGGGCACCCGCCTCCCCGACGACACGGATCAGCCCCGACTCCTGGAGCCGCTCCACCAGATCGGCGACAGTGGGCCGGGAGAGCCCGGTCAGGGTCTTCAGCTGTCCGGCCGTCAGCGGACCCTCGCGCTGGAGCAGTTCGAGCGCGGTCCGATCGTTGATGACCCGGGCGGTGCTCGGGGATGCGGGCATGCGGGAATCCTTTCAGATCGGGTCCCCGGCTGTAACCATTATCCATCAGGAAGGGTTCCTGATAGTTTACGGCCACCAAACGAGAGGGAGGGGCGCCGCCATGGCGTACGAGGCCGCCTACGGGCAGCAGCGATTGAACCAGGCCCGGTTCGCCGTGGCCACGGTCTTCTGTGTGCACGGCGCGGTGACCGGGAACTTCGCCACCCGGATTCCCTGGATTCAGGACCACGCCGGGGTCAGCGCGGGGCAGCTCGGGCTGGCGCTGGCCTTCCCCGCGATCGGGGCCTCGCTGTCGATGCCCCTCGCGGGAATGGTCAGCCACCGCTTCGGCGCGCGGAACGCCCTGAGGGGGCTGCTGGCGCTGTGGACCCTGGCGCTGGTGCTGCCGGCCCTCGCGCCCGATCTGCTCACCCTGTGTGCGGCGCTCTTCGTGTACGGGGCCACGGCCGGGGTCTCCGATGTCGCGATGAACGCGCTCGGGGTGGAGACGGAGAACCGCCTCGGGCGGTCGATCATGTCGAGCCTGCACGGGATGTGGAGCGTGGGCACGCTGATCGGCTCGGTCGGCGGGACGTTCGCGGCACAGCTGGACGTCGACGCCCGGGTGCACCACGCGCTGGCGGCGGGGGTGCTGACGGTGCTGGGGCTCCTGGCCTGCCGGCGCGTACTGGACCTGCGCAGCAGCCCGGACGAGGAGGCGCCGCCGAGGTTCGCGCTGCCGCCGAGGTCCGCTGTGGTGATCGGGGCGATCGGGTTCTGCGCGGTGTTCGCGGAGGGGGCGAGTCTGGACTGGTCGGCGGTGTATCTGCGGGACGAGCTGGGTACGTCGGCGGGGCTGGCGGCGGCGTCGACCACGGCGTTCGCGCTGACGATGGCGGTGGCGAGGCTGGTGGGGGACCGGGTGGTGGACCGGTTCGGCCCGGTGCGGACCGTCCGCTGGGGCGGGGTGCTCGCCACGGCGGGCGGGGTGATGGTGGTGCTGGCACCGCATCCGGCGTTGGCGCTGGCCGGGTTCGGGTTCATCGGGCTCGGGGTGGCGGTGGTGGTGCCGCTGGCGTTCGCGGCGGCGGCGCGGAGCGGGCCGAGGCCGGCGCAGGCGATCGCGGGGGTGGCGACGATCACGTACACCTCGGGGTTGATCGCGCCGAGCGCGATCGGGGCGGTGGCGGACGCGACGAGTCTGGTGGTGTCGTTCGGTCTGGTGACACTGCTCGCCTTCGGCCTGTTCCTCGCCGCGAACGTGCTCCGCGCGGCCCGCACGACCGCGCCGGCCGCGCCGGAGAAGACCCCTCTCGGGTAGCTCGGGGGGGCCGCGCCGGGGCCCCAGGGCCGAGGCTCCCGGGGCGGGGGGTCCGTCCTCAATCGCCGGACCGGCTGGAAACGCACGGGCCCGGGCACCCGGAGTGCGGCGTCCGTCCTCAAACGCCGGACCGGCTGGAAATACACGGGCCCGGGCACCCGGAGTGCGGCGTCCGTCCTCAAACGCCGGACCGGCTGGAAATACACGGGCCCGGGCACCCGGAGTGCGGCGTCCGCCCCCAAACCCCGGACCGGCTGGAAATACACGGGCCCGGGCACCCGGAGTGCGGCGTCCGCCCCCAAACCCCGGACCGGCTCGAAACACACGGGCCCGGGCCCCCGGAGTGCGGCGTCCGCCCCCAAACCCCGGACCGGCTGTTCACTCGGCCCCACCGACGGATACGGCACACCTCCCGGCCCCGCCTGCACATGAGGCCCGACACCCAGCCCCGCCCACGACCCGAGCAACCCCAGCCCCTCCGGCGATTGAGGAGCGGGGGCTCGGGGGCAGGCCCCCGACCAAGGCCCGCACCACGCGGGCTCCCTGCCGCACCGCGTCCGTCCCCGAACCCCGGACAGGCTGGAGCTGCCCGGCCCCTCGTCGAGTGCGGGCCCGAGAGCCCGGGGCCCGGGGCCCGAGAGCCCGGGGCCCAGGGCCCAGGGCCCGGGAGGTCAGCCGGCGATGGAGGAGAGTTGTTCCGCCGCCGGGCGGAGAAGCCAGAGGTCACCCGTGGGAGGCGGCTCCAGATGCGGCAGGGCCGCCCGGGCGCGGGCATCGCCCGCGTCCGCCGCCGCCCGGACCACATCCCCCGCCGCGTACCTGCGGAACTCCAGCTCCGGATGCCCCCACACCCCCTCCCCCGTCGCCGCCGGCAGCACATACCGCACCGCCCCGAACAGACTCTCCCCCTCCGCCCCCCGATACCCCCACAGATCAACCCCCACCCGCTCCCCGATCTCCGCCAGCCGCGCGAACGCCACCAGCGAGAAGACCGAGTAGTGCCAACTGCGCGTCCTGCTCAGCTCCAGCGGCTGCCTCCCGTCCGCCGCGATCTGCGGATCGATCCGCTTGGCCCCCGCCTCCCGGACGATCCGCCGCGCCAGCGCCCGCTCCCCGGTGGCCGCCGCGAGCGCCGCCACCTGCATGTCGTGGAAGGTGCCGTGGTTGTTCCCCGCCGCCGCCTCCTCCTTGCCGAACCCGCTGGTGAGCAGCCAGTCCAGGAAGGCCGTGTTCCAGGCCCGCATCCCCCTCCGGTCGGCGGCGCGCCAGCCGGGCGCCCCGGTGTCGAGGATCGCGAGGGTGTCCAGCACGCTGGTGTACATCTGCGAGAAGTCGATGATGCCGATCGCGCGGCCCTCGTGCCTGCACGGGATGAACTGCCCGTGGTTGAGGTGCGGGTTCATCCGGGTCGCCGGGGTGACGAACCAGGTGCGCAGGATCAGCGCCGCGTGCTCCGCGTACCGCCGCTCCCCGGTGTAGTACCAGGCGAGCCCGAGTGTCGTGGAGGCGCCGACCACCTTCCCGATGTCGGGCCGGTCGGTACCGGTGTCGACCTCGGGGTTGCGTTCGCCGTCGCGCTGGACATAGGGGCAGCCCCAGGGGTTCTCGGGGGTCCCCGGCCTGGTTGGCCACCAGTAGGGCGCCTGGCTGAGGTAGTCGTGCGGGTCGCCGCTCGGCGCGGGCCGGGGTTTGTCCACCACGGTCCAGGGCCCCTGGCCCAGCCAGCGGTCGGCCTGGGCGACCAGGTGCCGGGCCGCCGTGCGCAGGGCGGGGTCCCCCCGGTCGAGCCGTTTCTTCGCCCGGACCAGCCGGTCCCCGTCGATCACCACCGTCTGCGGCGCTCGCCCGGGGGACGACGCGGACGCGGACGGCAGCAGCGGACCCGCGCAGAGGGCGAGCGCGGTGAGCACAACTCCCCACCGCCGTAAGGCGCTTCCGACCATCGAACCCTCCTGTCAGAGATGTGAACGAGATTCATGTACCGGACCGTGCGAGCGTAGGCCCGCCGGTGGAGGGTGACAATCCCGCGCGCGCGATTCACGGATGGAACCCCTGGCCGAAACTCGCACTACCATTGCGCCGATCGTCGAACACCCCCGAAGGACCTAAGGAGCGGCCCGTGAACCTCGGCGTGCGCTGGACCCTGCACGGCGACGGACGGACACCCGCTCCGGGCGCCGTCGTACGCCCCGACGAGCGGCTCTCCTGGCCCAGGACCGCCGGCCTCGGCGCCCAGCACGTGGTCGCCATGTTCGGGGCGTCCTTCGTCGCCCCGGTCCTCATGGGCCTGGACCCCAACCTCGCGATCATGATGTCCGGCGTCGCGACCATGATCTTCCTGCTCGCCACCCGGGGCCGGGTCCCCAGCTATCTGGGCTGCTCGCTCTCCTTCGTCGGCGTCGCCGAGATCATCCGGGCGGGCGGCGGCACCAGCGCCACCGTCACCGGCGCGGTCTTCGTCGTCGGCGGCGCGCTCTTCCTCTCCGGTCTGGCCGTGCGGAAGTTCGGCGCGCGGATCATCCACGCCGCGATGCCGCCGGTCGTGACCGGTGCGGTGGTCATGCTCATCGGCTTCAACCTGGCGCCGGTCACCGCCGCCACCTACTGGCCGCAGGACCAGTGGACGGCCCTTCTGGTGATGCTCTTCACCGGTCTGGCCGTGGTCTGTCTGCGCGGCTTCTTCTCCCGGATCGCGATCTTCCTCGGGCTGATCTTCGGCTATGTGCTCTCCTGGGTCCTGGACCGGGTCTTCGGCAAGATCCACTCACCGGTCGGCGGCGGCGAGGCCACCGACCACTGGCGGCTGGACTTCTCCGCCGTCGGCAGGGCCGACTGGATCGGGCTCCCCTCCTTCCACGGCCCCAGCTTCGAGTGGTCGGCGATCCTGGTCGCGCTCCCCGTGGTCATCGCGCTGATCGCGGAGAACGCCGGTCATGTCAAGGCCGTCGGCGAGATGACCGGCGACCCGCTCGACGACAAGCTCGGCAGCGCCATCGCCGCCGACGGCGCCGCGTCGATGCTCTCCACGGCCGTGGGCGGCCCGCCGAACACCACGTACTCCGAGAACATCGGCGTCATGGCCGCCACCCGCGTCTACTCGACCGCCGCCTACTGGGCCGCCGCCTGTTTCGCCCTCCTCTTCGGGCTCTGCCCGAAGTTCGGCGCGGTCGTCGCCGCGATCCCCGGCGGGGTGCTCGGCGGCATCACCGTGATCCTGTACGGGATGATCGGGCTGCTGGGCGCCCAGATCTGGATCAACGCCAAGGTCGATCTGAGCAACCCGCTGAATCTGGTACCGGCCGCCGCGGGCATCATCATCGGGGTCGGCGGGGTCAGTCTGAAGATCACCGACGATTTCACCCTGGGCGGGATCGCGCTGGGCACGATCGTGGTCATCACCGGATACCACGTGCTGCGGGCCTTCGCCCCGGCCCATATGAAGGAGCAGAAGCCGCTCCTGGACGCCGGCACCTCCACGTACGACACGGAGAAGGACGGCGGCGACAGCAAGCCGTAGGAGCTGTCCCCCGTTGTGGGGAAGTCCCGGCCGCCCGGCCCCGGCCCGGCCCGGCGGCTGGGACGCTGCCGTCATGGTCCACACAGAGGGATGCGCGGCGGCCGGGGTGGCGGGGATCGCCGGGCGGATGCGGGAGCTGGACTCCCGCTGGCCCGCCCGGGACGGGGTCGCGGTCTTCAACCGGGTCTATCTCGCGGTGACCGAGGAGATCGGCCGCCGGATCGACGCGGGCGAGTTCCCCGACCCCCGGGCGGCGACGGTGCTGGACGTCCTCTTCGCGGGCCGGTATCTCGCCGCCGTCGCGGCGGTGGACACGGGCGCGCGGCCCCCCGCCTGCTGGCGCCCGCTGTTCCAGTACCGGCACCACCCCGGCATCCGCCCGTTCCAGTTCGCCCTCGCCGGTGTCAACGCCCACATCGGCCACGATCTGGCGCTCGCCGTCGTCGACTCCTGCCGGGCGCTGGAGTGCGCTCCGGCCGATCTGGAGGACGAGTTCGACCGGGTGGGCGACATCCTCGCGCTCCTGGAGGAGCGCGTCCGCGAGGAGCTGATGCCCGGCCCCGATCTGCTGGAGCTGGCCGATCCGCTCACCCATCTGGCGGGTGCCTGGAGCATGGACCGGGCCCGGGACGCCGCGTGGTCGGCGGCGCGGGTGCTCTGGCGGATCAGGGACCTCGCGCCGCTCGCCGACGAGTTCACCGAGCGGATGGACCTGGGGGTGGGGCTGGTGGGCCGCTGTCTGCTCACCCCCTGGTCCTGACGGCCGGTCTCAGTCCTCGGGAAGCTCCACCGGGGCGATCTCGTCGTAGAGATCGCCGGGACCCGGGTTGCCGGGGTCGGTCGAGCCGCCGAAGTGCGTCATCACGCCCCACACCGCGTTGAGCGCGGTCTGCACGGCGCCCTCCGCCCAGCCGGCCGTCCAGGAGATGTCGTCCCCGGCGAGGAAGATCCCCCGCTTGTCCTCGGGCAGCCGGTCCTGCATGAAGTGGGTGAACAGCCGCCGCTGGTAGCGGTAGTGGCCGGGCAGATTGGCCTTGAACGCGCCCATGAAGTAGGGCTCGTTCTCCCAGGAGACCGTCACCGGGTCGCCGATGATGTGCCGGCGGATGTCCACCTTGGGGTAGATCTCGCCGAGCGACTTCAGCATGACCTCCATCCGCTCGTGCGCCGACAGCGGCAGCCACTTGAGGCTGTCGTCGCACCAGGTGTAGGAGAGGCAGATGACGGCCGGCCGGCCGGGCCCGTTGTCCAGCAGATACGTACCCCGGGTCATCCGGTCGGTCAGGGTCATCGACATGGCGTCACGGCCGGTGGTCTCGTCCCTGTCCAGCCAGAAGGGGCGGTCCACCGGGACGAAGAGCTTGGAGGACTCCATGTAGTGGGTGCGCTCGATCGCCGTCCAGTGGTCGATCGGGAAGAGCGTGTCATCGCAGGCGATCTTGGAGAGCAGCATCCAGGACTGCGCGGTGAAGACGGCGGACCGGTAGGTGCGGATGGAGCCCGACGCGTCCGTGACGGTGATCCCGTTGCCGGCGGTGCGGTTCAGCCGGGTGACGGCGGGCCGGGGCCCGTCGCCGTGGAGCGAGGAGAGCGAGGTGCCCGGCGCCCAGTGGACGATCTTCGCGGGCTCGCGCTCCCAGAGCCGCAGCGGAAGCTGCTGGCTGCCCTCGACGATGCCCCGGTGGTGGTCGTCCGCCTCGGAGTACACCACCCGCAGGATCTCCAGGATCGAGTTCGGGAAGTCGGTGTCCCAGCCGCCGGTGCCGAAGCCGACCTGGCCGAAGATCTCCCGGTGGCGGAAGGAGGCGAAGGACTCGGAGTCGCAGAGGAACCCGTAGAAGGTCTGGTTGTCGAGCTTCTCGACCAGCCGCGCCCAGATCTCCCGGACGCGCGGTACGTCGCGCTCGCGCATGGCGCGGTTCATGTCCGAGAAGTCCGCGCCCTCCTCCAGACAGGCGTTCCAGGCGTCCATCACATCGCGGTAGACCTGGGGCAGATCGTCGATGGTCTCGGCGTAGTGCGTCTCGCCCTTGAGGTCGACCACGGTGGAGGGGGTGCCGGGGGCCAGCGGGTTCGGGAACGGGGTGGTCGTCAGCCCCACCAGGTCGATGTAGTGCTGGAGCGCGGTGGAGGACGGCGGGAAGCGCATCGCGCCCATCTCGGCGGTGAGCCCCGGGTCGCAGCCCTCGAAGCCGACCGTGCGCAGCCGGCCGCCGATCCGGTCCGCCTCGTACACGACCGGCTTGAGCCCCATCTTCATCAGCTCGTACGCGGTGATCAGCCCGGAGAGCCCGCCGCCGATCACCGCGACCTCGGTGCCGTGCTCGGTCGCGGGGATCTGCCCGAGCCCGGCCGGGTGGGCCAGATAGTCGTCGTACGCGTAGGGGAAGTCCGGCCCGAACATGGTGATCGGCGGCTGCGCGTCGGTGTGCTGGACGGCGGTGGGCACCGTGGACGTCATGGGGGCGGGCTCCTTGCGGGGGACTGCGGGGGACTGCTGGGAGGGCTGAGGGAGGGGAAGGGGATCAGGCTCGCGGGGCGTACAGATCCGGGCGGCGGTCGCGGAGATACGGATTGCTCTCGCGCGAGGCGGTGAGGAAGCCCGGGTCCACCTCGCCGAAGGCCAGCTCCTCGCCCCTCCCGGCGCGGGTCCTGGCCAGCCCGTCGGGGCCGGCCAGACAGCTCAGCCCGACGAACTCGAACTCGCCCTCGGGACCGGTCCGGTTGACGTACGCGATGTACATCTGGCTCTCGAAGGCGCGCACCGGGACCAGCGACTCGGCGACGAACTGGAAGGGGTGCATCTGCGCGGTGGGCACCAGCAGCAGATCGGTGCCCGCGAGGGCGTGCGCCCGGACGTTCTCCGGGAACTCCACGTCGTAGCAGATCAGCATCCCGACCCGGACACCGCCCAGCTCGGCCTGGACCACCGGCTGCTCGCCGGGGGTGAACCACTTCCGCTCGAAGCAGCCGAAGAGATGGGTCTTGCGGTAGTTCGCGAGCCGCTCGCCGGCGGGGCCGATGAGCTGTACGGAGTTGAAGACCCGCTCCCCCGCCCGCTCCGGGTAGCCGTAGGCGATGGCCAGGCCGTGACGGGCGGCGATCGCGGCGACGGCCCCGGCGGCGGGGCCGTCGGCGGCCTCGGCCAGCACCGGCACCTGGTCGCCGATCGCATAGCCGGTGAGCGCCATCTCGGGAGTGACCAGCAGCTTCGCGCCCCCGGCCGCGGCCCGGGCGGCGGCGTCGCCGAGCATCCGGAGATTCCCGTCGACCGAGCCCGGTCGGCCGGAGCTCTGGAGCAGGGCGGTGCGCAGCGGCGGCATGGCTGACCTCGGGAGGTGGGTGCGGGCACGGGATCGCGGCGCTGCCGGGGGCCGGTGCCCCGGGCAGCGAAAGACGTTCAAAACGGTACGGTCCGGGCCTGGGCGGCGACAAGACGCGACCGTTGCGCGCCGAGGGGCGATCCGTTGCGCGATCCGATGCCCGATCGGCGATTCATTGCGCGCCGGGGGGCGGGCCGCTCAGGCGGGCGATCCCGAGGAGTAGCGCCGCAGCAGCGGCGAGAGGACCAGCACCGATTTGGTGCGCTCCACGAACGGCTCCCCCGCGATCCGCTCCAGCACCCGTTCGAAGTGGCGCATGTCGGAGGCGAAGACCTGGACGATGGCGTCCGCCTCCCCGGTCACGGTGGAGGCGGACGCCACCTCCGGATAGCGCTCCAGACCGCGTTCGATGGCCTCGGGGGAGGTGTTGCTGCGGCAGTACAGCTCGATGAACCCCTCGGTCTCCCAGCCCAGCGCGGCCGGATCGACACGTACGGTGAAACCGGTGATGGCCCCCACGGCGCGCAGCCGGTCCACCCGCCGCTTCACGGCGGGGGCGGAGAGCCCCACCAGGGCGCCGATGTCGGCGAAGGAGCGGCGGGCGTCCTCCGCGAGGGCGTGGACGATGCGTTCGTCGAGGTCGTTGAGTCGCACTGCGGGTGGATCACTTCTCTGCCGGGACGGGTGGGAGGGCGGCGCGATGCCGTCACCGCAGTAGAACACGCCCGCGCGCGCGATCCGGAACAGCGGGGGCCGGTGCGCTCCCGCGCTCCGCTCCGGCCTCCGCCCGCGCGCCGCGCCCGCGTCCTTCCGCAGGGCTCGGACAGCGCTTCGTACGGAATGGTTCACCCCCCTCGTGCGGGTGACCGCTCCCCGGTCCCGGCCGCGCGGGTGGGACCACCAGGCATGCTGGAGGGCGGGGCGCGGGCCGTTCCTGACATTTCTCCGGTTCTGTCGAACGGCGCCGCGGCCCGTCGGCTTTTCCCTGCGCACCCTCCGGAGGCACCGGTGACCTGGCTCGATCCCAGTCCATTTCTGCGCGGGGTGGCCTGGCTTGAGGGGCAGCGCCCGGTGCGGGCGGACCCCGCCGACCGGGGCAGGCTGCCCCGGGACACCTGTGACCGGGCGGCGCTGCCGATCGGGGTGCGGCTGGAGTTCCTGGCCGAGGGCGCGCGGGCGGTCCAGATCCACTACCGTGCCTCGGCCGTCCCCGGCGCGCTCCCCGACTGCTTCGCCCTCTGGGTGCAGGACGGCCCGGTCTCGGAGACCTTCGCCGAGCCGACGGCGGAGGGCGTGGTCACCATCGAGCTGCCGCCCGCTCCTGGCCGGCGCTTCATCATCCATCCGCCGGAGTCGCGCGCGCCGCTCGTGCTGGGGCTGCGCGCCATCGGCGGCTCGCTCACACCCGCGCCGCGCCAGCCGCGCTGGCTGGTCCACGGGGACTCCATCACCGAGGGCTGGTGGTCCACCCGGCCCGCCCACTCCTGGCCAGCGACGGCGGGGCGGCTGCTCGGCCTGGACACGGTGAATCTGGGGTACGCGGGCACGGCCCACGGCGAACTGGCCACCGCCGAACAGCTCGCGGCCCTGCCGGCGGACGCGCTGACCCTGGCCTTCGGCACCAACTGCTGGTCGCAGGTGCCCTGTTCACCGCCGCTGCTGTACGAGACGGTGCGGGCGTTCCTCGCCGTGGTGCGGCAGGGGCACCCGGGCACCCCCCTGCTGGTGGTCTCCCCGGTGCTCCGCCCGGCGGCCGAGCACACCGCGAACCGGCTGGGGGCGACCCTGGCGCAGTTGCGCGAGGCGCTGGAGCAGGCCGTCACCGACCGGGCCGCCGGGGACGAGGCACTCGCGCTGCTGCCGGGGCGCGATGTGCTCGGCCCCGGGCAGCTCGCGGACGGTCTCCATCCGGACGACGAGGGTCATGCGGCGCTGGCCCACGCGGTGGCCGGGGCGCTGCGGCTCATTCGACCGCGAGCAGCCCCTCACGCAGCCGTGTCGTGATCCGGGTCAGCAGCCGGGAGACATGCATCTGCGAGACGCCCAGCTCCGCGCCGATCTCCGACTGGGTCAGCTCGTCGCCGAAGCGCATCCGCAGGATCTTGCGGTCCCGCTCGTCCAGCTCCTCGATCAGCGGCTTGAGCGCCTGGACGTTCTCGGCGATCTCCAGATCGGCGTCGGGGGCGCCGAGCCGGTCGGAGAGCGGGGAGGCCGTGTGGTCGGAGGAGTCCTCCATCGGCATGTCGATCGAGCCGGCGGTGTAGCCGTTGCTGGCGACGACGCCCTCGATGACCTCCTGCTCGTCGATCCCGAGGTGCTCGGCCAGCTCACGGGTGGTGGGTGAGCGGTCGAGCCGCTGGGAGAGGTCGTCGGTGGCCTTCGCGAGGTCGATCCGCAGCTCCTGGAGCCTGCGGGGCACATGGACCGCCCAGCTGGTGTCCCGGAAGAACCGCTTGATCTCGCCGACGATGTAGGGCACCGCGAAGGTGGCGAACTCGACCTCGCGGCTCAGCTCGAACCGGTCGATCGCCTTGATCAGGCCGATGGTGCCGACCTGGACGATGTCCTCCATCTGCTCGGCCCGGTTCCGGAACCGGCCGGCCGCGTACTTCACCAGCGCGAGGTTCAGCTCGATGAGCGTGTTCCGCACGTACTGGTGGTCGCGGGTCCCCTCCTCCAGCTCCGCCAGCCGGACGAAGAAGATCCTGGAGATCTCCCGCGCGTCCTTGGGAGCCACCGCCCCGGGGTCGGGCACGTCCGGAAGATGCAGCGCTTCGCCCGGGCCCCGTGTTCCCGGCTGTGTGAGTTCGGTCGCAACCTGGCTCGCCGTGGACACTTAGTCCTCCCCTGCTCCGTGGTCAGTGCAAAGCCGCGCCTACCCCGGGTCATTCCTTCCATGCCAAGAAAAACCATGGGATGGCAAAAAACTTCGGCCCGGCCCCCGAAACCTCCGGGGACCGGGCCTTTTGCCTCGTTTTCCGCGTGCGGAAGGTCAGTTCCAGCTGGCGTGCAGCGGCTGGCCCTCGGCGTATCCGGCGGCGCTCTGGACTCCGACGATGGCCCGCTCGGCGAACTCCTCCAGGGAGCCCGCGCCCGCGTAGGTGCAGGAGGAGCGGACGCCCGCGATGATGGAGTCGACCAGGTCCTCCACTCCGGGGCGGGTGGGGTCGAGGAACATCCGCGAGGTGGAGATGCCCTCCTCGAAGAGCGCCTTGCGGGCCCGGTCGTACGCCGATTCCTCGCTGGTGCGGTTGCGGACGGCGCGTGCGGACGCCATGCCGAAGGACTCCTTGTAGAGCCGTCCGTCGGCGGTCTGCTGAAGGTCGCCGGGCGACTCGTAGGTGCCGGCGAACCAGGAGCCGATCATGACATTGGAGGCTCCGGCGGCCAGCGCCATGGCGACATCCCGGGGGTGCCGGACGCCTCCGTCGGCCCAGACGTGCTTGCCGTACTTCTTCGCCTCGGCGGCGCACTCCAGAACGGCCGAGAACTGCGGCCGGCCGACACCGGTCATCATGCGGGTGGTGCACATGGCGCCGGGGCCCACACCGACCTTGATGATGTCGGCGCCCGCCTCGATCAGATCGCGCACTCCCTCGGCGGCGACGATGTTGCCCGCGACGATCGGGACCCGCGGGTCGAGCCCGCGGACCGCCTTGATCGCGGAGATCATCGACTCCTGGTGGCCGTGGGCGGTGTCCACCACGAGGGTGTCGACACCCGCCTCCAGGAGCTGCTTGGCCTTGCCCGCGACATCGCCGTTGATACCGACGGCGGCGGCGATGCGCAGCCGGCCCGAGGCGTCGACGGCGGGGGTGTAGAGGGTGGCGCGCAGGGCGCCCTTGCGGGTGAGGATGCCGACGAGCCGGCCGTCCCGGTCGACGGCGGGGGCGTACCGGCGGTTGGCGTTGTCGAGCCGGTGGAAGGCCTCGCGCGGGTCTATGTCCGCGTCCAGGATCAGCAGATCCCGGGACATGACCTCGGTCAGCTGGGTGAAGCGGTCCACTCCGGCGAGATCGGCGTCGGTGACGACCCCGACCGGCCGCTGATCGCCGTCGACGACCACACCGGCCTCGTGGGCCCGCTTGGGCAGCAGGGACAGCGCGTCGGCGACGGTCTGGTGCGGGGCGAGCACGATGGGGGTGTCGAGGACCAGATGGCGGCTCTTGACCCAGGAGACGACGTCGGCGACGACCTCGATCGGGATGTCCTGGGGGATGACGACGAGCCCGCCACGGCGGGCGAGGGTCTCGGCCATCCGGCGGCCCGCGATGGCGGTCATATTGGCGACGACCAGCGGAATGGTCGTACCGCTGCCGTCGGGGGAGGAGAGGTCGACGCCCTGCCGGGAACCCACGGCCGAGCGGCGCGGCACCATGAACACGTCGTCATACGTCAGGTCGTACGGCGGCTTCAGGTCATTGAGGAAACGCACGTGCAGAACATCCCAGTCGATCGGAGTTGGCCCCCGGGCAGATGAGCGGGGGAAAACGCACGTACTTCATTCTCCCATGAGGTGGGGCCCGGGTGCTGCGGGAGAAAGCTCCAGGCCGGGACGGCGCGGTCAAGCGATTCCTCCAAAGGGGCGCCGGGGGCACCCGGTGGGGCTCGCGCCCGGGTGCCCGCCCACCGCGGTCATCCCGGAGGGCCCGCGGCGCTGAGGACCGCGGGGTGGTCCAGATGGCGGGCGATCCGCACCAGGTGCTCCCGCTCCACCCTGGCGTCGTCGTCGGTCGCCAGCCGGCCGGGCCCGGCCCGGGGCCGGCGGAGCCGCTGGGTCTCCCCCGCCGCCGCCCGCCGCACGGCGACGAGCAGATCGGCGGCCTCCTGAGCGGCCCGGAGATCGGGGCCGGCGAGCAGGTGCCGGTCCGCCTGGCGGAGGACCGCCTCGGCGGGCGCGGGACAGCGATAGGGGTGCAGGGAGCGCTGGGCGTCGGTGATCTCGATGATGCGGCGGGTGAGCAGGAAACCGGTGCTGCCCAGGGCGAACCTGCCCAGGACCGGGTTGGCCGGGGCGAGCACGTGCCGGGGGTTGTGGTCGCGTACCACCGTCTCCCAGAGCGGGGCGAGCAGCCGGTAGTCCCGGCGGTCGGCCAGCCACTTGCCGATGACGGGGTAGAAGAACCCGATGACGATCAGCACCGCTCCGACGGCGGCGGCCATCGGGCCGACCACATCGCTGAGGACATCGATCCGGTACAGACCCGAGACGGGTCCCGCGATGGCGATGAGCTTGCAGATCCCGTAGCCGGCGCAGACGAGGGTGCCGGCCGCGACACAGCGCAGCCCCCGCCGCAGCCGGGTCTCACCGGGCCCGGTCCGGCGCAGATGGCGGCGGCAGACGGCGGCGATGTAGAGACAGGCGGCGAACCAGGCGGCCTGGTAGAAGAGGAGGAAGGCCAGCAGTGGCGCGTCTCCGGCCTGGTCGGTGTCGAAGGTGGTCGGGGACGATCCTTCGGCGGGACGGCCCACCAGGAAGACCGCGCCGAGCACGGTGGCCACGGTGCCGTAGACGGTGAGCCGGCGGCGGATTCTCCGTACGACGGCGGGGGCGGGCCGCTGGACTCCCGCGCCGCCGGTGCTCCCTCCACTCGCCGTCCTCCCGGCAGTGTCTCCGGATTGACCGGTATTGCCGGTGTCCTCGGTGGCCTTCCACATCAGCGCCATGGCCTGGGCGAGCCCGCCGTACACGATCACCGACACATAGACGCAGAGCACGGCGAGATTGGGGTGGCCGCTGCCCTCCCCCACCGCGCGGTAGACGGTCGGAGCGGCGAAGAGAAAGGCGGTCGCTCCCCAGAACAGGGCCGCGGTGGTGAGCAGCACCGGCGCCGGGGCGGCGAGCCGCAGCCGCAGCAGCCGGATCAGACACACGGAGTACGCGGCGAAGCTCACCGTCAGATACATGACGTCGTAGACGGCCTCAGACACCCGTGCCCCCGATCTCGAAGGAGGCCGTCAGGGCCGGGTTGGTCTGCCGGGAGAGATCGATGCACTGGAGCAGGACCGTGCCGATGATCTCCGCCTCCAGCTCCGCCCGCTCGTCGTAGGCGTCCCGGCCGAGCACCAGCCGTACGACATCGGGGCTCATGGTGCTGAAGAGGGCCCGGGACACCTCGTCGTCGACCGCGCCCTGGTCGGCGGGCTCGTGGCCCAGGTGCAGATGGATGAGTTCATGGCAGACGACCTGGTACTGGAGGAGCGGGCCGGCGTTGGCGTCGACATAGATGTAGTCGGCCTCATCGGACTGGGCGCAGTAGCCGGAGACCCTCAGCTCCAGCGGTTCGACGACGAGCCTGACCGGCCTCCCCCGCCGGGCGGCGACGGCGTCGATGACCTCCTGGAGCGAGGGGGCGTGCGGCAGATCGAGTTCCGTACGGATGCGCCGCGACCACCGCCATCGCATCCACCACAGCGACAGGGCGCCCAAGTCGTCACCTCCGGGATGTCCATCGGCACCGTACGCGCCGCGGGGAACGCGCCGGGAGGGCTCCGGCGGGGCGCCCCCGGAGCCGTCTCACCACGATGCCTCGTACCGGTCGACGAGCCGCCCGACCACATGGCGGACCCTCCGGTCGGCCATGGCCCGCAGCAGCCGCAGATTGGCCGTGGCCTGGACGACATAGGGATCGTCGTCCCCGAGGAGGAGAAAGTCCTTCGAGTGCCCGAAGCAGGAGGCGACGGCGCTGAGCGGGGCGGCGCTGAAGTAGCCGACGTCGACCTTGAAGTAGTCGGCGTACTTCTGGGCGAGCACGATCGAGGGATTGTTCCGGCCGGACCGGAGATTGCCGACGTGCTGCTTGTTGCTCTTCAGCGCCTCGGCGACCTCGGTCTGGGTGACCCTTTTGCCGGTGGCCGGGGAGAGCCGGGTGCGGAAGAGGCACTCCAGGCGCTGGGCGAAGAGCTGATCGCGCTGCTTCTCGCCGATCTGCGGATCGACCTCCTCCGGAGGCAGGGTGGCGGTGCGCAGACCGTCGACATAGCAGGGGTCGACGCCCGCGCGGTCCGCGACTTCCGTACTGCTCCAGGGGCGTTGCAGAGCCGCGGGCTGAACCACTTCGAAGAGGAGGTTCAGCCGGGCCGCCACCCGCTCGGGCAGTTCCACCGCGCCGGACTGGTCCGTCATGCGCTGGGGCCTCCCGGATAGCGCGTCCACAGGGGACCTGACGGCAGAAATTATGTGCGGGCCGCACCGGACGGTCAAGGCGAGCCGGCCTGCCGGGGGCCGGGGGCCGGGCTCGTCCGGGACAGGGTCGAATACCGGCCCCGGAGGCCCGTATGGCATGGCACGGATACGCAAGTTCCTGCTGTGACAGCTCGCGAGGGGCCGTCGACGCCGTAGGGTAAAGAATTGTTGACCGGAGCCCGGGGAGACCGTCGGACCCCGGTCACCGTGCGGCCGTCCGGCACACGCCGCGAGGTCGAGTACCCAGCGCGCGGGAGGACAGGGAGCCTCCCGGATCACCAGCGTCATGCCTGCGCACGAATGGTTCTCTGCGTTTCGAGGTCACAGATATGAATGTCAACAGAGCAGCCGTCCTCGGTTCGGCTCCCGAGGCCCGTCACATCTCGAACGAGTTCCGCACGGCGGGCGTTCCCGCCGCGAGCTGGATTCTCCCCGGCGGCTGCGGTGGCCGCGAGGCCGCCCGGTTCGCCGAGGTGATCGCCGCTCAGGGCGAGTGGGCCGACCGGCTCGCGCACACCGAGATCACCGTCACCGCGTTCCACGACTCCCGCATCCTGGGGCAGGCCGTCGTCCCGCATGTGCTGCCCCATCTGCCCATCGGATCGGTCTGGCTCCAGTTGGGGCGGACCGCCGAGGAGGAGACGGCGGGCCTGGCCCGGGCGGCGGCCGACCACGAGATCAGCTTCCTCGCCCCCGGCCGCACGGGCGGCTCGTTCCGCCGCGCGGCCCTCCGCGACTGCCTGCTCGCGCTGACGGGGTTCGGGGCGCAGCTCACCCGGCTGCCCCGGCTGTCGGGCACGCCCCGGGCGCTGGCGCCGTGAGCGCGGCGGGAAGGGCGCGCCGCACGGGCTCCTCCTGGGACCCCGGCTGCACGGAGCCGCACACCGTCCGCCACTGATCCGGCGCCGTCCGCGGGGCCGGGACGACGCCCGGCCCTCCCTCTCCCGCCGGTCGCGCCGCGCGCCGGTCAGTCGTCGGGGTCCGCCCGCTCCAGCGCGGGCCTCGGCCCGGCGGGGACCGACAGCAGATGGTCGGCCGCCGCCGTGTCCGTCACCAGGCTGGTGACCAGACCGGACCGGAGCACGGCCGCGATCGCCTCCGCCTTGCGCTGTCCGCCGGCGATGGCGACGACCTCGGGGATACGGCGCAGGCGGTCGGCCTCCACGGTGATGCAGCGCTCCCCCAGATCACGGCCGACCCGGCGGCCGTCGCGGTCGAAGAGGTGCGCGGACATCTCGGCGGCGACACCGTACGAGGCGTACCGCGCGCGCTCCTCGTCGCTGAGCATGTCGTGGACCGTCGAGATCCCCGGCTCCCAGGAGCCGATGGAGACCGCGGCGACGGTGACCTTGTCGAAGTAGTCGAAGGCGCGGGCGATACCGGTCTGGCTGCGCAGCGCGGCGGCGGTCGCCGCGTCGGGCAGCAGCATCGGCGCGTAGATGGGGTGGGCGTCACCGCCGGAGACCTGGGCCGCGCGTCTGACGGCCTCCACCGATCCGCGCTCGGCGGTCCCCGCGTCGTACACGCCCGTGAGCTGGACGACCGTGCACGGGGGCAGCCGGTCGAGCGCGGCGGCCATGTGAATGGTGGACCGGCCCCAGGCCAGCCCCAGCACCGCGCCCTCGTCGACCAGCTCACCGAGCAGATCGGCGGCCACCTCGCCCAGGTTCTCCGGGTCGGGCGACTCCTCGGCCTCCGCCGGGGACTCCACCACCACGGCGTGCCGCAGCCCGAAGTGGGCCCGCAGCGCGTCGGAGCGCTCGGCGTCCAGTTCGGCGGGGACGCGGATCTCGATCCGTACGAGATCACGCTCCAGCGCCGTCTCCAGGACCCGCGCGACCTTGAAGCGGCTGACGCCGAACTCCTCCGCGATCTGGATCTTGGATTTGCCCTCTAGATAGAAGCGGCGGGCCATGGCCGCCGCCTGCACCAGCTCCGCGGGTCCCATCCGCGCAGCTGACCGGCCCGTCGACACCGCGATCTCCTCACTGCTGTTCACACTCCGGACCCGTAATCCTGTCAGATCCGATGGATGTTGATCAGCCCTGATGGGCCGAGTTCCGTTGCTTGTGGCCGCTTGTCGCCAAGAGGCCCGTGCGTGCGGTGGCCGACCGTGTGCCCGCGCGGCCTCCCGGTGATCTCCGCGACCGGCCCGCCGGCCGCTCCCGGGCGCGCCGGGTCAGTGGCCGCACGCCCAGCCGGCCGTGGCGATGGCGCCCTGGGCGCGGGCGCGCAGCGAGCGGACCGCCTCGGCGGGATCGCTCGCCCCGTACACGGCCGAACCGGCGACGAACACATCCGCGCCGGCCTCGGCGCAGCGTTCGATGGTGGTCTCCGAGACCCCGCCGTCCACCTGGAGCCACAGCTCAAGGCCGTGCTTGGAGATCAGCTCACGGGTGCGGCGGATCTTCGGGAGCATGATGTCGAGAAAGGCCTGACCGCCGAAGCCGGGCTCCACGGTCATGATCAGCAGCATGTCCAGCTCGGGGAGCAGGTCCTCGTAGGGCTCGATCGGCGTGGCCGGCTTGAGGGCCATCGAGGCACGGGCGCCCTTGGCCCGGATCTCCCGCGCGAGCCGCACAGGGGCGGCCGCCGCCTCCACGTGGAAGGTGACGGAACCGGCCCCCGCCTCGACGTACCGGGGTGCCCAGCGATCGGGGTCGTCGATCATCAGATGGCAGTCCAGCGGGGTGTCCGCCGCCCGGCTGAGGGATTCCACGACCGGCACGCCCAGCGTCAGATTGGGCACGAAGTGGTTGTCCATCACATCGACATGGAGCCAGTCGGCACCCTCGACGGCCTTCGCCTCTTCCGCGAGGCGGGAGAAGTCTGCGGAGAGAATGCTGGGGTTGATCTGTACGGCCATGGGGCAAGCCTGCCATGCTCCGGGCCGGTTCCCCGCCCCGGCCGGTGAACCGGTACAGACCAATTCACATACGGAAGCGGTACGACTCCCACCAAAACCCTTATTTCGGGTGGCGGGGTTCGGTGGTTCGGGTGGTTTCGGTGCTTTCCGTGGTTCCAGTGGTTCCGATGCTGTCCGTGGTTCCGGTGGTTCCGGTGGTTCGGCCGGGGTCCTGGGGCGAGCGGGGGTTCCTGAGCGGGGCCCGCGGTTGAGCGGGGGTTCCTGAGCGGGGGTTCCGCGCCCGGCCCTCGCGGTTCGGCGAGGGCCGGGCGGTTCGGCCGTTCAGCGGGGCCCGCCGTTCAGCCGGTGCGCCTGAGCAGGGCCAGATACATGGCGTCCGTCCCGTGCAGATGCGGCCAGAGCTGGATGTCCGGGCCGTCGCCGAGGGCGGGCACACCGGGCAGCAGCGGCCGGGCGTCCACCCACTCCGCCTCGACCGGGGTGTTGCCGCCGCGCCCGCGCAGGACGTCGTCCACCACGACCCGGGTCTCGGCGAGATGCGGCGAGCAGGTCGCGTACCCCACCACGCCCCCGATCCGCACCGCCGACAGCGCCTCCCGCAACAGGGAGCGCTGGAGCGGCGCGAACCCCTCCAGGTCCTCGGGACGGCGGCGCCAGCGCGCCTCCGGGCGGCGGCGCAGGGCGCCGAGCCCCGAGCAGGGGACGTCCACCAGGACCCGGTCGAAGACGCCCGGCAGCCACGGCGGGCGGGTGCCGTCGGCGGCGATCACCTGGTAGGGGCCGGGGTTGCCGGTCAGCGCCCGCTCGACCAGCCTGGCCCGGTGCGGCTGCTTCTCGGAGGCCAGCAGCGCGGCTCCGCGCCGCGCGGCGAGCGCCCCCAGCAGGGCGGCCTTGCCGCCGGGACCGGCGCAGCCGTCGAGCCAGCGGGTGTCCGGGCCCTCGAGCGGGGCGTTGGCCAGGGCGATGGCGACCAGCTGGCTGCCCTCGTCCTGGACCCCGGCGCGGCCCTCGCGGACCGCCTCCACGGCACCCGGCTCGCCGCCCTCGGTGAGCCGCACCGCGTAGGGCGACCAGCGGCCCGGCAGTCCGGACGCGTCGTCGAGCGAGCCGAGCAGCTCATCGGCGGTGGAGCGGCCGGGGCGGGCGACCAGGGTCACCTCGGGGCGCTCGTTGTCGGCGGCCAGCAGCTCCTCGATGCCCGCACGGCCGCCGCCCAGCGCGTCCCACAGCGCGGAGACCACCCAGCGGGGGTGCGAGTGCACCACCGCGAGATGGTCCTCGGCGTCCTCGTCGTAGGGGGGCGCGACCCGCGCCACCCAGGTGTCGAGATCGTCGCGGGCGATCTTGCGCAGTACGGCGTTGACGAACTTGGCGCGCCCGTCGCCGAGGACCACGCGGGCCAGCTCCACACTGGCCGACACGGCGGCGTGGCTGGGGATACGGGTGCCGAGCAGCTGGTGCGCGCCCAGCGAGAGCACATCGAGCACCGGCGGGTCGACCTCGCGCAGCGGCCGGTCGATGCAGGTGGCGACGATCGCGTCATAGGTGCCCTGGCGGCGCAGGGTGCCGTACACCAGCTCCGTGGCGAGCGCCGCGTCCCGTGCGTCGAAGTCGTCCTGCTCGCGTGCCTTCCGCAGCAACGGGGGCAGGACGAGGTTCGCGTACGCGTCCCGCTCGTCGACCGCCCGGAGCGCCTCGAAGGCGAGAATCCGCACGGGGTCCTTCTTCGGGCGCCGGTAGGGCTTGCCGGGGCGGTGGGTGCTGTTGGCGCGTGCCTGGTCGTTCAAAGGTGCTCCGCGGTGAAAGGGTCCGAACCCTGCAAGGGTAGTCCCCCTCCCGGGGAGCGGCCCTGGGGAGTTTCTTTCGGATCGGGCCGGACCGGTGAGCGGGGTCCGGTGCCGTGGATCGCGAGGCGGAGGAGGGAGCCCACGCGGAGCGCCGGCGACCGGCGACAACGCGGCGGGGCGCGGTGCCGGGGCTCGCGAGCCCGGCACGATCCGGAAGAGACGGCCTAGGACCCGGTGGTGCCGAGGCGCTCGCCCGGGGCGATGCGGACGCCGCGCGCCCAGTCGGCGGCGCGCATCGGCTTCTTCCCCTGGGGCTGGACCCAGAGCAGCTCCACGGCGTGGGACCCGGTCCCCGCGTGGACGTCGTTCTTGCCCGCCGCCAGTTCCCCGGGGGCGAGGCCGGTGCGGTCGGTCACCAGCCGCACGGAGACCAGCTTCAGCCGCTCGCCCCGGAACTCCGTCCACGCCCCGGGGGCGGGGGTGCAGCCGCGGACCACCCGGTCGACCCGGAGCGCGGGGGCGCCCCAGTCGACCCGGGCGTCCTCGACGGTGAGCTTCGGCGCGAGCGAGACACCGTCGGCGGGCTGGGGCACCGCCTCGAGGGTTCCGTCCTCGATGCCGTCCATGGTGGCCGCGAGCAGTCCGGAGCCGGCGAAGGCGAGCCGGGTGAGCAGATCGCCGCTGGTGTCGTCGGGGCGGACCCGCTCGGTGATCACCCCGTACACCGGGCCGGAGTCGAGGCCCTCCTCGATCTGGAAGGTCGCGGCCCCCGTCATCTCGTCCCCGGCGAGCACGGCGTGCTGCACGGGGGCGGCGCCGCGCCAGGCGGGCAGCAGCGAGAAGTGGAGATTCACCCAGCCGTGCGCGGGCACATCGAGCGCGACCCTGGGCAGGAGCGCGCCGTAGGCGACGACCGGGCAGCAGTCCGGGGCGATCTCGCGCAGCCGGGCGAGGAAATCCTCGTCCCTGGGCCGGGTCGGCTTGAGCACCTCGATGCCGGCTTCCTCGGCGCGCTGGGCGACCGGGCTGGCGACCAGCCGCCGGCCGCGCCCGGCGGGGGCGTCGGGGCGGGTGACGACCGCGGCGACCTGGTGCCGGTCGGAGGCGATCAGGGCGTCCAGGGCGGGGACGGCGACCTCGGGGGTGCCTGCGAAGACGAGCTTCATCGGTGCTGACTGCCTCTCAGGCTGATGTGTTCCGGGGAGCCGGGGACGGGAGCGCACCAGTCTATGGGGGATCACCGCAGGGGGCGTACGGAAGCCCGCGCGCCCTGTTCGTACGCGCTGACGCCCCCGGCACCGTGACCACATCGGCCGCTGGCGCGTTGGTCAAGTGAGATTGACCGAAGCGGGCCGCCCGGACGAGCGGCCCGACCCCCTTTCAACGCCGGTTCGAGAGGCTTCCCAATGGCCGACCACGCAACCCACGACGCCCAAGCCCGGGCAAGTCTGCACTTGTTGGTGAGGGACATCGAGCGGGTCCGCCGGCAGGTGGACGCACTGCGCACGCTCACCGCCCAGCTGGGCAATGTCTACCGCCCGCGCCGCTCCGGTCCCTCGACCGGCTTCGTCGTCTACGGCAGGGCACCCGCTCCGACGGTGCGTCTCGCGCAGGAGTTGCGGGACAGCGTCGAGACGCTGGTGACGGCGGCGGTGGACTTCGACCGCTCACTGGGGTTCTCGTGGGACGCGGTGGGGTCGGCGCTCGGGGTCACCAAGCAGGCGGTGCACCGGCGGTACGGGGCGCGGCGGGCGGCCCAGCAGGGGGTGCCGCCGGAGGACCGGGTCCCGGAGCCCGCGGTCACCCGGACGCTGCCCGTCCCCGGGCTTCCGGCGTCGGTGCCGGCCGCGCGGGCCATGCCCCCGCAGCCCCTCCGCGACGACTCCCGCCCGGGAGCCTTCCCGGGCCCCCGCAACGGCTGACCCACCCCGCCGGGCCGGGTGCGCCCAGAGGAGCCGGACCGGCTCCGGGCGCACCACCCCCGCGGAACACGGCCCCGCGCCCCGGGGTCCGTCCTGGAACTCCCCCAGAGCTGCCGCTGGGAGGTGCCCCCGGACGGGCTGGGACAGGCCAGGCCCGGGCCGGGCCGGACTGCTCAGCCGATGTCCGAGGGGTCGATCCTGATCCGGACCTGCTCCCCCCCGCCCTTCGCCAACCTCCCCGCCTGCGCCGACTTCAGCGCCCCGGCCAGCGCCGCCCCACTCCCCGGAGGCACCCGCAGCAGCAGGCGCTCCCAGACCTCCCCCACCGGCGGGTCCCCCGGCCTGCGCGGGCGGCCCGGGGGTGGCTGCGGCAGCGGGACCGGGCCCAGGACCTCCGCGTCGGCCGGCAGCTCCACCGCCGCCATGAACGCGCCGATCACCTCGGCCCGCCCGGTCACCGCCGCCATCCGCGACACGGGCGGGAACCCCAGCTCGGCCCGGTCCGCCAGCTCGCGCCGGGCATGCCCCGCCGGGTCCCAGCGGACCAGTGCCTGCACGGGCCGCAGCGTGGGCTCGGCGACCACGACCACCGTGCCGCCGTCCTCCTGCCCCCGCACCAGCGCCGCCGCGTCGATCCAGCGCCTCAGCGCGTCCTCCCCGGCACGGAGATCGGGCCGGGTGAGCATCGCCCAGCCGTCCAGGAGCAGCGCCGCCGCGTACCCGCCCTCGGCGACGGGTTCCGCGCCGGGGGTGCTCACCACCAGCGCGGGGCGGTCCGGGACCGCGTCCAGCACATGGTCCCGGCCGGAGGTGCGCACGGGGACGGCGGGGAACGCCCGCCCCAGCTCCTCCGCCGTGCGCCGCGCCCCCACGACCCGGGCCCTCAGTCTCGTACCGCCGCATGCGGCACAGTGCCAGTCCAGCGCGCCCTGACCGCACCACCGGCAGGTGAGGTCGCGCTCGTCGGGCGCCTCCAGCGGGCCCGAGCAGTGCCGGCAGCGGGCCGGGGCGCGGCAGCGCTCGCAGGAGAGGCGGGGGACATAGCCGCGCCGGGGCACCTGGACCAGGACGGGCCCGCTCCTGAGGCCGTCCCGGACGACCTGCCAGGCGATGCTGGGGAGCCGTGCGGCACGGGCCGCCTCGTCGCGGGCGAGGTCGCCGTCGCCGACGGTGCGCACCAGGGGGGCAGCGCGGCGCACCTGCTCGCGGTCGGCGGCCAGGGGCAGCGCCCAGCCGCTCTCGACGAGCTGGGCCGCCTCCACGGTGCAGCTGGTGCTGCCGAGCAGAAAGGCGCACTGCTCGTGGGCGGCACGGAGTTCGAGAACCTCACGGACATGAGGAAATGGCGCGTTCTCATCGCTGTGGCTGGAGTCGCCGTCGTCCCAGACGGCGACGAGCCCGAGATCCCGTACGGGAGCGAACATCGCCGAGCGGGTCCCGATGACGGCCCGCACGGAGCCCCTGCTCACAGCGAGCCACTGCCGGTAGCGCTTCTCGGGCCCGGACTCGGCGGTGAGCAGGGCGTGGTGCCCGGCGCCGAGGAGCGCGGTGAGCGCGGCGTCGACCCGGGAGGCCCGGCGGCCGTCGGGCACCACCACGAGCGCTCCCCGCCCGGAGGCGAGGGTGGCGGCGACCGCGCGGGCCAGTTCGTCGGGCCACTCGGGTCCGGGGAGCGCGGTCCACACGGCCCTGGGTGCCCCCCCGCCCGCCAGCGCCGACACCAAAGCGGGGCCCCTGCCGTACCGCGCCCAGCCGCCGGGCTCGGGCACGGCCGGCGGCGGGAGCGGCTCGGGCGAGGGCTTGGACTCGGCCCGGCCGTTCCGCGGCGGGATGGCGAGCTGGAGCACATCGGCGAGCGATCCGGCGTACCGGTCGGCGACGGCGCGGGCGAGCGCCAGCATCCGGGGGCCGAGGACCGGCTCGGGCGAGACGACATAGGCGAGGGCGGCGAGGGCTCCGCCGTAGTCCGAGTCGGCGCGCCGCTCGACGAGGAACCCGTCGATCAGGCCGCCCCCTTCCCGGCGCCCCTCCCGCACCCGGTGCCCCCCGGCCCCGAACCGCACCCGCACCCGCACCCCGGGCTGCGCGTCGGCGTCGAGCTCCTCGGGCACGGCGTAGTCGAAGTACTGGTCGAGGTGGAGCACCCCTTTGTTGACCACCACCCGCGCCACCGGCAGCTCCTTGGCCAGCGCGGCCCCCCGCCAGGTCCGCGGCTTGGCCTTGGGCACCTTGGCCCGGCGCACGCTCTCCCGGATGAGCGCAAGCTGCTCGGGCCCACCGGCGGCGGGCTCATCGGGCTGCTGATTGTCGCTGCTCACAGCCAAATTCCTACCAGACCCCACTGACAAGCCGCCGAGGCCGGCTCGACCACTCGTTCTCCCACGTTACCGGCCCGCCCGGCGGTGCCTCCTTCACGAAGCAGGCGCCCGGAATCCGTCGGCCTCCGAACCGGAAACAGGAAACGCACGGACCGCCTTGCCCCCGCTGTCCGACCGCGCCCAATCTGGCTCGGGGCGCCGAACGGCCACAGAGCCGGGGCGCGACACTCATCACGGGAGTTCATGTGCTGGAACAGCCGTCCGCATTCGGGAGTGAACTGCGCCGGGCCCGGTTGGCCGCGGGTCTGTCCCTGACTCAGCTGGCCTCGCTCGTCCACTACAGCAAGGCACAACTCAGCAAGGTGGAGACGGGCCGCAAACGCCCCACCGAGGAGCTGGCCCGCCTGTGTGACGCACGACTGCGGACCGGCGGCAGACTCCTGGAGTTCCTGCCCGACCGCGCCGCGGGCTCCGTGGAGCCGCCGAGGCGCCGGAGCCTGGTGACCGCGGGCGCCGCCACCGTGCTGGCGATGGCGCCACTGGCCGGTCGCGACCATCCGCCCGGCGCCGAGGACGGCACTCTGCTGGAGGTGTCCCGTGCCCTGTTCGATCAATTCAGGCGGCTGGGCCAGACCGCACCGCCGGCCGCGGTGCTGCCCGCTCTGGCGGAACAGACCCGTGCGCTGCGCACCCTGTCCGCCCGGAGCGGACCTCGCACGGGAAAGGGCCTGCTCGCTCTCTCCGCGCACTACGCGGAGTTCGCCGGCTGGATGGCGCAGGAGGCCGGTGCCGAGGAGACGGCCCTGAGCTGGACCGACCAGGCCGTGGAGCTGGCAGCCGCCTGTGGGGACTCACAGCTGGCGTCCTACTCGCTCGTACGCCGTGGACTCATGGCCTACTACGCCGGGGACGGGGCCGAGACGATCGCCCTCGCCCGGGCGGCCCAGTCGGGCAGGGCGTCGGCACGCGTCCGCGGCCTCGCCGCGCAGCGCGAAGCCCAGGGCCATGCGCTCCTGGGCCACTACAGCGCTTGCATGCACAACCTTGACCGCGCCCGGGAGTTCCTGGACCGCGATGCCCGTGAGTCCGATGGTCCGACGCTGGGTACGACCAACCTCATCGACCCGGTGTCGATGACCACCGGCTGGTCCCTGCTCGACCTCGGCCGACCCCGCGAGGCAGCACAGGCGCTGGGGCGGGAACTCTCCCGTGTCGCGGAGGCAGCCCTTCGCACCCGGGCCAGGTACGGGACCCGACAGGCTCTCGCCCACGCTCTCGCCGGTGAGATCGATCAGGCATGCGCGCTGATCACCGATTTGCTCGGGACGGCGTACACCGTGAGTTCCGCGACTATCGCCCTCGATCTTCGGCGCCTTGCCCGCGCACTGGCACGCCATCGCACCCATCCAGCCGTCCGCGAACTGTCCCCGCTGCTCGCTTTCGCACTCGCCCCCGCCACACCGTCGCAGTAGTCCGGGAGAGGACAGTCATGGCCGAGATCTTCATCAATTACCGAACCGGCGACGGAGAGGACTCCGCCGTCGCCATCGAGGGTTACCTGAGCGAGCGCTTCGGAACGCAGCGTGTCTTTCGCGCTTCCAAGTCGATTCAGCTGGGTGATCTCTTCGACGAAGAACTGCTCAAGGGGGTTCGGCGCAGCTCCGTACTGCTGGCGGTGATCGGCGGCAAGTGGACCGGTTTTCCCCAGTTGCAGAGGGCCGACGATTGGGTGCGCAGGGAAATCCAGGAGGCTTTCCGCTGCTCCATCCCCGTCGTACCGGTCCTGGTGGGGCGCACAACCAGGCGGCTGAGCCCCGATGACCTCCCCCGTGGGCTGGGACGGCTGGCGCGCTGCCAGTCGATCAGGTTCGACACGCAGAACACCCAGTACGGCCTGCTGGCGCTCGGGGACAGACTCGCCCTGATGACCCCGGAACTGGCTGAGGCGGAGAAGGCGGGAGCCGTCTCGCTTCCCGCCGCGTCCGAATCCGTGCGGAACTCCGTCTCCGGGGATGCCCACGACGGGGTCATCCAGGCGGGAAACGTCTCGGGGGACTTGGGAGGCACCGTCATCAAGAACGCTCACGGTCCGCTGCACACAGGGAGTGGTGCTCAGCATCTGCCCCACTTCACCGGTGACGGGGCCCAGTACATCGCCGGTGATCACCACGGCAGGCAGAAGTTCGTCCGGGAGCGCCGACGCGAAGACGGCGCTCAATGACCGCCCAGGCACGGACGCTCATCGACTCCCTGGGCGGTTTCACCCATACCGGTACGGGCCCGCAGATCATCCTGGGCGGGCTGGCGGCGGACTCCCGGGGCCGGCCGCCGCGAGCCGTCGCGGAGGACGAGATCCACTGGCTCCAAAGGCACTTCGTCCAGCCCGACGGTTTCGCCGAAGCGCTGCTCACACTGGAGCGACGCCGAACGGTACTGATCAATGGGAGCCCGGGAGACGGACGGATCTCGGCCGCGCGCGTGCTGCTGGTCCAGTTGCGCAATGGGGGCAGCGGGCTTCAGGAGGTCTTCCTCGACAGGGAGGAGGATTCCGATCTTCTGCTGAACCCGGGAACGGTCCCGGACAACGGGCGACTACTGCTCGATCTCTCCCTCGCGGACGACGCCACATGGGAGAACGTGCTGACAGAGCTCTCCTCCTTCCGTCATGCGGTCAACGACCGGAACGCGGGACTGGTGGTGGTCCTGCCGCGGAGGAAGGACAGAAGCCTGCCACCTGCTCTCCTCGATCTGCACCACGCCATCTCCCGTCCTGGGGGCATGGAGCTCGACATCGTCAAGCGCCACCTCAGGATCGCCGGTCTGGACCCTCTCGCGGCTGAGGACTCTCCCGCCGAAGTGACGGACTTCCTCTTGAGCACACCACCGCTCACCCAGGTCGCCGCCTTCGCGCAGTATCTGTGCCTGGCAGCGGAACGGGGCGGTTCGTTTCAGGATTGGTGCTCGCGTGCGCTCGATGGTGTGGTGCGGCAGCGTCGGGAACCGGGCGTCCAACTCCACACGGTCCGCAGAAGCACCCCCCGCGCCCTGCTGGTGGCCACCGCCATGCTGCACGAGGCCAGGTCCGACACAGTCCATCGCGCGGCGGTGCTGCTGCTCGACAAGAAGGGCTCGTCCCAGGAGGCGCGAGAGCTTCTGGAGCACCGCCCGCTCTCCGATCGGTTGAACCGGATCGCAGCCGAGATCGACGACAACAACCGCGTGCGGTTCAAGTCCCTTGGTGCCGATGACGCCGTACGTCTGCACATCTGGCGAGATCTGCCGGATCTCCACGGCCATCTGCGGTCCTGGGTGGGAGAGACCGTGTACCGGCTCGACCTGACCCAGTCCGAGCAGGACGATCTCATCCGCCGGTTCGCCGAGCAGTCTCTGAGGGTCCGCAGACCGCATGATCTGCTCGGACTCGCGGAGATTTGGTCCCGACGGCCGTCCGCGGGGGATGCCGTGCTGCGGGCATCGGCCCATGCGCTCAAGCACGGACTGAACAGCAGAGAATTCGGCTGGGTGTTCCGGCGCCGCATCTATGAGTGGTCGAAGACCTCGCTGTCGGCGCGACAGCGCCGGGTTCTGGTGGATGTCTGTGTCGCCGACCTCGCCTTCCGCCATCCCGACTCGGCGATGGTACGTCTGCACCATCTGGCCCGGAGAGAGGAGGCGTCCAGCCTGGCCCGCGATGCCCTGACGAGACTGGTCGGCGGTGACCGGAGACTGCTGCGGCGCATGCTGGACCGGCTGGCGGGCGCGAACCACTGGTCCGCGGACCGGGACATCTTCCTCGCCCTGTCCGCGCCCGGCCCGCTGACCGCGCCGGGAGACCGCCGCGGCCCCTTGATCGGCGACCGAACGGTGAGTGGCCGGCTGGTGCTGTGCTGGACCGCTGTGTTCAGCGAGCGCCCGGCAGCGGTGTGGGCCACCGCGGTGCGGGAGTGGCTGCGTATGGCGTGTGTCCGACCGCAGGCGTCAGATCCGCTGCTGAACACTCTGGTGGAGGCCTGTGAAGGCAGAGGCGACCGGCTGGGGCGCCTCTACGGTCTCGCCCGGGAATGGGCGAGCGCCCGGCCGCTGCCCGACGGTGCCGCCGACGCCCTTCCCGCGCTGCTCTTCGAGAAGATCCGTAACTCCCAGCGCACCCGCTTCGGCTCCCTCCGGGAGGAAACAGCGCCATGAGCTCGGGACAGAAGACCATGCTGGTGTTTCTCACCCTGATCGGAGGCTTGCTGCTCACCATTCTCGGCCTCCACTGGCACTGGCCGTTCTGGGCCTGGTCCGTCGCCGGAATTCTCCTGGTGACGGCTCCTGTCGCCGCGGTGTCCTTGGCCGAGCGGAACAGGGACCCCTTTCCCGTGGCCCTGTTGCGGGAGCCCGATCTGCCGGTACCTCCGGTTGAACGCCGTGAACTGCGGATTACCGAGGTGGCCCTGCCCAGCAGTGCGGAGGACTACGACTTTCTCTTCTCGGCCACCGTCCGCTGGTGCCCCGTGCCGGCACCGGGCGGGGCCCCGCCGATCCATGCCTGCGGGCTGGCCGTCGATTCCATCCTGGAACGGGCACGAGCCATCACCTCCACACGCGAGCCCGGCCGGGCCTCGCTGGTCCAGCACGAGCTGGACGGTGAGCTGGCCACCATGTGCGCGGATTCGACCAGTCGTGTCCAGGCAATGGCGCTGGATGTCGCACTCACCCTCGCGGACGAGGACAGGGAGAGGCTCGCCAAGCTGGCAGCCGTCCGTAAGGACGAAGCCGTCTGGGAACACGAACGGAAGTACGAGCAGAGCAGACGGGCGTATCTGGGTGAGGATGTGCTGAAGGACACGAGCAGTGCGGTCGTGTGGTGGCTCCACCGCAATGACGACCGCATCGACAGGACGGTGAAGGATCTCGGTCTGCTGGCGCAGCTCACCTCCGTCGCCAATGACGAGGACGTCATGGACCGGCTACAGCACCTGGTGGCGCCGGAGAGGAACGACGACCCGCCTGCGGGGGCTCCTGCCGACCCCGCGGACGCCGACTCTCCCCTCGATCCCTCGGCTCGTCGCGACGAGCCTCCGCCGGCGAACGACCTCGCCTTCGCCTTCTCCCGCTTCCTGCGGGACACAGGGCTCTCCCCGGAGTCCCCCGAGACCATCCTCCTCGCCGAGTACGTGGCCCAGACCATGAACCATCACGACGAGGACCAGGCAGCGGGACTCAAGGAGCGCTTCGGGTCGCCACGCCCGCAGGCTTCTCCACCAGAGCAGGAGACGGACGCACCAGCACCCCCGGAATCGCCCCTCCCGCCCTTCTGACCCGCCCGGGGCAAAAGCTTCGGCACCCCGGACAGGGGTGCCGAAGCCCGCTTCGTGTGGTCGAGCCGGGGGCTACTGGCCGACAGCCGCGCGGAGGGCGTCGACGCGGTCGGTGCGCTCCCAGGTGAAGTCGGGCAGCTCGCGGCCGAAGTGACCGTAGGCGGCGGTCTGGGCGTAAATGGGACGGAGCAGGTCGAGGTCGCGGATGATGGCCGCGGGGCGGAGGTCGAAGACCTCGGCGATGGCCTGCTCGATGCGCTCGGTGTCGACGGTCGCGGTGCCGAAGGTCTCGACGAAGAGGCCGACGGGCTCGGCCTTGCCGATGGCGTAGGCGACCTGGACCTCGCAGCGGGCGGCGAGGCCGGCGGCGACGACGTTCTTGGCGACCCAGCGCATGGCGTAGGCGGCGGAGCGGTCGACCTTGGAGGGGTCCTTGCCGGAGAAGGCGCCGCCGCCGTGGCGGGCCATGCCGCCGTAGGTGTCGATGATGATCTTGCGGCCGGTGAGGCCGGCGTCACCCATGGGGCCGCCGATCTCGAAGCGCCCGGTCGGGTTCACCAGGAGGCGGTAGCCCTCGGTGTCGAGCTTGATGCCGTCCTCGATGAGCTGGGTCAGGACGTGTTCCACGACGAACTCGCGGATGTCGGGTGCGAGCAGGGAGTCCAGGTCGATGTCCGAGGCGTGCTGCGAGGAGACGACCACGGTGTCCAGGCGGACGGCCTTGTCCCCGTCGTACTCGATGGTGACCTGGGTCTTGCCGTCGGGACGGAGGTAGGGGATGGTGCCGTTCTTGCGGACCTCGGAGAGCCGGCGGGAGAGCCGGTGCGCGAGGTGGATCGGCAGCGGCATCAGCTCGGGGGTCTCGTCGCAGGCGTAGCCGAACATCAGGCCCTGGTCGCCGGCGCCCTGCTTGTCCAGCTCGTCGCCCTCGTCCCTCTGGGAGGCACCCTCGACGCGCTTCTCGTACGCCGTGTCCACACCCTGGGCGATGTCGGGGGACTGAGCGCCGATGGAGACCGAGACGCCGCAGGACGCGCCGTCGAATCCCTTCTTCGACGAGTCGTAGCCGATGTCCAGGATCTTGTTGCGTACGAGCGTGGGAATGTCGGCGTAGGCCTTGGTGGTCACCTCGCCGGCCACATGGACCAGGCCGGTGGTGATCAGGGTCTCCACGGCGACGCGGGAGGTGGGGTCCTCCCGCAGGAGTGCGTCGAGAATGGTGTCGCTGATCTGGTCGGCGATCTTGTCGGGGTGACCCTCGGTCACGGACTCCGAAGTGAAGAGACGGCGGGACACATCGCTCCCTGGGGTTGCAGCGGCTGCTGGCTGATCATTGGCGGACCGGCAGGGGGCTGCGCCCCGCGACGTTCCATGGCCAGTTTATCCGCCGCCCCCCGGCTGCGAACCACCCGTCTCGCCAGGTGGCGGCGAATGGCCGTCGAGCGACGGTTGTAGCGAGAATCGGCCAATCACCCTTCCGGCGGGCCATGGAGGGCGCCGAACAGGGCGACAGGCCGAAAACTCGTGGTTGCGGTGGCGCCCCGGGACTGATGTGTCACGTGGTGTGCGACACACGGAATTCATGGGAGCCGGGGCAGCACCAGGTCCCACACGGTGTCCGCGAGAGCTTCCTTGGGGCCGTACGGCACCGGGGTCTCCCCGCCGTCCGCCGCGAGCACCACGGCCTCGTTCTCCTCGGAGCCGAAGGTCCTGCGCTCCCCCACCTCATTGACGACCAGCAGATCACAGCCCTTGCGGCGGAGTTTCTCGCGGCCATTGGCCAGGACGTTCTCGGTCTCGGCGGCGAAGCCCACAATCACCTGACCGGCCCGGGGCCGTTCGGCGGACACCTCGGCGAGGATGTCGGGGTTGCGGACCAGGGCGATCGGCGCGGGCTCCTGGCCGTCCTTCTTCTTGATCTTGCCCGTGGCGTATTCGGCGGGGCGGAAATCGGCCACGGCGGCGGCCATCACCACCACATCGGCCTCCCCCGCCGCCTTGAGCACGGCTTCCCGCAACTGGACCGCCGTACCGACATGAATCACATCGATCCCGGCGGGGTCCGGCAGCTGGGTGTTGGCCTCGATCAGAGTGACCCGGGCGCCCCGGGCCGCCGCCGTCCGGGCGAGGGCGTACCCCTGTTTGCCGGAGGAACGGTTGCCCAGGTAGCGGACCGGGTCCAGCGGCTCACGGGTGCCGCCCGCGCTGATGAGGACATGGCGGCCGGCCAGATCGGGGGCGACGGGCCCCCGGGCCAGCACCCCGCGGCAGAGCTCGAAGATCTCCCCGGGGTCCGGGAGCCGCCCCTTGCCGGTGTCCACGCCCGTGAGCCGGCCGACGGCGGGCTCGATCACCACGGCGCCGCGCCGGCGCAGGGTCGCGACATTCTCCTGGGTGGCGGGGTGCTCCCACATCTCGGTGTGCATCGCGGGCGCGAAGACCACGGGGCAGCGGGCGGTGAGGAGGGTGTTGGTCAGCAGGTCGTCCGCGAGGCCGTGGGCGGCCTTGGCGAGCAGATCCGCGGTGGCGGGGGCCACGACCACCAGATCCGCGCCCTGCCCGATGCGCACATGCGGAACCTCATGGACGTCGGACCAGACCTCGGTGGAGACAGGATGGCCGGAAAGCGCCGACCAGGTCGCCGCCCCGACGAAGTTCAGGGCCGAATCGGTCGGCACGACCCGTACATCATGGCCGGATTCCGTCAGCCGTCGGAGCAGTTCGCACGCCTTGTAGGCGGCGATACCCCCGCTGACCCCCAGAACGATCTTCGGCTTGTCCACTGTGTCTCCCCGCACTCGGCCGGCTCTGTCCCCGGAACAACCATCAGACACCACAGGCCCGGCGGACATCCCGCCGGGCCTGTGGTCATTCGAGCTGATACCGCGTGCTTACTGGGCCGGGCCCTCGATGGCCTCGGAGGTCAGCAGACCCGCGTTGATCTCACGCAGGGCGATCGACAGCGGCTTCTCGTGGACGTGGGTGTCAACGAGCGGACCGACGTACTCAAGCAGGCCCTCACCGAGCTGCGAGTAGTACGCGTTGATCTGACGCGCGCGCTTCGCCGCGTAGATCACGAGGCTGTACTTGGAGTCCGTGGCCTCAAGCAGCTCGTCGATCGGCGGGTTGATGATGCCCTCGGGCGCGGTAATGGAAGAGGACACGCTCTACCTTCCGAAGAATGGGAAAAGACCGAACGGTGTGAAGATCCTCCTGGAGTCAGCCCCCAGAAGATCCCGGGAGGTCACTCCCCGGAAGACACCATCATCAAGGCTAGCAGCTCGCGCGACACGTCCTCGACGGAGGTGTTGACCAGCGTCGTGTCGAATTCCGACTCCGAGGCCAGCTCCACCTTGGCGACGGTCAGCCGGCGCTCGATGACCTCGGCCGATTCGGTGCCCCGCCCGGTGAGCCGGCGGACCAGCTCGTCCCAGCTCGGCGGGGCGAGAAAGACCAGCCGGGACTCCGGCATGGCTTCCTTGACCTGCCGGGCGCCCTGAAGATCGATCTCCAGGAGCACGGGCTCCCCCGCCTCCAGGCGGTCCAGGACCGCCCGCCGAGGGGTGCCATAGCGGTTGCCCGCGAATTCGGCCCACTCCAGGAGCTCGCCGTTGGCGATCAGCTTGTCGAATTCATCGTCCGAGACGAAGAAATACTGAACACCGTCACGCTCGCCGGGGCGCGGCCTTCTGGTGGTTGCCGACACCGAGAGCCAGACCTCTGGGTGGACCTTGCGCATATGCGCGACGACCGTGCTCTTGCCGACCCCGGAGGGGCCGGAGAGCACGGTCAGCCGCGGACGTACCTCTGCTGCCATGCAGCGATTATCCAGGTTCCCGAGGGTGCCCGGGAACGTCAGGCGGGGCCACCGCCGAACTCGCGCTCCAAAGACGCGATCTGATTGGAGCCGAGACCGCGCACTCGGCGGCTCTCGGAAATGCCGAGCCGCTCCATGATCTGCTTGGCGCGGACCTTGCCCACGCCGGGCAGGGACTCAAGGAGGGCGGAGACCTTCATCTTGCCGATGACGTCGTTCTCCTGACCCTGCTTGATGACCTCATGGAGCGAGGCGCCGGAGTGCTTGAGTCGATTTTTGACCTCGGCCCGCTCCCGGCGAGCCGCGGCGGCCTTTTCGAGCGCGGCTGCGCGCTGTTCAGGGGTAAGGGGCGGAAGAGCCACGCCTACGTCACCTCGGATGTCGAACTGTCGGATACGGACCGGTGAGGAACCTAGTCGCCCCACACCAGGCGAGCAACGAGCAACGCAGTGCACGTTCGCTCTTCGACGGAGACTAGCGGCCATCACCGCTCCAGTCAGCGAGAACAAGCGAAAAGTCCTGGTCAGCATCGACCGACCAGGACTTTTCCGACATTAGGGCTGTGATTTAGGCCAAGATTCTGTCAAGAGGGCTGGTACACGTGTTTTACCGGTGGTCGCTGCGCGGTTCCACCAGGGAGGCGGCCTGCCCTCTTACGCCCCTGTCGCTCCCGATACCGCCGCTCTGACCTCGTCCGCGAACCGTTCGGCCGACGCCCTCAGCGCCGCCGTGTCCGGCCCGTGGCGCAGCACGCCCCGGCTGACACTCGGCACCACATGGCCGACCGCCGCGCCGAAGACGCCCGGCAGATCGGCGGGCGTCGCGCCCTGGGCCCCGATGCCCGGGGCGAGCAGCGGACCGTTGATGTCCAGATCCACCCCGGCGTCGCCGAGGGTGGCGCCGACCACCGCGCCCACGGAGCCCAGCGGCCGGGCGTCCGCGTTCTCGGCCGCCATGTGGTCGAGCATCACCTGTGCCAGCGAGCGCCCGTCGGCCGCGGTGGCGCGCTGGACCTCGGCGCCCTCCGGGTTGGAGGTCAGCGCCAGCACGAAGACGCCGGCACCGGCCGCCGAGGCCGCGTCGAGCGCCGGGCGCAGGGAGCCGAAGCCGAGGTACGGCGAGACGGTCACCGCGTCCGAGAAGAGAGGGGACGCCGGGTCCAGATAGGTCGCGGCGTAGGCGGCCATCGTGGAGCCGATGTCACCGCGCTTGGCGTCCATCAGGACCAGCGCGCCCGCCGCCCTGGCCTCCGCCACGGCCTTCTCCAGCACGGCGACGCCGCGCGAGCCGAACCGTTCGAAGAACGCCGACTGCGGCTTGAGGACGGCGACCCGGTCCGCCAGCGCCTCCACGGTCGTACGGGTGAACCGTTCCAGGCCCGCGACATCGTCGTCGAGGCCCCAGGCGGCCAGCAGGGAGGCGTGCGGGTCGATGCCGACGCAGAGCGGACCCCGGGTGTCCATGGCCGTCCGCAGACGGGTTCCGAAGGGAATCACGCGGCGGACTCCTTGCCGGCGGGGTCGGTCGTCGAGGAGTCGGGCGCGGAGGGGGCGGCCTGCGCGGGACGCGCCGGGCCGGTCTGCGCGGGCGTGCCCGGGCGGACGGCGGCGCCGACGGCCTCGGCGAGAGTGGCGTACTGACTGGCGGCGAGACGGGCGGCGAGACCCCGGTGGATCGCGCGGCTCCAGAACGGGCCCTCGTAAATGAAGGCGCTGTACCCCTGGATCAGGGTCGCCCCCGCGAGAATCCGCTGCCAGGCGTCCTCGGCGTTCTCGATGCCACCGACCCCGACGAGGGTGATCCGGTCGCCCACACGGGCGTACAGCCGCCGCAGAACGGCGAGGGAGCGCTCCTTGAGGGGCGCGCCGGAGAGCCCGCCCGTCTCCGCCGTCAGCGACGGCGGCGATTCCAGCCCCTCGCGGCCGATGGTGGTGTTGGTGGCGATGATGCCGTCCAGCCCCAGTTCCACGGCCAGGTCGGCGACCGCGTCGATGTCCTCGTCGGCGAGGTCCGGCGCGATCTTGACCAGCAGGGGGACGCGCCGGGTGGTCACGGTGCGGTCGGCGGCCTCGCGCACGGCGGTCAGCAGCGGGCGCAGGGACTCCGTCGCCTGGAGATTGCGCAGCCCGGGCGTGTTCGGCGAGGAGACATTCACCACAAGGTAGTCGGCGTGTCGGGCCAGCCGCTCGGTGGAGGTGACGTAGTCGGCGACGGCCTCCGCCTCCGGTACGACCTTGGTCTTGCCGATGTTGACGCCGACGACGCTCCGGAACACCGGGCGGCGCCCGGCGAGCCGCTGGGCGACCGCCGACGATCCCTCGTTGTTGAAGCCCATGCGGTTGATCAGCGCCCGGTCGGGAAGCAGCCGGAAGAGGCGCTTCCTGGGGTTGCCGGGCTGGGCGAGGGCGGTGACCGTGCCGATCTCGACGTGGTCGAAGCCGAGCATGGCCATGCCGTCGATCGCCACGGCGTTCTTGTCGAAGCCGGCCGCGAGTCCGAAGGGGCCGTGCATCCGCAGCCCGAGCGCCTCGGTCCGCAGCTCCTTGTGCCGGGGCGCGAGCACGGCGGCGGCGAAGGTGCGCAGTACGGGGACGCGCGCGGCGAGACGAATCCAGCGGACCGCCAGGTGGTGGGCCCGCTCGGGGTCCATCCACCGGAAGACGAGGTTGAAGAACAGCTTGTACATGAGTGGTGTCCTCATCAGGAGGGGGACACCGTTTCCGGTGTCCCCCTTCATGATCGCTAGTCGCGGGCCGCGGTGAGGTGCTGTGCGTGTTCCTGGAGGGAACGGACACCGACATCGCCCCGGTTGAGTGCGTCGATGCCTTGGACGGCGGCGGCGAGGGCTTGGACGGTGGTGAGGCAGGGGACGGAGCGGGCGACGGCGGCGGTGCGGATGTCGTAG
>NZ_JBSFER010000031.1:0-98639 GCF_053594535.1 Streptomyces sp. NPDC001889
TAAGGGGACGGGGTATCAACGTATCTGGCGTTGACTTTTGGCACGCTGTTGAGTTCTCAAGGAACGGACGCTTCCTTCAGACCCTTTTCACCAGGCCCTCCGGGCTTTCCCTTCGGTCTTGCGTTTCCAACTCTACCAGACCGTTTTCCCATTCCGTTTCCGGACTTGGATTCAGATCCAGAGGCCAGTTGGACCGGCCTTTCGCCTTTCGGCTGCCTTTCGGCGTGTTCACTACGTTAACCGATTCCCGCGTCAACTCATAATCGAGTCTTTCGAAATGGATTGCGGCATGCCGAAATCGCACCCGATTGGGGTTGGTCGTCAGTAGTGGATGGCCACTTCGGGATGCTGAACAGCAGGGCCCGTCTCAAGCGGCTCGGGCTACGTTAGGCGGCGTGCGGGGCCGAGTCAAGTTGCGCGGCGGCGCGGGGTGTGGGCGCGGTAGGGGCTGACGGTGGGGTCGCCCGCGATCCAGTAGCGCCAGGGGTGGTGGGCTCCGTCGCCGCCCACTCCGGTGCGGGGACCGCTGGAGACCTGGTCAGGGCGGAGAGCCGGGCCCGGGAGCAGGGAGAGCGGGGCGGTGGTGCCGGCGCAGAGGTCGGTGCCGTTGAGATCGCGGTCGACATCGAGGGCGGTGGCCAGACGTGCCGGGCCTTTGGCCAGTTCTCTGTCGTATCGGGCCGAGAGTCGACGTTTGCGGGCCTGCTCGGCGCCCGCGAGAATCTCGCCGGCCCTCAGCAGAACTCCGCTCGCACGGCCCTCGGGACCGCACACCGCGTTGAGGCAGTGCCACATTCCGTAAGTGAAGTAGACGTAGGCATGGCCCGGCGGGCCGAACATCACCTCGTTCCGGGGGGTCCGGCCGCGGAAGGCGTGGGAGCCCGGGTCCAGCTCGCCCGCGTAGGCCTCGACCTCGGTGATCCGCAGCTCGATGGGGCCGTCGGCGGTGTTCCGTATCAGGGTGCAGCCGAGGAGTTCCGGGGCGACGTCCAGGACGGGGCGGTCGAAGAAGGCCCGGGGCAGCGGCGTACGGTCGGAGGGCTTGATCATGGCGTCCGAGGGTAGCGGGGAACCGGTGCCCGCTGTGGTGCGTATGTACGGAGCAGGAAAGAGAAGGAGTGGACATGGGCTTCAAGAAGCTGCTCGCGAGCCTGGGCGCCGGTGGTGCGTCGGTGGAGACAGTGCTCACCGAGGAGAACGTGGTGCCGGGCGGTGTCGTCCAGGGCGAGGTCCGCGTTCAGGGCGGTTCGGTGGATCAGCGCATCGAGGCGCTCTCCGTCGGTCTTCAGGCGAAGGTCGAGGTGGAGAGCGGTGACCAGGAGGTCAGGCAGAACATCGAGTTCGCCAAGCAGCAGCTCGGTGGGGCCTTCGAGGTGAAGGCCGGTGCGGTGCATGTGGTGCCGTTCGGCCTGGAGATCCCGTGGGAGACCCCGGTGACGAACATCGCCGGCCAGCGGCTGCGCGGGATGGACATCGGGGTGACGACCGAACTGGAGATCGCGCGGGCGGTCGACTCGGGCGACCTGGACCCGGTGAACGTCCATCCGCTCCCGGCCCAGCAGGCGATTCTCGACGCCTTCGTCCAGCTCGGCTTCCGTTTCAAGAGCGCTGACATGGAGCGCGGGAACATCCGGGGAACGCGGCAGAAGCTGCCGTTCTACCAGGAGATCGAGTTCTACCCGCCGGAGCGGTACCGGGGCCTGCACCAGGTGGAGCTGACGTTCATCGCCGATGAGCACGAGATGGACGTCATCGTGGAGATGGACAAGAAGCCCGGTCTGTTCAGCGAGGGCAGCGACTCGTACAAGGCGTTCACGGTCGGACAGCGGGACTTCGGCTCCACCGACTGGGCGGCGTACCTCAATCTGTGGCTCGCCGATGTCGGCGGCCGGCGCAACTGGCTCTAGTCACTGGCCCTAGGGTCGTGTCCGGCGGTCCGGCTGAGGCCGTGAGCCGGGCGGACCGGGACAGGATCGATCCGACGAGAGGTTGTGGATGTGACCGAGTTGACGAGGGCGCCCCTTCCGCACGCTTTCCATCCGGAGGTGCCGTCGTTCACGGTGGTGAGCGATGACATCGCGCCGGGGGCGGTACTGAAGGACGCTCAGCTCCACGCGGCGGGGAATCTCTCGCCGCATCTGCGGTGGGAGGGCTTTCCCGCCGGGACCGAGAGCTTCGCCGTGACCTGTTTCGATCCGGACGCGCCCACGGGCAGCGGATTCTGGCACTGGGTGCTCTTCGACATCCCGGCGTCGGTCACCGAGCTGCCCGCCGGTGCGGGCAGCGGGTCGTTCGCCGGGCTGCCCGACGGGGCGGTCCAGGTCCGCAACGACTACGGGTCGAAGGAGTTCGGCGGGGCCGCGCCGCCGGCCGGGGAGAACCATCGCTATGTCTTCACGGTGTACGCGGTGGATCAGCCGAGGCTCGGCCCCGACGCGGAGGTCTCGCCGGCCGTGGTGGGCTTCAATCTCCGTTTCCACACGCTCGGACGCGCCCAGTTGATCGGCGAGTACGCGAGTCCGGCGGAGAGCTGACTCCGGTACGGACCGTTCGTCCATTGTTTGCCCTGCTCTGGTCCTGGAGAGATCAGAGCAGGGCAGTTTTTTTGTCGCCGGGTCCTCGCGCGGGGCTCTGAGCGGCATGGATATTGCGTTGTCCATCTCGGCGCGCCCGGCCAGAGTTGATCCAGGCCCGCCAGGGGGCGGGCAGGCGAACGGAGGCGGGCGGGATGCGCGACACGCTGGTACTGAATGCGAGCTTTGAACCGCTGTCGACGGTGACTCTGCACCGTGCGGTGGTTCTGGTGCTCCAGGACAAGGCGGTTGTCGAGCAGGCCCACCCGGGTCTCCGGATGCGTGCGGCGGCGGTGGATCTTCCCGTACCGCGGGTGATCAGGCTGTGCAGATATGTCAGGGTGCCCTTCCGAAGACAGGCGCCGTGGTCGAGACGGGGAGTGCTGGTGCGGGACCAGCACCGGTGCGCGTACTGCGGCAGACGCGCGACGACGGTCGACCATGTGGTGCCGCGTTCGCACGGTGGTGCGGACAGCTGGCTCAATACGGTGGCCTCCTGCGCGGAGGACAATCACCGCAAGGCGGACCGTACGCCCGAGCAGGCGGGGATGCCGCTGCTGCGTGAGCCGTTCATACCCTCCCCGGCCGATGCGATGCTGCTGGGGCTGCGGGCCGGGGAGCGGGCGGAGCTGCCCGGCTGGCTGGCCGGCCGGCAGGCCGCGTAGTCGTGGTGGAGGGAGCCCGTCCCGGTGGGGCGGGCTCCGGCGGTGTCAGGTGAAGCGGCGCAGCAGAAGCTGGACGATGGCGATCGTGCCGACGGCGACGATGATGGCGCGGAGCGCGTTCGGGGGGAGCTTGCGCCCGTAGGCGGCGCCGAGCTGGCCGCCGATGGCGGAGCCGACGGCGATCAGCAGGACGGCCGTCCAGTCGAGTTCGGCGACGAAGAGGAAGAAGATCGAGGCGACACCGGTGACCACGGCGGCGAGAACGGTCTTCACCGCGTTGATGCGCTGGAGGGTGTCGTTGATCAGCATGCCCATGAGGGCGATGTAGATGATGCCCTGGGCGGCGGTGAAGTAGCCGCCGTAGACGCTGGCGAGCAGCAGTCCGATGAGGAGCAGGGGGCCGCCGTCGGCGTGTCCCGGGGTGCCGTTGCGCTCACGGCGGCGCTGGACGGCCCGGGAGATACGGGGCTGGAGGATGATCAGCACGAGGGCGAGGGCGACGAGTATCGGGACGATGGTCTCGAAGGCCGTCGGTGGCAGGGTCAGCAGCAGTACGGCTCCGCCGACACCGCCGATGGCGGCGACGATCCCGAGCCGGATGACGCGGCGGGCCTGGCCGGCGAGTTCGGCGCGGTAGGCGATGGCGCCGCTGATCGCGCCGGAGACCATGCCGAGGGCGTTGGAGACGGTCGCGGTGACCGGGGGGAGGCCGGTGGCGAGGAGCACGGGGAAGGTGATCAGGGTTCCCGAGCCCACGATGGCGTTGATCGCGCCACCGCAGACACCCGCGACGAAGACGGCGAGCATCTCCCAGATGGTCACGGTGTGTGCCGCCCCTCATGATCGGTGCCGAGTGCACCGATCATGCCCGATGAGGGATGGCGTCAGTCGAGCGGGGGCTCTTCGCGCCGCTCTTTTCCGGTGTTGAAGCCGGGGACTCCGCCGCCGAGGTTGCCGAAGGCGCCGGAGAGTCCCTTGAGGGCGTCGCCGATCTCGCTGGGGACGATCCAGAGCTTGTTGGCGTCGCCCTCGGCGATCTTGGGGAGCATCTGGAGGTACTGGTAGGAGAGGAGCTTCTGGTCCGGGTCTCCGGCGTGGATGGACTCGAAGACGGTACGGATGGCCTGGGCCTCGCCCTCGGCACGGAGGGCCGCGGCCTTGGCCTCGCCTTCCGCGCGGAGGATCGCGGACTGCTTCTCGCCCTCGGCGGTGAGGATCTGCGACTGCCGGATGCCCTCGGCGGTGAGGATCGCGGCGCGCTTGTCGCGGTCGGCGCGCATCTGCTTCTCCATCGAGTCCTGGATGGAGGTGGGCGGCTCGATCGCCTTCAGCTCGACGCGGTTGACGCGGATGCCCCACTTGCCGGTGGCCTCGTCCAGGACGCCGCGGAGGGCGGCGTTGATCTCCTCGCGGGAGGTGAGGGTCCGCTCCAGGTCCATGCCTCCGATGATGTTCCGGAGGGTGGTGACGGTGAGCTGCTCGATGGCCTGGATGTAGCTGGCGACCTCGTAGGTCGCGGCGCGGGCGTCGGTCACCTGGTAGTAGATGACGGTGTCGATGTTGACGACCAGGTTGTCCTGGGTGATCACCGGCTGCGGCGGGAAGGGGACGACCTGTTCGCGCAGGTCGATGCGGTTGCGGATGGAGTCGATGAAGGGGACGACGATGTTGAGGCCCGCGTTGAGCGTGCGGGTGTAGCGCCCGAAGCGCTCGACGATGGCGGCGCTGGCCTGCGGGATGACCTGGATCGTCTTGATCAGGGCGATGAAGACCAGCACCACCAGAATGATCAGGACGATGATGATCGGTTGCATCGCTTGTTCCTGTGCCCTTCGCTGCGGAATGAGTCCGATGGCCGGATGAGTCTGATGATCGAGTTTCCCAGATCAGTGGTCTGCGCGGGGGGTGTTCCGCAGGTTGGCCTGGATTGTCGTCGGCGGGGTCAGCCCCCGGTCACATGACGACCGCGGTGGCACCGTCGATCTCGACGACATCGACCTGCCGGCCGGGCTCGAAGACCATCTCCGCGTCGAGCGTGCGGGCGGACCAGATCTCACCGGCGAGCTTGATGCGCCCGCCGCTCCCGTCGACCCGTTCCACCACGACCGCCTGACGGCCCTTCAGCGCGTCGACCCCGCTGGAGAATCCGGGTCCGCCGGTGCGCTGGCGTCCCGCTATCGACCGGACGACGGCGATGAGGGCGACGGAGACCACGGCGAAGACCAGCACCTGGGCGACCACACCGCCGCCGAGTGCCGCGACGACGGCCGCCGCGACCGCTCCGGCGGAGAACATTCCGAACTCGGGCATCGCGGTGAGGACCAGCGGAATGCCCAGTCCGACCGCGCCGATCAGCCACCACACCCACGCGTCGATTTCCACATGGTCATGGTAGGTCCGCCGGTCGGGTCAGGACAGGGGGCCAGGGTGTCCGGGAATCGGCGGAGGGTCGGTTCTCGGCCAGAACTTATGCGTTCCGGCCGAGCGGCAGCCCTCGCGCGGTCCAGCGGTCGTCGACGCGCTCGACGACGAGCGGCAGGCCGAAGCAGAGGGAGAGGTTGCGCGAGGTCAGTTCCATCTCCACCGGTCCGGCGGCCAGCACCTTGCCCTGGCGGATCATCAGTACATGGGTGAAGCCCGGCGCGATCTCCTCGACATGGTGGGTGACCATGATCATGGAGGGGGCGTACGGGTCACGGGCGAGCCGTCCGAGCCGGCGCACCAGGTCCTCGCGGCCGCCGAGGTCGAGGCCGGCCGCGGGCTCGTCCAGGAGCAGCAGTTCGGGGTCGGTCATCATCGCGCGGGCGATCAGGGTCCGCTTGCGCTCGCCCTCGGAGAGGGTGCCGAAGCGGCGGTCCAGATAGTCGGTCATGCCGAGCCGGTCGAGGAAGGCGCGGGCGCGCTCCTCGTCCACCGCGTCGTAGTTCTCGTGCCAGGTGGCGGTCATGCCGTACGCCGCGGTGAGCACGGTCTGGAGCACGGTCTGCCGCTTGGGGAGCTTCTCGGCCATGGCGATGCCGGCCATGCCGATCCGGGGGCGCAGCTCGAAGACGTCGACGCCGCCGAGGCGCTCGTCCAGGATCTTGACCGTGCCGGTGGTCGGGAAGAGATAGCTGGAGGCGAGGTTGAGCAGGGTCGTCTTGCCGGCGCCGTTGGGGCCGAGGATGATCCAGCGCTCCCCCTCCTTGACCGACCAGGAGACGTCGTCCACCAGAGCGCGTCCGTCGCGGACCACGGATACGTCCACCAGCTCCAGTACTTCGCTCATGAGCGCGTTGTCTCCCCATGCAATCGTCTTGAGGTGTGTGGAGGCCCTGTGTGCCTGTGGGCACAGCCCCCAGGGAAAACCTACGCCACCGGTCGGGTGGCACCGTCCACCGGTCCGAACCTTGGAGTTCGTCCTTAGGGTGGGGGCATGTTGTGGGAACCACGTTCAGGACGGCTGGCCGCCTGGGGCAATGCCCTGTTGGCGGGGGCCGCATCACCGGATGACGCGGTGCAGGCGATCGTCGCGGACGACGCGGTGCACCGGGTGGAGGGGCTGCCGGGCGAGGCGGGGCCGGTCGGTCTCAGCCTGGCGCTGGGGCGGCTGCGGCTGCTCGGGGTGACCGGGTGGCGGGTGGCGCTGCCGGTGCCGGGGCATCCGCTGGGGCTCAGCGGGCCCGCGGAGTTCAACGCGCGGGCGCTGGAGGCCGAGGAGGCGGTCGTGGGGTACGGGGCCGCGTTCGGTCTCGTGCCCGAGGTGCGCGAGGCGGGCGCGGGGACCGGCGCCGCGGATGTGCGGGTGGAGGTGGTCTGGCACTGTCTGCCGGTGCGGGAGGCCCCGCCGGCGGATGTGCCCTCGCTCGGCGAGGCCGAGCGGGAGCTGGCGGAGGCGCTGCGCGACGCGACGCGGGTGCTGGCGCGCCTCGACGTGGCCGCGTCGGGTCCGGTGGCGGACACGGCGGTGGACGCCTACCGGGCGCGGGCGGAGCGGGGGCGGGAGGCGCTGGCGCCGGGGTATCCGCCGCGGGCGGTGCGGGTGCTGGAGCTGGCCCAGCGGGTGGGGCTGCTGATCTCGGTGGCGTACGAGAACGGGCACGGCGGGGCCGTGAGCGCCTCGGAGATGGCGGCGCGGGGCGAGGCGCTGCGGCCGGTGGAGCGGGTGGCGCGGCGGGCGCAGGTGGCCGCGTACAACGCGTATGTGGAGGAGCGGGAGCGCGGGAGGTGATCCGGGGGGCCGCCCCGGCCCCGGAGGTCCGGGGCGGGGGGGCGGCCCGGTCCCGGACCCCCGGTGGGGCCGGCCCGTGCGCACGGGTGGGGCCGGTCCACCGGGGGGGGGTGGTGGGTGTCAGGCGTTGATGCCGAGGTTGCCGAAGGCCGGGTTGAGCAGGCCGATCACATTCACGGTGTTGCCCACGGCGTTGACCGGGACGTGGACCGGGACCTGGACCAGATTGCCCGAGGCGACGCCCGGGGAGCCGACGGCCTCGCCCCAGGCGTGGGCCCCGCCGGAGGCGGAGGCGACGCCGGCACCCGCGGCGATGAGGCTGCCGGTGATCATGGTGAGGGCGGCGGCCTTCTTCAGGTTCTTCACTTCTTCAGTCCTCCTGGGCATTGACCGCGGCGGTGCGCCGCGGCACGCCCTGGACAACGCCGTACGCGCGATCGGGATGCGCCGTCCGGGTGACATACACCCGACAGTATGAATCTCCGACCGGTCGGGAACCCGGGTGGGACTCCTTCGGTCACCCCGCCAGACCGTGACGTACCGCCCAGAGCGCCGCCTGGGTGCGGTCCGCCAGATCCAGTTTCATCAGGATGTTCGAGACATGCGTCTTGACCGTCTTCTCGGAGAGGACGAGGGCGCGGGCGATCTCCCGGTTGGAGCGACCGTCGGCGATCAGTCCGAGGACCTCGCGCTCCCGCTCGGTGAGGGAGCCGCCGCGCCCGTGGCCGCCGCCCTGCTCCTCCTGGGAGAGGAGGGCGCCCGCCACCTCGGGCTGGAGCAGCACATGGCCCGCGTGGACCGAGCGGATGGCCCCGGCGAGCGCCTCGGGGTCGATGTCCTTGTAGACATAGCCGGAGGCGCCGGCGCGCAGGGCGGGGACCACGGTGCGCTGCTCGGTGAAGCTGGTGACGATCAGCACCTTCGCGGGGTTGGCGAGGTCGCGGAGCCTGCGCAGGGCCTCGATCCCGTCGGTGCCGGGCATCTTCACGTCCATGAGGACGACATCGGGCTTCAGCTCCTCGGCCCGGGCCACCCCCTCCTCGCCGTCGCCCGCCTCGCCGACGACCTCGATGTCGTCCTGGATCTCCAGGAAGGTGCGCAGCCCTCGGCGCACCACCTGGTGGTCGTCGACCAGCAGAACCCGAACCACCTTGTCACCCACCGGGGACCTCCATCTCGATCGTGGTGCCCTTGCCGGGCGCTGACTGGACGGTGAGTCTGCCGCCGACGCCGCTCGCCCGGTCCCGCATGGAGACCAGTCCGAGGTGGCGGCCGGCCCGGCGGACCGTGCGGGGCTCGAAGCCCCGGCCGTTGTCGGTGACGCTGAGGACCGCGCCCTGGCCCCGGGGGGCGAGCACGACGTCCACCCGGTGGGCGCCGGAGTGGCGCAGGGCGTTGTGCAGGGCCTCCTGGGCGACCCGGAGCACGGCTTCCTCCTGGGCGGCGGGCAGGGCCTTGGTGCCGCAGGTGTCGAAGGTGACCCGGGCGGCGTGGGCGCGGTCGAGGACCTGGATGTGGGTGCGGAGGGTGTTGATCAGACCGTCCTCGTCGAGGGCGGCGGGGCGCAGCTCGACGACGGCGGCGCGCAGCTCGTCGGCGGCCTCGGCGGCGAGGGCCGCGACCTGCTGGAGCTCGTCCTTGGCGCGGGCCGGGTCGCGGTCCACGAGGGCGGTGGCGGCCTGGGCGGTGAGACGGAGCGAGAAGAGCTTCTGGCTGACCGCGTCGTGCAGCTCGTGGGCGAGCCGGGAGCGCTCCTCGGCGATGGTCAGCTCGCGGCTGCGCTCGTACAGCCGGGCGTTGGTCAGGGCGATGGCGGCGTGCTGGGCGAGGATCGAGAGCAGCTCCTCGTCGGCCTCGGTGAAGCCGCAGCCGCCCCCGGGCCGGGGGCAGCGCTTGTTGGCGAGGAAGAGGGCCCCGATGATCTCCTCGCCGTCCTTGATCGGGACGCCGAGGAAGTCGGAGAGGTCGGGGTGGGCGGCGGGCCAGCCGCCGAAGCGCGGGTCCTCGCGCACATCGGCGAGCCGCTCGGTCCTGGCGTCGCGGAGCATGGCCGCGAGGACGCCGTGCTGGCGGGGCAGGGGGCCGATCGCCTTCCACTGCGCCTCGCTGACGCCGTCGACCACGAACTGGGCGAAGCCGCCGTGGTCGTCGGGGACGCCGAGGGCGGCGTACTCCGCGTCCAGCAGGTCGCGGGCGGAGGCGACGATGGTCTTGAGCACATCGCGCACCTCCAGATGCCTGCTCATGGCGAGGAGTGCGGTGCTCACGGCGGCGAGGCCCGAGCTGGGTCGATGGCTCATGCCCTCACCGTACCGGCGGGGTGTGACCGTCCGTATCCGTCGGTGGGCGGCAGCTGATTAGGACCGGGGGCCTAGGTCGAAAAGCCTTGGGGAAGGGGGTCCGCCGGACGAGGCGGAGGTGAGGTTCCCCTTTCTACGGTGGGTGGGTCGGCGCGGAGCAGTACGACACGGACCCGACGCGCGCCGGCCGGAGAAGGGGATGGACGCCATGCCGGTTGCGGTGATCACGGGATCTTCGAAGGGGCTGGGGCGCGCGCTCGCGGCCGGGCTCGCGGAGCGCGGCTGGGATCTGGTGCTGAATGCCCGGACCGCCGGGGTGCTGGAGCGCAGTGCCCGGTTCGTGGGGGCGCACGGCACCCGGGTGGTGGCGGTGCCGGGCGATGTGAACGATCCGGCGCACCGGGCGGCGCTGGTGGCCGCCGCCCGGGAGCTGGGCGGCCTCGATCTGCTGGTGAGCAATGCCAGTGTGCTGGGCGCCGCGCCGCTGGTGCGGCTGGAGGCGCAGCCGCTGGCGGGGCTGCGGGAGGCGCTGGAGACCAATGTGGTGGCGGCGCTGGGGCTGGTGCAGGAGGCGCTGCCGCTGCTGCGGGCCTCGGAGGCCGGGACGGTGATCGCGATCAGCTCGGACGCGGCGGCGGAGGCGTACGAGACCTGGGGCGGCTACGGGGCGTCGAAGGCGGCGCTGGACCACCTGATGGCGGTGCTGGGGGTGGAGGAGCCGGAGCTGCGGGTGTGGGCGGTGGACCCGGGGGACATGGACACCGATCTGTACGAGGCGGCGGTCCCGAACGACGGTGAGGAGCGCCCGACGCCGGAATCGGTGGTTCCGGGCTTTCTGCGGCTGCTGGACCAGCGGCCGGTGAGCGGGCGGTACGCGGCCCCCTCGCTGCTGGAGACGGTGTGAGCGGGGTGCGGTGATGTCGGAGCCGGTGCGGGCGCTGGAGGCGCTGTGGGTGCCCGACGAGCTGTCGGCGCGGGTCCCGGCGGAGGTGCGGGGCGCGGGGCGGGACGACGTACGGCTGCTGGTGTCGCGCGGCGTCCGGGTCTCGCACCGGGTCTTCCGGGAGCTGCCGGGGGTGCTGCGGGCCGGTGATGTGCTGGTGGTCAACACCTCGGCGACGCTGCCGGCGGCGGTGACCGGGCGGCTGGCGGCCGAGGCGGTGGTGGTGCACTTCTCCACGCTCGGTGACGACGGTCGGTGGGCGGTGGAGCTGCGGCGGCCGGACGGGGCGGGGACCACGCTGCCCCGGCCCGGCGGGCCCCCGGGGGCGGCGGTGCGGCTGCCCGGGGGCGTGCGGCTGGTGCTGGAGGAGCCGCTGGTGGCGGGGGCGGACCGGCTGTGGTGGGCGTCGGTGCCCGTGCCCGTGGCGGGGCTGCTGAGCCGGTTCGGGCGGCCCATCCGGTACGCGTACACCGCCGGGGAGCAGCCGCTCTCGGCGTATCAGACGGTGTTCGCCCGCCCGAGGGCCGATGGCGCGGGCTCGGCGGAGATGCCGAGTGCCGCGCGGCCCTTCACGGCGCGGCTGGTCGCGGAGCTGGTGAGCCGGGGGGTGCAGTTCGCTCCGGTGGTGCTGCACACGGGGGTGGCGTCGGCCGAGGCGCACGAGCCGCCGTATCCGGAGCGCTTCGGGGTGCCCGCGGCGACCGCGTGGCTGGTGAACGCCGCGCGGGCGGCCGGCGGGCGGATCGTGGCGGTGGGGACGACGGCGGTACGGGCGCTGGAGTCGGCGGCGGGGGCGGACGGGGTGGTGCGGGCGGCCTCGGGGTGGACGGATCTGGTGGTGACGCCCGAGCGCGGGGTGCGGGCCGTGGACGGCCTGCTGACCGGTCTGCACGAGCCCGCGGCCTCGCATCTGCTGATGCTGGAGGCGATCGCCGGGCGGGCCGCTCTCGGCCGTGCGTATGAGGAGGCGCTGCGCGGGCTCTACCTCTGGCACGAGTTCGGCGATGTCCATCTCGTACTTCCGGATGACAACCCGCATGGCAACGCTGACACATTGCATTACTGAAGCAACGCATTGTGATATCAGTGGGGCCTCGGTGTGAGCCCGCGCATAGGACGCACGTCACTTACGAATCTCTTTAGTGGAGAGATAGGGACCGTGTGAGCGGGCGCGGAGTAATTGGGAGGGCGATTGGCCAAGGGCGTGATCCACTATCGCGGGTCGTACGTCACACCTTTGCCAGGGCATTTTGCTGCCGCTAAGAATTGCCCAGTCGCCACGCCGCAGGAGCGCAGCGCCGCCTCCACGGCCTGAAGCGACTTCCCGATTCGAAGAGGTACGTCTGTATGTCCGCGTCCAGCATTCGCAGTACCCATATGACCAAGGCCCGCAAGGCCTCGATCGCCGGTATCGCCGCCGCCGGTGCCGCAGCAGTCACTCTCTCTCTGGTGCCCGCCGGCGGCTCGGCCGAAACCAAGGCAGTGGCCGGAACCGCTCCGGTGGCCCTCCAGGCCGCTTCCGGCAAGCCGGCCATGCTCCACCTCGACACGGAGAAGTCCGCCGCCGAGACCCAGATCCAGGAGGCCGTGAAGGCCGCCGCCAAGGCGAAGACCGACGCGAAGGCCCAGGCCGACGCCAAGGCGAAACTCGCCGCCGCGACCAAGAAGGCCGCCGCCGAGTCCGCCGCCGCCAAGCGTGCCTCCGAGGAGACGGTCGCCACCCGCACCGTCGCCGCCCGTACCACCGTGTACCCCAACAACCTGGACGGCTGGATTCGCGAGGCGCTCTCCATCATGAAGAAGGAGGGCATCCCCGGCTCGTACGACGGGCTGCACCGCAACATCATGCGTGAGTCCAGCGGCAACCCGCGTGCCATCAACAACTGGGACATCAACGCGATCAACGGTGTGCCGTCGAAGGGCCTGCTCCAGGTCATCCAGCCGACGTTCAACGCCTACCACGTGGCCGGGACCCCGTTCGACCTGTACCACCCGGTCGCCAACATCGTCGCCGCGGCCAACTACGCCGCCGACCGCTACGGCTCGATCGACAACGTCTTCGGCGCCTACTGAGCCGGAGCCCGGTCCGGACAGGCGGACCGCGACATACAGACGCCGGAAGGGCGGCACCCCCGTACGGGAGTGCCGCCCTTTCGGCACGGGTGCGGCGGGGCCGCTCCGCGCGGCGGTGCGGCGGGGCCCGCCCGGCCGGGGCGAGCGGCGGGGCTACTTGCGCATGACCTCGGGCTCGTGCCGGCGCAGCAGCCGGGCCACGGCGACACCGCAGAGGAGCGCCATCACGAGCAGCACCGTCACATTGACACCCCACTGCCCCGCCGAGTGCGCCCAGAGGGGATCGGTGTCCCCGGGGTTCCCGCTGTCCCACGGCGGCATCAGCCGCCCCAGGTCCAGGGTCGTTCCGGCGCCGGCGACGGCCCAGCGGGAGGGCATCAGCCAGGCGAACTGCTCCAGGCCCGGTGAGTCGTACACCTTGAAGAGAATCCCGGTGAAGACGATCTGGACGATCGCGAACATCACCAGCAGCGGCATGGTCTTCTCGGTGGTCCGCACCAGCGAGGAGATGACCAGGCCGAACATCATGGAGGTGAAGCCGAGGGCGATGACCACCAGGCAGAGTTCCAGGGCGGGCGGGAGGATCAGGCCCTCGGCGGGCAGCTCGCGCGGGGCGAAGCCGATACCGCAGAGGATGACGCCCTGGACGGCGGTGATCAGCCCGAGGACGATCACCTTGGACATCAGATAGGCGGAGCGGGAGAGCCCGGTGGCGCGCTCCCGTTCGTAGATGACCCGTTCCTTGATCAGCTCTCGGACGGAGTTGGCCGCGCCGGAGAAGCACATGCCGACCGTCAGGATCAGCATGATGGTGCCGGCGTCGCTGTTGTGCCGGGATTTCCCGTCGTCGGGGGCCGCGAGGCCGAACTCGGCCGGGATGACCACACTGACCAGGCCGAGGACGGCGGGCAGGATCACCATCAGCGCGAGAAAGCCGCGGTCGGAGGCGATGACGGCGGTGTAGCGGCGCATCAGCGTCGCCAGCTGGGCGCCCCAGCTCTGCGGCTTGGGCGGGCGGACCCGCTGCGGCGGGGCCACGGCGGCCTGCTGCGGGGCGACGGCGTCGATGTCGGCCGCGTACATCTGGTAGTGCTGTGAGCCGCGCCAGCGGCCGGCCCAGTCGTACTCGCGGTAGTTCTCGAAGGCGGAGAAGACATCGGCCCAGGTGGTGTAGCCGAAGAAATTGAGCGCCTCCTCCGGGGGGCCGAAGTAGGCGACCGTGCCGCCGGGGGCCATGACCAGCAGTTTGTCGCAGAGCTGGAGCTCGGCCACCGAGTGGGTGACCACCAGGACGGTGCGGCCGTCGTCGGCCAGTCCGCGCAGCAGCTGCATCACATCGCGGTCCATGCCCGGGTCGAGGCCCGAGGTCGGCTCGTCCAGGAAGATCAGCGAGGGCTTGGTGAGCAGCTCCAGGGCGACCGAGACGCGCTTGCGCTGGCCGCCGGAGAGCGAGGTGATCTTCTTGTCCTTGTGGAGGTCGAGCTTCAGCTCGCGCAGCACCTCGTCGATCCGGGCCTCGCGCTCGCTCTCGGCGGTGTCACCGGGGAAGCGGAGCCGGGCGGCGTATTTCAGCGCTTTCCGGACGGTGAGTTCCTTGTGCAGGATGTCGTCCTGGGGGACGAGACCGATGCGCTGGCGCAGTTCGGCGAATTGCTTGTAGAGGCTGCGGTTGTCGTAGAGGACATCGCCCTGGTTGGCGGGCCGGTATCCGGTGAGCGCCTTGAGGAGGGTGGACTTTCCCGATCCCGAGGGACCGATGACACCGATGAGGGATTTCTCGGGGACACCGAAGGAGACATCGCGGAGAATCTGCTTTCCGCCGTCGACGGTGACCGTCAGATGCCGTGCGGAGAAGGAGACTTCCCCGGTGTCGACGAATTCCTCCAGGCGTTCGCCGACGATCCGGAAGGTGGAGTGGCCGACACCGACGATGTCCTCGGGGCCGATGACGACGGAGGTGGATCTCGGAATCGGCTGGCCATTGACGAAGGTGCCGTTGTGGGCCCCGAGGTCGCGGAGTTCGAAACGGCCGTCCGGGGTCGCGGTGAATTCGGCGTGGAAGCGGGACACCTGGAGGTCGGCGATGACCAGTTCGTTCTCCAGCGCGCGGCCGATGCGCATGACCCGGCCCCGGGAGAGCTGGTGGAAGGTGGTGGGGTCGCGGTCGCCGGGGGCGGGCGCTCCCGGGGCTCCGGCTCCCCGCTGCCGCGGAATCCCGTCCGGCGGGTGGGCCCCTGCCCGCGCCACGGGTGCGCCGTCGCCCGCGTACGGGGGCTGGTGCCGTCCCTGGGCGTCCGCGGCCGGGCCGCCGCCGGGCCGCCGCTGGTGGGAGGGTTCCTGGAGGACGGGGGCCTGCTGCTGGTACGGGTCCGGGAACCGCTGCCGCTCCGGCGCGCTCCCCCCGGCCGCCGCCGCTCCCGAGAGGGTCAGCCGGGGGCCGTCCGTGGCGTTGCCCAGGTACACGGCCAGTCCGGGGGCGATCTCCGACTGGTGGACGCGCCGGCCCTGCACATAGGTGCCGTTGGTGCTGCCGTGGTCCTCGATGACCCAACTCCGGCCGTCCCAGACGAGGCTGGCGTGCCTCCAGGAGACCCGGGCGTCCTCCAGCACCATGTCACCCTGCGGATCGCGCCCCAGGGTGTACGACCTGGACGGGTCGAGGGCCCAGGTCCTTCCGTTCAATTCCAGTACGAGTTCCCGCACTCCATGCCCCACTACTTGTCCCCCGAAATACCCTTGTCACAGGGAGTCTAGGGATGGCGAACATCGGGTGGAACTATTTCAGGCTCGGTTACGCACCTGGTACGCGGGCCGGTCCGCGGTGAGCGCCGGCCCCGCCGGAAGCGGCGCCTCCGTGACAGGAACGTGACACAGGGTGAGCACCGGGGCCGCGACCGCTGTCCGCCCATCGGGATGGTTCATCTCGCCGTCACCATCGCCGGTTACGGTGGGAGAACCATGAGCGCATCGCAGACCTCCGACGTACGCACCCTTCTCGTCAAGATTTTCGGGAAGGACCGTCCCGGACTCACCGCCGGGCTCTTCGACACCCTCGCCGCCTTCTCGGTTGATGTCATCGACATCGAGCAGGTCGTCTCCCGGGGCCGCCTCGTCCTCTGCGCGCTGGTCACCGCGCCCACCGCGGCCGGGGCCGACGAGGGCGAGCTGCGGGCCACCGTGCACAGCTGGGCCGAGTCCGTGAAGCTCCAGGCCGAGATCATCTCGGGCATCGGGGACAACCGGCCGCGCGGCAGCGGCCGGTCCCATGTGACGGTGCTCGGCCACCCGCTCACGGCCGAGGCGACCGCGGCCATAACGGCGCGGATCGCGGCCGTCGGCGGCAATATCGACCGTGTCTTCCGGCTCGCCAAGTATCCGGTGACGGCGGTCGAGTTCGCTGTCTCCGGCGCGGAGACGGAGACCCTGCGCACCGCGCTGGCCACCGAGTCCTCCGCCATCGGCGTCGATGTGGCCGTGGTGTCGGCGGGGCTGCACCGCCGGGCCCAGCGGCTGGTGGTCATGGATGTGGACTCCACCCTGATCCAGGACGAGGTCATCGAGCTGTTCGCCGCCCACGCGGGGTGTGAGCAGCAGGTGGCCGAGGTCACGGCCGCCGCGATGCGCGGGGAGCTGGACTTCGAGCAGTCCCTGCACGCCCGGGTGGCGCTGCTGAAGGGTCTGGACGCCTCGGTGGTGGAGAAGGTGCGCGCCGAGGTGCGGCTGACTCCGGGCGCCCGGACCCTGATCCGTACCCTGAAGCGGCTGGGATTCCAGGTGGGTGTGGTCTCCGGTGGCTTCACCCAGGTCACCGATGACCTCAAGGAGCGGCTGGGGCTGGACTTCGCCTCGGCGAACACCCTGGAGATAGCCGGCGGCAGGCTCACCGGCCGGGTGACCGGGGAGATCGTCGACCGGGCGGGCAAGGCACGGCTGCTGCGCCGGTTCGCCGCCGAGGCGGGCGTCCCGCTCGCGCAGACGGTGGCGATCGGTGATGGGGCCAACGATCTGGACATGCTGAACGCGGCCGGTCTGGGGGTCGCCTTCAACGCCAAGCCCGTGGTGCGGGAGGCCGCGCACACGGCGGTGAACGTGCCGTTCCTGGACACGGTGCTCTATCTGCTGGGCATCACCCGTGAAGAGGTCGAGGCGGCGGACGGCGCGGACGCCGAGCACTGAGGCGCACGGAAGCGGAAACGGAGCGGGGCCCCGGCGCGCGGCGCGTGCCGGGGCCCTGTCGATGAGGGCCGGTCCGGGACCTCTGCCGGGGCGGGTGGCGAGGTACGGACACCTGCGGACGGTGCGGCCCCGGAGCGGGGCGGCCCGGGGCGCCGGATCAGTCGTGCGGAGCCCAGTAGCCGGTCAGCCGGGCGATTCCGTGCTCCACGCTCTTCCAGGAGCCGGTGAACTCCAGGACCGCGAAGGCCGAGGTCGGGAAGGAGCCTCGGTTCATCCGGGCCTGGAGATCGCCCTCGGCCTCCCCGGCGAGGGCGTCGGCGACCGCGTGCATTCCAGGGTTGTGGCCGATGAGCAGCAGATTGCCCACCTCGTCCGGGGTCTCGTTGAGCAGGGCGATGATCTCGCCGGGGGATGCCTCGTACAGCCGGTCCTCGTAGACCGTTCTGGGGCGCTCCGGCAGTTCGTGCACCGCGAGCTTCCATGTCTCCCGGGTCCTGGCCGCTGTTGAGCACAGGGCGAGATCGAAGGCGATGGAGGTCTCGGCGAGCCTGCGGCCCGCCACGGGGGCGTCCATCCGCCCTCGCTCGGCGAGCGGGCGGTCGTGGTCGGAGTTCTCGGACCACTCGGCCTTCGCGTGTCGGAGGAGCACGATCCTGCGGGGTTCGGAGGGTCCGGGGGCTTTCCCGCCGGACGGCGTGGCGACGCTCATGCACCCCAGCTTCGCATGAAACGCGCCAACGGGCGCGGGGTGTTGACGGGCTTCCCACCCAGGTGGGGGCGGTGGTGCGACGGGCGTGACCGGATGGTGACTCAGCGGGTCAGAAGCGCCCGGAGGTACTCGATGGCCACCCGGACGACCGGCTCGCCGCCGGTGGCGGTGGTCTCGGCCCGGGCGGGGCCGGCTATGCCGAGCATCAGCACCGCGAAGGCGAGCACCGGCAGCGCCAGGGCCCACCAGGGAAGACGGTGGCCCGCTCCGCCCGTGCCACGGGAAGGGGTGGGGGTGTGGACCGACATGGTCGCCTCCGTGAGCTGTGATCCGCGGGTCCGCGCTGGTTGGTCCCACGCTAGGGATCACGGCAGCGGGCGCCCATCCGGTGGTCCACCCACTTCCCCCTGAACCTGACCCCCTAGGGGACGGGGGGCCGGCACCACCCCCGTGCGGGGCGGCCGGGACGCGGGCCCCGGCGGCTCGGGCTCACGGTGCCGGGAGGGGTGCCCCGGTGCGGGCTCGGGCCGGGCTCGCGGTGCCGTACGAGGTGCTCCAGCGCGGGCTCGGGCCGGGCTCGCGGTGCCGGGCCGGGCTCACGGTGCCGGGCCGGGCTCACGGTGCCGGGCGGGGCTCGCGGTGCCGGGCGGGGCCCTCGGCCCGCGCTCACGGCCCGGGGCTCCGGGGGCGGCCCGGATCTGTCAGGGAGACGCGATGGAAGCGATGATTCCCATGACCACAAAGAAGCCGATCATGGTGCCGAAGACAAGGAGGAGCTTCTTCTGGCCGTTCTGCGGATTCGGATCGAGGACTGGCATGGGTTCAGTCTCGCATCCCGGTCTCGTCCTCGATCGTCCGGTCCCTGCCCGCCAGGACACCGCAGACGATCTGCGGTACGAGGAGCCCGGCCATCAGCATGACCGGAAGATCCCAGCCACCGCTGTGCTGGTAGACCACGCCCACCAGCAGGGGGCCGGGTATGGAGATCAGATAGCCGGTGGACTGGGCGAAGGCGGAGAGCCTGACGACTCCCCCGCCGGTCCTGGAGCGCAGGCCGATCAGGGTGAGGGCGAGCGGGAAGGCGCAGTTGGAGACGCCCAGGAGCAGCGCCCAGGCCCAGGCCCCGGCGGCGGGGGCGGTGAGGAGACCCGCGTATCCGGCCAGTCCGCTGAGCCCGAGGACGACGACGATGGGCCCCTGGTGGCGCAGCCGGCCGGCGAGCCGGGGGATGACGAAGGCGAGCGGGACGCCCATCGCCATGGTCACCGCCAGCAGCACTCCCGCGGTGCCGGCCGGGACGCCCGCGTCCCGGAAGATCTGCGGCATCCAGCCCATGGTGATGTACGCGCCGGTGGCCTGGAGGCCGAAGAAGCAGGCGAGGGCCCAGGCGGTGGGGCTGCGGACGATCCTCGGGGCGGGGCGCTCCGTACCGCCGTCCCCGGCGGCGGGGGGTGCGGTGGCGACGGGGGCCGGTGCTCCCCGGCTGTCGCGGGCCAGGGCGAGCCAGGGCAGTACGGCGAGGACGGCGAGAGCCGCCCACATCCCGAGGCCGACCCGCCAGCCGCCGCCGAGCGCCCCGGTCAGGGGCACGGTCACGGCGGCGGCGACCGAGGTGCCGACCGCCAGGGCCATGGAGTAGAGCCCGGTCATCGAGCCGACGCGGTCGGGGAAGTACCGCTTCACCAGCACCGGCATCAGCACATTGCTGACCGCGATGCCCATGAGCGCCAGCGCGCTGGCGGCGACGAAGCCCGCGGTGCCCCCGGCGAAGGCCCGGATCAGCACTCCGGCCGCGATGGCGGCCATGCCCGCGCAGACCACGGTCCCGGGGCCGAAACGGCGGGCGAGCCGGGGGGCGGCGAGGCCGAAGACGGCGAAGCACAGAGGCGGTACGGAGGTGAGCAGACCGGCGACGCTGCCGCTCATGCCGAGTCCGGCGCGGACCTCTTCCAGCAGGGGCCCGAGGCTGGTGATGGCGGGCCGGAGGTTGAGCGCGGCGAGCACGATGCCGACGGTCACCAGCCGGAGGGTCCAGACCGCGGCCGTCGTGGCCGGCGGACGCCGGGTCCCCCGCGGCCCGTCCGGCTCCCGGGCCTCCCGGGTCTCCTGGGCCTCCCGGGTCTCCTGGACCGCTCGGGGCTCCGGCGCGCGGGCCGGGTCCATGGGGTGCTGGGTCCGCGTTTCGGGCCGGATCTCATAGGGCATAGTGCCCATCATAGAATCATGGGATGATTGATTGTCCAGCGGCGATTGCCCGGATTTGCCTCACATCGCCCTTGGCGCACCCAGGAGCGTTCGAGCCAGGACGAGGAACACCATGACCCTGACCTCCCCCCGGCGATCGGGGCTCACCGACCAGGTGATCGCTCAGCTGCGGAATCAGATCACCACCGGCGAGTGGCCGGTCGGTACGCGGATTCCCACCGAACCGGAGCTGGTCGAGCAGCTCGGTGTGGCCCGGAACACCGTCCGTGAGGCGGTCCGCGCGCTCGCGCACAACGGTCTGCTCGACATCCGGCAGGGCTCGGGCACCTATGTGCTGGCCACCAGCGAGCTGGCCGGGGTGATGCACCGCCGGTTCGCCGGCGCCTCGCCCCGGGATGTCGCCGAGGTGCGCTCGACCCTGGAGTCGTCGGCCGCCCGGCTGGCCGCAGGCCGGCGCACCGAACGCGATCTGCACCAGCTCGACGCGCTGCTGGCCCGCCGCGAGGAGGCCTGGGCGACGGGTGACACGGAGCGCTTCATCGCCGCCGATGCCTCGTTCCACTTCGCGGTGGTGGCCGCCTCCCACAACGATGTGCTCGGCGAGCTGTACGCGGATCTGGGCGCCCTGCTGCGCGACTGGCTCAGGGGCGATGTGGGCCGGGAGCTGCGCCCGGAGCACCATATGGACCACGGCCGGCTGGTCGAGGCGATCCGCGCGGGCGACGGCGCGTCGGCTTCCGCCGAGGCCGCGAGCTATCCGTTCATGTGTCTGCGGAATGCGGAGAGCGCGGAGGCGGAGGCGGAGGATCAGGGCCGGGACCAGGACTAGGACCCGGGACCAGGGCCGGGACCGGGCCGCGCTCGGGCCCGGATCAGGAGGACGGCAGCGGCTGATGGCTGACCCAGACCGCGCGGATCTCCTTCCAGCAGCGGTCGGTGACCGTCACATACCCGGCGGCGCCCAGCTCGGCCGGAGCGGTGTCCACATCGATGTCCCACCAGCGCTCGCACTCGATGTGCAGCCGTACCCGGTCGGTGACCGGGTACGGATTGTGGCAGTGGGCGATGGCCCAGGAGCCGTCGATCTCGGTGCGGCAGTCGGCCTCGTACCGTGCCGGCGGCGGCCCGGGCCGCGCCCCGGGCTCCTGGGAGAGGGCCTGAGGGGTCGCCCACAGCAGCAGGGTCACCGCGGCCAGTACGGGGGCTGAGCTCCGGATCATGCGCATGAGCAGGACCTCCTCGGCCGTACCGCGGCGCGATCGCGCAGCGGCTGCACCACAAGGGGGGTTGCCCCTCCAGCCTCGGTGCCCGCGCGGCCCGCCGCCCGCCGGACGGGGCCGAACGGGTGGGGCCGAACGGACGGCGCCCCGTCCCCCGCGTGCCGCGGGGGACGGGGCGCCGGAGCCGTACCGGTGTCCGTGGGCCTCTCAGGCACCCATCATGTGGACGCCGCCGTCCACATGGACGATCTCCCCGGTCGTCCGGGGGAAGAAGTCCGACAGCAGACCGACGACACCCCGGCCCGCGGAGTCGTGGTCGGCCAGGTCCCACTCCAGCGGAGCGCGGTGGTTCCACACATCCGCCAGCTCCTCGAAGCCGGGGATGGACTTGGCGGCCATCGACTTCAGGGGACCCGCCGAGATCAGGTTGCAGCGGATGCCCCGCGGACCCAGGTCGCGGGCGAGGTAGCGGTTGGTGGACTCCAGGGCCGCCTTGGCCACGCCCATCCAGTCGTACTTCGGCCAGGCGAACTGGGCGTCGAAGGTGAGTCCGACGACCGAGGCGCCGGGGCCCATCAGCGGCAGACAGGCGGTGGTCAGCGACTTGTAGGAGTACGCGGAGACCTGGACGGCGGTGGAGACGTCGTCCCACCCCGCCTCCAGGAAGTTGAACGCGCCCTGCGGGCCGAAGGCGATCGAGTGCACGATGCCGTCGAGCCCGGTGTCGTCGCTGGAGTGCTCACGGACGCGGTCCGCGAGTCCGTCCAGGTGCTCCTGGTTGGTGACGTCCAGCTCGATGACCGGGGCGGTCTTGGGCAGCCGCTTCGCGATGCGCTCGACGAGGCTGAGCCGGCCGAAGCCGGTGAGGATGACCTCCGCGCCCTCCTCCTGGGCCACCTTGGCCGCGTGGAAGGCGATGGACGAGTCCGTGAGGACTCCCGTGACGAGAATGCGCTTGCCGGCGAGGATTCCACTCATGGCGATCAGTGACCCATGCCCAATCCGCCGTCAACCGGGATGACGGCTCCAGTGATGTACGAGGCGTCGTCGGAGGCGAGAAAGCGCACGGCGGCGGCGATCTCCTCCGGCTGCGCGTAACGGCCGAGCGGCACCTGGGACACGATGCCCTCGCGCTGCTCGTCGGTGAGCACCTTGGTCATATCGGTGTCCACGAAGCCGGGCGCGACGACATTGAACGTGATGTTCCGCGAGCCCAGCTCGCGGGCGAGCGAGCGGGCGAAACCGACGAGACCGGCCTTGGAGGCGGCGTAATTCGCCTGCCCCGCCGAGCCGAGCAGCCCCACGACCGAGGAGATCAGGACAACCCGGCCCTTCTTCGCGCGGAGCATCGCCCGGTTGGCGCGCTTCACGACGCGGAAGGTGCCGGTGAGATTGGTGTCGAGGACGGAGACGAAGTCCTCCTCCGACATCCGCATCAGCAACTGGTCCCGGGTGACGCCGGCATTGGCGACCAGCACCTCCACCGGGCCGTGCTTCTCCTCGATCTCCTTGTACGCCTGCTCCACCTGCTCGCTGTCGGTGATGTCGCAGCGCACGGCGAGAAAGCCCGCCGGGGGCTCGCCCGAGCGGTAGGTGATGGCGACTCTGTCGCCGGCTTCGGCGAAAGCGCGGGCGATGGCGAGGCCGATGCCCCGGTTTCCTCCGGTGACGAGAACCGAGCGGCTCAACGGATCACCCTTTCCATAGCAGTCGTGGTACCTCCGAAACTATCGGTACCGCTCCGCCGCCGGGGAATCGGGCAGTGACAGCACCGTCATCGAGTCACTGTCGGGTCTCTACAGAAAGAGGCCGAAACCGTGCCCCGCACATCGAACGCCGTCCGCCGCTCCCCGCCGGAGCGGTCCGCCCGCACATGATTCACTGCGGGTCTGCAGTCGTGTCGTCGCGTCGTCGGTCGCGTCGCCGCACCGGCCGAGAAGGGGAGGGCCCCTGTGCCCCATGACATCGATCAGACATTCCTCGCACTGCCCCTGCGGTCGCTCGCCGACGCCGCGCTCGCCCGGGCGAGGGCCCTGGGCGCGGTGCACGCGGACTTCCGCTTCGAGCGGGTGCGCAGCGCGGCCCGGCGGCTGCGGGACGCCAAACCGGCCGCGTCGTCGGACACGACGGACCTCGGGTACGCGGTGCGGGTGGTGCACGGCGGCGCCTGGGGGTTCGCCTCCGGTGTGGACATGACCATGGACGCGGCGGCGAAGGTCGCGAGTCAGGCCGTCGCGATGGCGAAGCTGTCGGCGCGGGTGATCGCCGCCGCCGGCTCCGACGAGCGGGTGGAGCTGGCGGACGAGCCGGTGCACGCGGAGAAGACCTGGGTCTCCTCGTACGCCGTCAATCCGTTCGATGTGCCCGACGAGGAGAAGACCGGCCTGCTCGCGGAGTGGAGCGGCCGGCTGCTGGCGGCGGACGGGGTGGCGCATGTGGACGCCTCGCTGCTCACCGTGCAGGAGAACAAGTTCTACGCGGACACCTCGGGCACCGTCACCACCCAGCAGCGGGTGCGGCTGCACCCCCAGCTCACCGCCGTCGCCGTGGACGAGACGACCGGCGAGTTCGACTCGATGCGGACGATCGCGCCGCCCGTGGGCCGCGGCTGGGAGTATCTGACCGGCACGGGCTGGGACTGGGACTCGGAGCTGGAGGAGATCCCCGGGCTGCTCGCGGAGAAGATGCGGGCCCCGAGCGTGAGCGCCGGCCGGTACGACCTGGTGGTGGACCCGTCGAACCTCTGGCTCACCATCCACGAGTCGATCGGCCACGCCACCGAGCTGGACCGGGCCCTGGGGTACGAGGCGGCGTACGCGGGGACCTCGTTCGCCACCTTCGACCAGCTGGGGAAGCTGGCGTACGGCTCGTCGGCGATGAATGTGACCGGTGACCGCACCGCCGAGCACGGGCTCGCGACCATCGGATACGACGACGAGGGCGTGCGGGCCCAATCCTGGGACCTGGTGCGCGGCGGCACGCTGGTCGGCTATCAGCTGGACCGGCGGATCGCGAGGCTGACGGGGCTCGGGCGCTCCAACGGGTGCGCGTACGCGGACTCCCCCGGCCATGTGCCCGTGCAGCGGATGGCGAATGTGTCGCTCCAGCCGGCGCCGGGCGGGCTGTCGACGGAGGATCTGATCGGCGGGGTGGAGCGCGGGATCTATGTCGTCGGCGACCGGTCGTGGTCGATCGACATGCAGCGGTACAACTTCCAGTTCACCGGGCAGCGGTTCTTCCGGATCGAGAACGGCCGGCTGGCGGGGCAGCTGCGGGATGTCGCCTACCAGGCGACGACCACGGAGTTCTGGGGCTCGATGGAGCAGGTGGGCGGCCCGCAGACCTATGTGCTGGGCGGCGCGTTCAACTGCGGCAAGGCCCAGCCGGGCCAGGTCGCGGCGGTCTCGCACGGCTGCCCGTCCGCCCTGTTCCGCGGGGTGAACATTTTGAACACGACGCAGGAGGCCGGACGATGAGCCGCACCAGCAAGCCGTACGACATCGTCGAGCGGGCTCTCGAGCTCTCCACCGCCGATGGCTGTGTCGTCATCGCGGACGAGCTCTCCTCGGCCAATCTGCGCTGGGCCGGCAACGCGCTGACCACCAACGGGGTCACCAGGGGCCGCAACCTGACCGTGATCGCGACCGTCGACGGCGCCCGGGGCACCGCGTCCGGGGTGGTCTCGCGGTCGGCGGTCACCGGTGAGGACCTGGAGTCGCTGGTGCGGGCGGCCGAGGCCGCCGCCCGGGAGTCGGGGCCGGCGGAGGACGCGGGGCCGCTGGTCGCCGGGCCCGCCGAGTCCCCCGGCTTCCGGGACGCGCCGGCCGAGACCTCGTCGGCCGTCTTCACGGATTTCGCGCCGGCGCTCGGCGAGGCCTTCGCGCGGGCCCGGGCCGGCGGGCGGGAGCTGTACGGATTCGCCAACCACGAGATGACCTCCACCTACCTCGGCACCTCCACCGGGCTGCGGCTCCGGCACGATCAGCCGAACGGGACGCTGGAGCTGAACGCGAAGTCGCCCGACGGCTCCCGCTCGGCGTGGGCGGGGCGGTCGACGCGGGACTTCACGGATGTGGACCCGGGGGCGCTGGACGAGGAGCTGGAGCGGCGGCTGGGCTGGGCCCGGCGGCGGGTCGAGCTGCCCGCCGGGCGGTACGAGACGCTGCTGCCGCCCACGGCCGTCGCGGATCTGCTGATCTACCAGCTCTGGTCGTCCACGGCCCGGGACGCGGTGGAGGGCCGTACGGTCTTCTCCCGGCCGGGCGGCGGGACCCGGGTCGGGGAGACGCTCTCCCCGCTGCCGATGAATCTGCGCAGCGACCCGGAGGAGCCGGGCCTCCAGTCCGCGCCGTTCATGATCGCGCATGCCTCGGGGGACGACGCCTCCGTCTTCGACAACGGTCTGCCGCTGGCCCGGACGGACTGGGTACGGGACGGAAGGCTGGAGCATCTGGTGACCACCCGGCACAGCGCGGGGCTGACCGGGCTGCCGGTCGCGCCGGGCGCCGGGAATCTGATCCTGGACGGCGGGGGCGAGCGCTCGCTGGAGGAGATGGTCGCGGCGACCGAGCGGGGACTGCTGCTGACCTGTCTCTGGTACATCCGCGAGGTGGACCCGGCGACGCTGCTGCTGACGGGGCTGACCAGGGACGGCGTCTATCTCGTGGAGAACGGGGAGGTGACCGGGGCGGTGAACAACTTCCGCTTCAACGAGTCGCCCGTCGATCTGCTCTCGCGGGCCGCGGAGGCGGGCCGTACGGAGAAGACGCTGCCGCGCGAGTGGGGCGACTGGTTCACCCGCGCCGCGATGCCCGCGCTGCGGGTGCCGGATTTCAATATGAGTTCTGTCAGCCAGGGCGTATAACCTCAATGGGGCCGAGAGGCACTCCCGGCACGCGCACAGAGCACATGAAACACATGAAGCACATCTGAGGAGACACGAGAGACGTGACGGACATCGTCGACGAGCTGCGGTGGCGCGGGCTGATCGCCCAGTCCACCGACGAGGACGCACTGCGGAAGGCGTTCGCGGACGGCCCCGTCACGTTCTATTGCGGCTTCGACCCGACGGCGCCCAGTCTGCACCTGGGCAACCTGGTGCAGATCCTCACCATGCGCCGGCTCCAGCTGGCGGGGAACCGCCCGCTGGGCCTGGTCGGCGGCGCCACCGGTCTGATCGGCGACCCGAAGCCCAATGCCGAGCGCACGCTGAACGAGCCGGAGACCGTCGCCGAGTGGGTCGGCCGGCTGGGCGGGCAGATCGAGCGGTTCCTCGACTTCGACGGTCCGCACGCGGCCACCATGGTCAACAACCTGGACTGGACGTCGGGTCTCTCGGCGATCGGCTTCCTGCGGGATGTCGGCAAGTACTTCCGGGTCAACAAGATGATCGCGAAGGAGGCGGTCGCCCGGCGGCTGAACTCCGACGCGGGGATCAGCTACACCGAGTTCAGCTACCAGATCCTCCAGGGGATGGACTACCTGGAGCTGTACCGGCGGCACGGCTGCACCCTCCAGACCGGCGGCAGCGACCAGTGGGGCAACCTCACCACGGGCACCGATCTGATCCACCGGGTGGAGCCGGAGGCCGTGGTGCACGCCCTGGCCACTCCGCTGATCACCAAGGCGGACGGCACCAAGTTCGGGAAGACGGAGTCCGGCACCGTCTGGCTGGACGCCGAGCGGACCACTCCGTACGCGTTCTACCAGTTCTGGCTGAACGCGGACGACCGCGATGTCTCCAAGTTCCTGCGGATCTTCAGCTTCCGGTCCCGGGCGGAGATCGAGGAGCTGGAGCGGCTGACCGAGGAGCGTCCGCAGGCGCGGGCGGCTCAGCGGGCGCTGGCGGAGGAGCTGACGACACTGGTGCACGGCGCCGACCACTGCGCGGCGGCGGTCTACGCGTCGAAGGCGCTCTTCGGCCAGGGCGAGCTGGCCGAGCTGGACGAGGCGACGCTGCGATCGGCGCTCTCCGAGCTGCCGCACGCCAAGGTCGCCGAGCCGGCCCCGGTGGTGGATCTCCTGGTGGAGGTCGGTCTGGTGGCCAGCAAGTCGGCGGCCCGGCGGACCGTGAAGGAGGGCGGGGCCTATGTGAACAATGTCAAGGTCACGGCCGAGGACGCGGTGGTGGCGCGGGAGGAGCTGCTGCACGGGCGGTGGCTGGTGCTGCGCCGGGGCAAGAAGAATCTCGCGGCGGTCGAGATCGGCTGAGCCGGTCCCCGGGGGTCCGGGTCCGCCGGCATGGCGCGCCCGGGTCCTCTCGGCATGGCGCGGCGGCCGGACGGAGAGTCTCCGTCCGGCCGCCGCGCGCCGTGCTCGGTGCGGGTCAGGTGCGCTGTTTGTTGGCGCGCAGCGCGATCCAGGCCCGGTCGCCGATGAAGACCAGGACGACCGCGAAGATGAGCTGGAGGGCGTGCCGTCCCCAGTCGAAGCCCGGGGTCTCCTCGATGCCCATGCCGCCCGCGGCCCAGTTGCCGAGCACCGCGCCGCCGATGCCGCAGATGGTGGCCAGCCACAAGGGAAGGTGCTGTTTCCCGGGCAGGATCGCCTTGGCGATCAGGCCCAGCACAAATCCCACGATGATCGCCCACAACCAGCCCATGGCTGCCTCCTCGTACGGCTCCGCGTGAGCAGTTACGCCGTCAGTCTCGGCCCATCCGGCCTACCGCGCATGTCGGACGGGGCCATACGCGTTTCGGCGGAGGTGGAGCGATCAGGGGCGGCCCGCCCCCGCTCTCGTAGGCGTCGCAGGTGCGGCGTACCGTGGAGGGGCCCGGGACCGAGGTGTGTCCGGCAGGGAAAACAGGTGGTGGAATGTGATGCGGAAGCAGGCCGACGCGGAGATCTTCCGGATCACGGGGGCCCGTCAGGGGCTCACCGACGATGTGCGCGGAAGGCAGCGGCGCTATGTGATCTCGATGTCCGTGCGGACCCTGTCGGTGGTTCTCGCGGCCGTGCTGTGGAACGTGGAACGCCATGTGGCCATCGTGGCGCTGGCACTCGGCATCCTCCTCCCCTATGTCGCCGTGGTGATCGCCAACGCGGGCCGGGAGAACGCCCCTTCGCTGCCGTCGGCCTATGTGCGCGGACCGTTCACCCCGGAGCTGGCGCCGGCCGTGGCGCCGGAGCCGGAGAAGCCCCGCCGGGCACCGCAGCCGGAATCCGACCCGGAATCGACCGGACGGGATGCCGCGTACGGCGCCGGGGACGGCACCGGATCGGGGCGCAGCCGTCAGGAGCGCGAGCCGGGCTGATGCCCGGCGCCGGCGGCCCGCGATCCTCAGGAAAAGCTCAGACTCTTTCGTGAAGTTCCGGTGCACCGCACCCGGTTACCCATGACATACTTCGTACGCGCTCCGCATCCCCCGTCGGAGCGACGGACCGACGCCGGGCAGCTCCCCCCGTGGCTGCCCGGCGTCGCCATGTAGTGGAGCATTGCGCTGGTGAGTGACGAGTCCCCGATCTGTTCCGCCAAGGGCTGCCGTGCGCCGGCCGTGTGGGTGCTGGCCTGGAACAACCCGAAGCTGCACACTCCGGAGCGCCGCAAGACCTGGCTGGCGTGCGAGGAGCACCGTGAGCATCTCTCCCAGTTCCTCGGTGTGCGCGGCTTCCTGAAGGACGTGGTGGCGCTGGAGGAGTGGGAGCGGTCCCAGGGGTCCGACGGCTCCCGCTGAGCCCCGGGGCGCCGGGTCCGCCGGTGCCGGTCTCAGCCGCCGATCGCCGACATGGGGCGCTCCGGCTGGAGGAACGCCGGATCGTCCAGCCCCGAGCCCGCCTTCTTGCCCCACATGGCCACCTTCCAGAGCCGGGCTATCTCCTCGTCGGACGCCTCCGAACGCAGTGCGGCGCGCAGATCGGTCTCCTCGCGGGCGAAGAGGCAGGTGCGGATCTGGCCGTCGGCGGTGAGCCGGGTGCGGTCGCACGCGGCGCAGAAGGGGCGGGTGACGGAGGCGATGACGCCGACCCGGTGCGGTCCGCCGTCCACCACCCAGCGCTCGGCGGGGGACGATCCGCGCTCCTCGCCGCCCTCGGGGGTGAGGGTGAAGCGGGTGCGCAGCGACTCCAGGATGTCACCCGCGGTGATCATGCCGTCGCGCTTCCAGCCGTGCTGGGCGTCGAGCGGCATCTGCTCGATGAAGCGGAGCTGATAGCCCTCGGCGACGGCCCAGGCGAGCAGCTCGGGTGCCTCGTCGTCGTTGAGGCCGGGCATGAGGACGGTGTTGACCTTGACGGGGGTGAGCCCCGCGGCGCGGGCGGCCCGGAGGCCGTCGAGGACGTCATGGTGGCGGTCGCGGCGGGTGAGCTTCCGGAAGACCTCGGGGCGCAGGGTGTCCAGCGAGACATTGACCCGGTCGAGACCGGCGGCGCGCAGGGCGCCGGCGGTGCGCTGAAGGCCGATGCCGTTGGTGGTCAGCGACATCCGGGGGCGCGGGCCGAGGCGGGCGCAGCGCTCCACGATCCCGACGAGGCCGGGGCGGAGCAGGGGCTCCCCGCCGGTGAAGCGGACCTCGGTGACGCCGAGGAGGGTGACCGCGATCCGTATCAGCCGGACTATCTCGTCGTCATCGAGGAGGTCGGGCTTGGCGAGCCACTGGAGGCCCTCCTCCGGCATGCAGTACGTACACCGCAGATTGCATCGGTCGGTGAGGGAAACACGCAGGTCGGTGGCGACACGGCGGTACGAGTCGACGAGCAACGCGGGTCCCTCCCCGAATCCGGTGGTGCGAGGCTCCGCAGGGTTGCGGCACTGTTCGGTGACTGCTCTCCCACCGAGCCTACGTCAGACCACTGACACCACCGGGCCCGTCCGCCCCGGAAACGGGTGCGGAGACCGGCGCGGAGACCGGCGCGGCTCTGCCGGGAGGTCCGGACGGAGCCGCGCCGGAGCACGACCGGAGGACGGACGGAGCACGGCCGGATCAGTGGGCTCCGGTTCCGGTGAGGGACTTGACCTCCAGTTCCGCGTACTTCCCTGCGTCGGGCTTCTCCTTCGACAGCACCGAGCCGAGCCAGCCGAGGAGGAAGCCGAGCGGGATGGAGACCAGGCCCGGATTCTCCAGCGGGAAGATGTAGAAGTCGGCGTTCTTGAACATCGAGGTCGGCTTGCCGGAGACGACCGGGGAGAAGAGGACGAGGACCACGGAGGAGACCAGGCCGCCGTAGATCGACCAGAGGGCGCCCTGGGTGGTGAACTTCTTCCAGAAGAGGCTGTAGAGGATCGTCGGCAGGTTCGCGGAGGCCGCGACGGCGAAGGCGAGGGCGACCAGCCCGGCGACATTGAGATCGCGGGCGAGGGCGCCGAGCCCGATGGAGACGACTCCGATGGCGACGGTCGCCCAGCGGGCGGCGCGGACCTCCTCCTTCTCGGTGGCCTGCCCCCGGCGGATGACATTGGCGTAGATGTCATGGGCGAAGGAGGAGGACGAGGCGAGGGTGAGCCCGGCGACCACCGCGAGGATGGTGGCGAAGGCGACGGCGGAGATCACGGCGAGGAGGATCGCGCCGCCCGCGGAGTCGGTGCCGCCGATGTGGAGGGCGAGCAGCGGCGCGGCGGTGTTCCCGGCCTTGTTGGAGGCGGTGATCTCCTGCGGTCCGACGATGGCCGCGGCGCCGAAGCCGAGGGCGATCGTCATGAGGTAGAAGGCGCCGATGATGCCGATGGCCCAGTTGACCGACTTCCGGGCGGCCTTCGCGGTGGGCACCGTGTAGAAGCGGATCAGGATGTGGGGCAGCCCCGCGGTGCCGAGGACGAGCGCGATACCGAGGGAGATGAAGTCCAGCTTCGAGGTCTCGGTGGCGCCGTACTTGAGGCCGGGCTCCAGGAACGCGGAGCCGTGGCCGCTCTTCTCGGCGGCGGTGCCCAGCAGATCGGAGATGTTGAAGTTGAACTTCAGCAGCACCAGGAACGTGATGAGGAGCGTGCCCGCGATGAGGAGGACCGCCTTGACCATCTGGACCCAGGTGGTGCCCTTCATCCCGCCGATGGTGACGTACAGGATCATCAGCACGCCGACAAGGGCGACGATCAGGACCTTGCCGCTGTCGCTGGTGATGCCCAGCAGCAGGGAGACCAGGACACCGGCGCCGGCCATCTGCGCGAGGAGGTAGAAGATGGAGACGACGATGGTGGAGGTGCCGGCGGCGGTGCGGACCGGGCGCTGGCGCATCCGGTAGGCGAGGACGTCGCCCATGGTGAAGCGGCCGGAGTTGCGGAGCGGTTCGGCGACCAGCAGCAGGGCGACCAGCCAGGCCACCAGGAAGCCGATGGAGTAGAGGAAGCCGTCGTAGCCGAAGAGGGCGATGGCGCCCGCGATGCCGAGGAAGGACGCGGCGGACATGTAGTCGCCGGAGATCGCCAGGCCGTTCTGGAAGCCGGTGAACTGGCGTCCGCCGGCGTAGAAGTCGGCGGCGGACTTGGTCTGGCGGCCCGCCCAGACGGTGATGGCGAGGGTGGCCACCACGAAGGCGCCGAAGAGGGTGATGATCAGCGGCCGGTGTTCGGTGGTGGCGCTGGAGGCGGCGAGGTGGATCAGGTCGGAGGCGTGTACCAGGTCGGGGGCCATCGGCCCGGGGGTGCTCACAGCTCGGCCTCCATCCGTGCCTTGATGGCGTCGGCCCGGGGGTCGAGCTTCGCCGCCGCGTGCCGCGAGTAGAACCAGGCGATGAGGAAGGTCGTCACGAACTGGGCGAGACCGAAGACGAGCGCCACGTTGATGTTGCCGAAGACTCTGGTGCCCATGAAGCCGCCCGCGTAGTTCGAGAGCAGGACGTACAGGAGGTACCAGAGGATGAACGCGACGGTCAGGGGAAAGGCGAAGGAGCGGTAGGTGCGGCGCAGTTCGCCGAACTCCGCGCTCTGCTGCACCGCGACGAACTGCTCGGTCGTGGGCTGTGCGGGACTGGTGTCGGTCCCGCCGTGGGGCGGTGGCGGCGCATCGGAAGCCACGGATTCTCCTCGTGACGCGGGAGCGGTGGGGATGGTCAAGTCGGGCCTTCGTTCAAGCGGGTCCAGGGAGGCGGTTTGATGTTGCTCCACCTCCTGACAACGGCACGGGGAGCACGCCGGACCGGTTCAACATCGGCCTTTTTTCTTCGGGATCGACACTTTCCCTTCAGGTTTTCCGCTCATACGCATTGATGGTGATCAAGATCGGCGATAGCTTCGCTGGTCATGTACCCGTCCAGGCGCACACGGCGCCCGGGCGGCTGTCACGGATGATGTGGAGAACCCATGGCTCATCTGGGAACCAGACGGCGGCGCGTCCTCGCACTCCCCGTCGGTCTGGCGCTCACGGCCTCGCTCGGCTTCCTTCCGGCGGGATCGGCCACCGCCGTTCCGGCCTCGGTCCCGGCCGGCGCGGTGGTGACCGACGGTCCGAAGCTGTCGTACGTGGTCAATGTCGCGGGTGGCCGGCACACCGCCAAGACGGTGAAGAAGGCGATAGCCGAGGCCGGCGGATCGATCGTGATCGCCTATGACCGCATAGGCGTCATAGTCGTCCACTCGCAGAACCCGGACTTCGCGAAGACGATCCGCACGGTGCGCGGCGTCGAGTCGGCCGGTGCCACGCGTACGGCTCCGATGGCCGCCGCGACGGACACGGCGATCGACTCCGAGCGCCCGCTGACCGCCCAGGAGGCCCTGGCGTCGGTGGCCAGGGCGACGGCGGACCAGGACCCGCTGGAGCCGCTCCAGTGGAGCCTGCCCGCCATCAAGGCGGACAAGGCGCACGAGCGGACCCTCGGCAGCAAGAAGGTCACGGTCGCCGTCATCGACACCGGAGTGGACGACACCCACCCGGATCTGGCGCCCAACTTCGACGAGCGGGCCTCGGCCAACTGCGTGTCGGGCAAGCCGGACACCACACCCGGCTCCTGGCGCCCCGGTCCCACCGAGAGCGACCACGGCACCCATGTCGCGGGCACCATCGCCGCGGCGAAGAACGGGGTCGGCGTCACCGGTGTCGCGCCGGGCGTCAAGGTCTCCGGCATCAAGGTGTCGACGACGGCGGGGTTCTTCTACACCGAGGCGGTTGTCTGCGGCTTCATGTGGGCCGCCGAGAAGGGCGTCGAGGTCACCAACAACAGCTACTACACGGACCCGTGGCTGTTCAACTGCAAGAACGACCCGGACCAGAAGGCCCTGGTCGAGGCCGTCTCCCGGGCCACCGTCTACGCCGAGAAGAAGGGCGCGGTGAACCTGGCCGCGGCCGGCAACTCCGCGATGGACCTGGCGGCGGACCAGCTGAAGGACACCACCAGCCCCAATGACACCACTCCGGTGGAGCGGACCGTCGACCCGGGCGAGTGCCTGGACATCCCGACGCAGATCCCGGGCGTGGTGACGACCTCCTCGCTGGGCGCCAAGGACCTGAAGTCCTCGTTCTCCAACTACGGTGACGACGTCATCGACATCTCCGCCCCCGGCGGCGACCGCACCGCCTACCAGGCGCCCGAGGCGCCGGCCGTGGACGGCCGCATCCTCTCGACCAGCACCAACGGCCGGTACCTCTACAAGGCCGGTACGTCGATGGCCACGCCGCACGCCGCGGGAGTCGTCGCACTCCTGAAGTCGAAGCACCCCGGCGCCTCCCCGCAGGCGATCAAGGGTCTGCTGTACGCGCAGGCGGACGACCGGGCGTGCACCAACCCGTACGACTACAACGGTGACGGCACCGTGGACGCGGTCTGCGAGGGCGGCAAGCAGAAGAACAGCTTCTACGGCGCCGGCGTCGCGGACGCGCTGGACGCGGTGCGCCGCTAGGGAGTCTCCTTCCGGATCGGGCCGGATCGGCGAGCGGGGTCCGGTGCCGGGGCTCCCGAGCCCGGCAAGATCCGGAACGGACAACCCCGATCCTGCCGGAACACGGCACGGACGAGCGTGTGCGGGGCCGGGCGCGGACGGCGCGCCCGGCCCCTGCTGTGTGCGCGGGCCCGGCCGGCGACAGCCTCAGCGGTCGGGGAGCGGTGGCTCCCGGCGGCAGTGGGCCAGGACGCCCAGGGCGAGGAGGAGCTGGGCCGTGCTGTACAGGAACATGATCCAGAAGTCGGGCGCGGGCGGCTGCGGCCATCCCGCCACCTCCGTCGCGATGATCAGGTCCGAGACCAGGAAGAGCGCGCCGCCCGCGCCGGCGACGGGGCCGAGTCCGCCGGCCCGCCACGCCATGACCGTCAGCAGCAGGGCGTACACGGCGACCGGGACGCGCAGTTCGGCGGGGAGGCCGGTCCACAGCAGGGCGACGGCGGCCACCAGCGTCACGGCGTACGCGGGGGCGAGACCGGCGGGCGGGTGGCGGCGGCCGAAGAGGCGGAGATAGCAGAGGTGGCCCAGGGCGAAGGAGCCCATGCCCGCGAGAAAGGCCCACTCCGCGTCCAGGAGCAGGAACACATCGCCGCCCCAGCCCAGGAGCAGCGCGGCGGCGAGGAGCCGGGGGCCGCCGCGTACCAGGGTGTACGCGGCGAGCAGCGGCATCAGCAGCGGCTTGGCGATCCAGTGGCCCGGTTCGGCGCCCGCGAGGAGGGAGCCGAGGTCGGCGAGGACCGCGAGTGCGAAGGCGGTGAGGAGGGCCGGGGCGAGGGTTTCGCGGACACGGCTCCGGGGGCGGAGGTCCGGCGCGCTCATCGGCTGCTCCCGGGGAGGTGCGCGGCCGGGGCGGGGGCGGGGCCGGCGCTCGGGGCAGTGGCCGGGGCGGGGGCGGGGGCCGGGCCCGGAGGGGCGGGTGGGCCTGGAGGGGTGAGTAGGTTCGGAGGGGCGGGTGGGTTCGGAGGGGCGGGTGGCCGCCAGCCGGGGCCCCGGAGGAGATGCCCCGCCCGCTCCCGCCAGCCGCGCGCCGCCCGCAGGTCGCGGGCGATGGCGGCGTACTCATGGGTGGCGACCCGCAGGGGGTTGTGGGTGCCGATGTTCTTGGTGAGGCCGAAGACGCACCGCTCGGTCTCGGGGGCGAAGGAGCCGAAGAGCCGGTCCCAGACGATCAGGATGCCGCCGAAGTTGCGGTCGAGATAGCCGCCCTGGGAGGCGTGGTGCACCCGGTGGTGGGAGGGCGTGTTGAACAGGTACTCCAGCGGCCGGGGCAGCCTGCCCACCCGTTCGGTGTGCACCCAGAACTGGTAGACGAGATTGACCGAGGCGCAGAGGGCGACCACGGCCGGGTGCACCCCGCAGGCGACGAGCGGCAGATAGAACGGCCAGACGGTCAGGCTCGTCCAGGGCTGGCGCAGCGCGGTGGTGAGGTTGAAGTACCGGCTGGAGTGGTGGACCACATGACAGGCCCACAGAACGCGGACCATGTGGTGGCCCCGGTGGGACCAGTAGTAGAGGAAGTCCTGGGCGAGCAGGATCAGCGGCAGGGTCCACCACAGGAGGGGGACACGGGCCGGGGTGAGTTCGTACACGACCGTGTGGATCGCGACAGCGGGGATCTTCCAGAGGAAGTCGAAGACGATGCTGCCGAGTCCCATGGTGACGCTGGTGGCCGCGTCCTTGCCGTCCCAGCCCGCGGCGCGCTCGTCGGGGCGGAACCGGCAGGCGGCCATCTCCACCGCGGTGAGCAGCACAAAGGCGGGTATGGACCACAGCACGACGTCGGGCGGGTTCGGCATGGGTGCACCGTAGAGGCGGCGGCCCGGACGGGGCTAGATGGTGTTACCCACAAGTATGTGAGACGGATTGTCAGCTCGTTTTGGTGAGTTCCGCCAACTCCCCGCGCCCGCGCGGAGCACGGCGGCGGGAGGGGCCGGTACCGGGCGGTCGGATCGGGCCCTGTCAGTGGGGGCCCGTATTCTCTGTGACCATGCTCGATGACAGCACCGCAGCAGCGACGGCGTGGCCGGCCGCGTATCCCGAGGGGTACGCGGTCGTCGACGTGGAGACCACCGGCCTCGCCCGCGACGACCGGATAGTCTCCGCTGCCGTGTACCGGCTGGACGCCTTCGGCGAGGTCCAGGACCACTGGTACACACTGGTGAACCCGGAGCGCGACCCGGGCCCGGTGTGGATTCACGGGCTCACCAGCGAGGTGCTCGAAGGCGCCCCGCTCTTCGGGGACATCGCCGACGACTTCTCCGAGCGGCTGGCCGACCGGGTGCTCGTCGCGCACAACGCCGTCTTCGACTGGTCCATGATCGCCCGGGAGTACGCCCGCGCCCAGCGGGCCGCGCCCACCCGGCAGCGGCTGTGCACCATCGCGCTCGCCAAGGAGCTGGCGCTGCCGCTGCCCAATCACAAGCTGGAGTCGCTGGCGGCCCACTTCGGTGTCGTCCAGGAGCGCGCCCACCACGCGCTGGACGACGCCCGGGTGCTGGCCGAGGCCTTCCGCCCCAGCCTGCACAGCGCGGCCCGGGACGGCGTGCGGCTGCCGCTGCTGGAGTGCCGTCCGCTGACCGAGTGGTCGGACTCCCCCGCCGCTCCCCGCCCCGGCGGCCCCCCGTCCTTCGGGCCGTCCGGACGGTACGGCCAGGGAAGCTGGCGCCCCTCGCGGAAGCGGCCCGCCTGCCCCCACCCCAACCCGGGGCGGTACGAGCCGGGGAAGCCGCTGAAACAGGGCATGCGGGTGGCGTTCTCCGGCGACACCTCCATCGACCGGGAGCTGCTGGAGGACCGCGCCATCGAGGCGGGACTGCACATCGCCACCAGCGTCTCCCGGCTGACGAGCCTGCTGGTGACCAACGATCCGGGCGCGGCGACCTCCAAGACCGTCAAGGCCGCGTCCTACGGCACCCCGGTGATGGACGAGGCGGCCTTCACCCAGCTGCTGCGCGATGTGACCCCGGCCGACGGAGCCGGGAGGGTCTAGGCCGTCTCTTTCGGATCAGGCCGGATCGGTGAGCGGGACCCCCCGCGAGGCACCGCCGGGGCAGGAGGTACGGTCGACGCCGTGTACCGCTTCCTGTTGTCCCGGCAGTGGGTGATCCTCACCCTCATCGGCCTCGTGCTCATCCCGACGATGATCGAGCTGGGCTTCTGGCAGTTCCACCGCCATGAGCGCCGGGTCGAGCAGAACGCGCTCATCGCGCGCAATCTGGAGGCCGCGCCGGTCCCGGTGACCGAGCTGACCTCCCCCGGGCACTCCGTACCGCGCTCGGACTACTGGCGCGCGATCACCGCCACCGGCACCTACGACACCGACGGCGAGGTCGTCGTCCGGCGCCGCACCAACGTCGACGAGAAGGTCGGCGTCCATGTGCTGACCCCGCTGGTCCTCACCGACGGCCGGGTGGTCCTGGTCAACCGCGGCTGGATTCCGGCGGCGCCCCACCAGACGGCGTACCCGGCGGTGCCGCCCGCGCCCCGGGGCGAGGTCACCGTCACCGGCCGGCTGAAGGCGGACGAGACCACCCGGGGCAGCGGAATCAAGGACCTCGCCGGGCTGCCCGACCGCCAGGTGATGCTGATCAACAGCGAGCAGCAGTCCGAACTGCTCGGCAAGCAGGTGCTCGGCGGGTATCTGGAGCAGACCGGCCGGAAGGACGGCGAGAAGTCCCCGGAGCTGATCCCCGCGCCCGACCACGACTCCATCGGCGCCCATATGGCCTACGCCGTCCAGTGGTGGCTGTTCACCGCCGGAGTCCCCATCGGCTGGGTGATCCTCGTCCGCCGCGAGGTGCGCGACCGGCGTGCGGCGGCGGCCGCCGGAACCACCCCGGAGCCGGTCCCGGCGAACGCCTGACACCGCGCCGCGCCTGATTGGCCCCGGCCCCCGGCGGGAATGCGCCACTGCGTGACGCTACGCATCGAGGACTACGCCCTGATCGGCGATCTCCAGACGGCGGCCCTGGTCGGCACGGACGGCTCCATCGACTGGCTCTGTCTGCCCCGCTTCGACTCCGCGGCCTGCTTCGCCGCCATCCTCGGCGACCGGGACAACGGTCACTGGCGGATCGCCCCCAAGGGCTCCGGCCCCTGCGCCCGCCGCGGCTACGCCGGTGACTCGCTCGTCCTGGAGTCCGTGTGGGAGACCCGCACCGGCACGGTCAAGGTCATCGACTTCATGCCGCAGCGCGACGAGGTGCCCGACGTGGTGCGCATCGTGGAGGGGCTCAGCGGCTCGGTGGAGATGGAGTCGGTGCTGCGGCTGCGCTTCGACTACGGCTCGGTCGTGCCCTGGATGCGGCGGGCGGACGGCCACCGGGTGGCGGTCGCCGGCCCCGACTCCGTATGGCTGCGCAGCGAGCCCCAGGTCAAGACCTGGGGACAGCAGTTCAGCACCGTCTCGTCCTTCACGGTCGGCGCGGGCGAGAAGGTGTCCTTCATCCTCTCCTGGCACCCCTCGCACCGGCAGCGGCCCGACCGGGTGGACCCCGCCGAGGCGCTGGAGTCCAGCCTGCGGGACTGGGCGGAGTGGGCCGGCCGCTGCCGGACCGAAGGGCCCTACCGGGAGGCCGTGGTCCGCTCGCTGATCACCCTGAAGGCACTCACCTACGGCCCGACGGGCGGGATCGTCGCCGCGCCGACCACCTCGCTCCCGGAGGAGCTGGGCGGGGTACGGAACTGGGACTACCGCTTCTGCTGGCTGCGGGACTCCACCCTCACCCTGGACGCCCTGCTCGACGCCGGCTACCAGGAGGAGGCCGCCGCCTGGCGGGACTGGCTGCTGCGGGCCGTGGCCGGCGATCCGGCCGACCTCCAGATCATGTACGGGCTGGCCGGGGAGCGCCGGCTCCCGGAGACGGAGCTGCCGTGGCTCGGCGGCTACGCCGGCTCGGCGCCCGTGCGCACCGGCAACGCGGCCGTGAAACAGCTTCAGCTCGATGTGTACGGCGAGGTGATGGACTCCCTCTTCCTGGCCCGGGAGGCGGGGCTGCCCTCCCAGCGGCACGCCTGGTACCTCCAGCTCAGCCTGCTGGGCTTCCTGGAGTCCAAGTGGCGCGAGCCGGACGAGGGGCTCTGGGAGGTGCGCGGCCCGCGCCGGCACTTCGTCCACTCCAAGGTGATGGCGTGGGTCGCGGCCGACCGGGCGGTGCGGACCCTGGAGTCCGACCCCTCGCTGCGCGGCGACGCGGGGCGGTGGCGCGCGATGCGGGACGAGGTCCACCGGGAGGTGTGCGAGCGGGGGTACGACCCGGTGCGGAACACCTTCACCCAGTCGTACGGCTCCGCCGAGCTGGACGCGGCGACGCTGCTCATCCCCCGGGTCGGCTTTCTGCCGCCGGACGACCCCCGGGTCGTCGGGACCGTCGACGCGGTCCGCGAGGAGTTGGGCATGACGGGCGGGCTGGTGCGCCGCTACAGCACCGAGGGCGCGGCGGTCGACGGGCTGCCCGGGGACGAGGGGGCGTTCCTCGCGTGCTCGTTCTGGCTGGCGGACGCGCTGCGGATGACGGGCCGGACGAAGGAGGCGCGGGAGCTGTTCGAGCGGCTGCTCGCACTCCGCAACGATGTCGGGCTGCTCGCCGAGGAGTACGACCCGGCGGCGGGCCGGCAGCTGGGGAACTTCCCCCAGGCGTTCAGCCATATCGCGCTGGTGACGACGGCCCTCGCGCTCGGCAGGGAGGAGAGTGGAGGATAGGGGCATGGATCTTGGACTGAGGGATCGTGTCTATGTGGTCACCGGCGGCTCGCGCGGGCTGGGCAACGCCTCGGCGAAGGCGCTGGTCGCCGACGGGGCGAAGGTGGTCGTCTCCGGGCGGGACGAGAAGACCGTGACGGACGCCGCGGGGGCGCTCGGCCCCGACGCCGTCGGTGTGGCGGTGGACAACGCCGACCCGTCCGCGGCGGAACGGCTGATCGCGGCGGCCCGCGCCCACTTCGGGCGGTTCGACGGAGTGCTGATCAGCGTGGGCGGCCCGGCCCCGGGGTCGGCCGCGGACAACACGGACGAGCAGTGGCGGGCGGCGTTCGAGTCGGTGTTCCTGGGGGCGGTGCGGATGGCCCGCACCGCCGCCGCGGAGCTGGGCGAGGGCGGGGTGATCGGGTTGGTGCTCTCCGCCTCGGTCCACGAGCCGATCCCGGGGCTGACGATCTCCAACGGCCTGCGGCCGGGCCTCGCCGGATTCGCGAAGTCCCTCGCGGACGAGGTGGGCCCGCGCGGAATCCGGGTGGTGGGGCTGCTGCCGGCACGGATCGACACGGACCGGGTGCGGGAGCTGGACGCGCTGTCCGGGGACGCGGAGGGGGCCAGGGCGGGGAACGAGTCGCGGATTCCGCTGCGGAGGTACGGGGCGCCGGAGGAGTTCGGGAGGGTGGCGGCGTTTCTGCTGTCGCCGGGGGCGTCGTATCTGACGGGGGTGATGGTGCCGGTGGACGGCGGCGCCCGCCACGGCTTCTGACCCCGCCGGGCCGCTTCCCGGCCCCCTCGGTGCGGGGTCCGGCCCGCGCGGGAGTCAGGTCACCCGGTGGGGGTGGTGCTTGGGGGATGTCAGACGGGCCTCCGTGGGGAGGGCCGGGAGGGACGCCGAGTCGCGGGCGTGCGCCACCGCCTCCGAGGTGAGGCGCTCCAGCGTCCGCGCCGGCGAGGCGTGCGGCTCCAGCACCAGCCCCACCCTCGCCACCGGCTCGCCCCGTCTCCCCGTCAGCCTCACCCGTGCCCGCTCGACCCCTTCCAGCGCCCCCGCCTCCCCTTCCAGGGCCCCTTCCAGCGCCCGCCCCCGCAGCCGTGCCCCCTCGCCGTCGCCGCTGTCCACCAGCACCTCGCTCAGCCTGCGCCGGCGCAACTGCGCGAGGAGGAGCCAGAGCGCGAGCAGCACCAGGACCGCCAGCCCGCCGATCACCGCGGGCCACCACCAGCTCTCGTCGCGCCACCGCACCCGGTCCGCCGTCCTCAGCAGCACATCCCGGGGTCCGTACCAGGGCCACCAGGACGGTACGGAGAGACCGGTGCCGGCGGCGAGCACCGCGCCCCCCACCGCGGTCAGCACCAGCCCCGCCAGACCGAGCAGCACACGATTGACGACCGAGAGCATGCGCGGGTCACCCCTTCTTGACCGGTGGCCGGGACACCCGTACCGCCAGGGACAGCGGTTTGGCGAGGCCGAGTTCGGTGAGCGCCGTACCGAGCGCCCGGTCCAGATCGGCGCGTACGTCGTCGAGTTCGCGGAAGTGGGAGCGGGCCCGCACCGAGACCTTGCGCCGGCCCGTCCGCACCCGGGCGGAGCGCACCCCGGGGACCTCCATCGCCCGGTCCCGCAGCACCTGCCCCGCCGCCTCCCGGGTGAGACACGCCCGTACGGACGAGTCGTGACGGCGCATCGGCAGCAGCCGGCGCAGCCCCGGGGTGAGGGCGAGGAGGATCAGCCAGAGGCCGAGAAGGGCGAGCGCCGCCGCGACCGCGAGCACCCAGGTCTCGTCGAGACGCCAGCGGGCGAGGTGGTCCGCGGCGTCGCGCCGCCACTGCATGGCCGGCCGGTCCGCCCGTACCGCCACGATGTCGTAGAGCAGCAGGCCCGCACCGCCGAGCACCACCAGGGCGAGCAGCGCGGCCGGGAGCCGGCGCACGGACCAGAAGCGTCCGCCCTGCATCTTCTTGTGGGCCGGCACCAGGAACGGCTCGGTGGCGGGGGAGGGACCGGCGGGCGGCGCGGTGGGGGCGCTCATCGGATTCTCCCGCCCGCGGCGCCCCGGGTGTGGGGCGAGTGGAGCTGTTCGACCAGGACCGACACCTCGGGCACGGTCATTCCGGCGAGGGTCCCGACCCGTTCGGTGACCCGGCGGCGCACCGCGCCGCACTGCCCCCCGATGTCGCCGGGGTAGTCCAGGTCGAGGCTGATCCGCACCCGGGCGGCGTCGTGGCGCACCACGACCGTCGCGTGCGGGGCCCGGCCGCCCTCCGGTACGGTCCCGATCGCCTCGCGGGCCGCCTGTGCGGCGATCTTCGCGACGACCCGGTCGGCGATGACGGTCGCGCCCCGGTCCGCCGCCGCGACCCGCTCACCGGGGCGCCCGCCGGGGTCCTCGCCGCCGTCGTGCTCCGTGGGCACTCCGCGTCACCGCCGCCGGTCGCCGCGCTCGCGACCGCGGAAGAGATCGCCGACATCGAGATCGCCCTCCAGGAAGCGGCCGACCACGAACCCGACCGCGCCGAGTGCGGCGATCAGCAGAAACGCGCCGAAGCCGCCGAAGTACCCGGCGAAGCCGAGTGCCATGCCGGCCACCATGCCGACCACAGCCATGCTCATCTGAGCTCCTCTACTGGGACAGGGGTCCGGAACCGGAACCGCGGATCACTGAAGGCGCGGCTCGGGCTCGTCCTCTTCGTCCTCGGGCAGTTTCACATCGCTGACCGCGATATTGACCTCGACGACCTCCAGGCCCGTCATCCGCTCCACGGCGGAGATCACGTTCTCCCGGACCGCGCGGGCGACATCGGCGATGGAGACTCCGTAGTCGACGACGATCTCCAGGTCCAGGGCGGTCTGCACCTCCCCGACCTCGGCCTTCACCCCACGGGTGGCATTGGACTTGTTGCCGCCCGGCACCCGGTCGCGGACCGCGCCGAAGGTGCGGGAGAGCCCGCTGCCCATGGCGTGCACACCGAGCACATCGCGGGCGGCCAGTCCGGCGATCTTCTCCACCACGCCGTCGGCGATGGTGGTGCGGCCCCGGGAACCGGGGTCCCCGCCACCGCGCTTGCCGAACGGCGACTTCTTCGGTTCCCTCGGCTCGTCGCCCGAGCCGGAGGGGTCACTGCCGGTTCTTTCGGTCATCGCCTTGTGTCCTTTCCGGGATTGCTCCGGGATGTCCAGGCCGTGCCCGGGGTGCGTGACGGATCACACCGGGCTCATGGGTGATCCCGAGGACACCCTGTAGCCCACATTAAGTGCGGTTGCGCTCTTCCGCCCCGGGGATGGGGCAGGCTGGGGCAATGACCACTGCTGATGCGGTACGACGGCGGCTGGGCCTCGGCAGACTGCTGCCGCTGGGCGAGGCCGCGGACGGGGCCTGGCTGACCGAGGAGGCGGCCGTGGCGGTGCTGCGGCGCGCGGCCGTGGAGATCGCGGGGGTGGAGCCGGGGAAGGTGCGGCTGGCGCTCGCCGATCCGGCGCGCGCGGGCGCCCCCGCCGTTCCCGCGCCGCCGAGCGCGCTGCCGCCGGGCCCGCTCCGGGTGGAGGCCGAGTTCGCCGCGACGGCGGACCGGCCGCTGCCCGCCGTCGCGGCGACGCTGCGCGAGGCGCTGTTCTCGGCCGCGATCGACACCCTGGGCCTCGCGGTCCGGGAGGTGGATCTGCGGGTCACGGCGCTGGTGGAGCCCGGGGAGACCGGCCGGGCCGGGGGCGCGGGGGAAAAGGTGCGGGGCACTCCCCCACCCGGGGTACGGCCCGGGGAGACACCGGGTCCGAACCTCCCGGAGGCGGTGGCGGAGGGCCCTTCGGCTCGGGTCGCGGCGGCGGCCACCGGGGTCCCGGGGGTCGCCCGGCTGACGGCCGCTCTGGGAGCGGCGGTACGGCTCGCCCCCGACCATGTCCGGGTGGAGCTGGCGACGTCGCCCGGACACCACCCGCCGACGGTGGTGCGAGCGGTACGGAGCGCGGTATCGGCGGCCCTCCCGGACGGCGGCCCGGTGGCGGTGGTGGTCACCGGGGTGTCGGGGTAGGGGCTTCCCTCCGGATCAGCCCGAAACGGCCCGGAACGGCCCGGAACGGCCCGGAACAGCGAACAGGGCCGGGTGCCTGAGCCTCCCCGCCCCTCGGGCACCTGGGCCCGGGCCTCCCCCGGGCCGCCGTGCCTGGGCTTGGGACCTCCCCCGGCCGCCATGCCTGGGCTTGGAACCTCACCCGGCCCCCGGGCCCGGCCCCGGGGCCTCCCCGGGGCCGTCCTGCGTGCGGGCTCCTCAGTCGCCGAGGCCCGCGAGATCGCGGAGACGGCGGGCCTGGGCCGCGCGTTCGGCGGCGCGCTGGTCGTCGTACGAGCGGCCGGTGGCCCCCTGGAGCAGCGCCTTGGTCTCGATCACGGCGTCACGCGGCGCGGCGAGGAGCGCGGCGGTCAGATCCCGTACCGCGTCGTCCAGCTCGGCGCCGGGCACCACGAGATTGGCGAGGCCGGTGCGCTCGGCCTCGTCCGCGTGGACGAAACGGCCGGTGACACAGATCTCCAGCGCGCGGGCATAGCCGACCAGCGCGACCAGGGGCCCGGTGCCCCCGAGGTCGGGGACGAGTCCGAGGCCCGTCTCGCGCATGGCGAACTGCGCGTCCCGCGCCACGACCCGGAGATCGCAGGCGAGGGCGAGCTGGAATCCGGCACCGATCGCATGGCCCTGTACGGCGGCGATGGTGAGCAGATCACTCCGGTGCCACCAGGTGAATGCCTCCTGGTACTCGGCGATGGCGGTGTCGAGGTCCGTGTCGGAACCACGCGCCAGATCGAGGAACGACGGCTCGCCGTCGAAGCCCTCCGGAGTGAACGCCTGCCGGTCGAGCCCGGCGGAGAAGGACTTGCCCTCCCCGCGCAGCACCACGATCCGCACGGTGCCCGGAAGCGACCGGCCGGCCAGCGCGAGTGCCCGCCACAGCGCAGGGGACTGGGCATTGCGCTTGTCCGGATGGGTCAGGGTCACCGTGGCGACCGCGGAGTCGACGGTGAGACGTACGCCGTCCTGGTCCAGCAGGGGATCGCTCGCGGATACGGGCGAAGCCATGGGGCGCCTCCGGTTCGGGTGCAGTGTCGGTGCAGTCGCAGACTAGCTAAGCGACCGACCAGTAACCACCCTCAACCGGCCATCGTCGGATGGCCGGCCGACAGCGGCCGGACTGCGGTGTCTGCCCGGCCGACCGGTTGGAGCCGGCCGGGCGGACACATCGTGAACCGTTGGGGAGCCCTGGTCCTCGGAGTCAGGACCTCAGGCCGAAGCGGCTTTCTTGCCTCGCGTCGCTCCGCCGCGTCCCCGTAGCGTGACTCCGGACTCGCTCAGCATCCGATGGACGAATCCATAGGAGCGACCGGTCTCTTCGGCCAGCGCCCGAATGCTCGCACCGGAGTCGTATTTCTTCTTCAGGTCTGCCGCGAGCTTGTCGCGCGCGGCGCCGGTAACCCGGCTGCCCTTCTTCAGAGTCTCGGCCACCCGTGCCTCCTCATGGGAAGTGCGCTCTGGACTTCTCATGATCACCCCTTGCGCCCTTCCTGGCCACCCATTCGGCAAGGTCCGTGGGAGGACCTTCGTGGCACGGCATACGGCAACCGTCACCGGAATGATTCATTCCGCGACCGGGCAGAACCCGGCCGCTCCCGGGCGGCCAGGGAAAAGACCAGGTCAGCGACGGTAGGCCCCCGAGGGCCCCGAGGAGGGGGGTCGAGGTGATCATGAGGCGGGTACCGCTCTCGGTACGAGACGCCCTCACTCAGATGATGGATCACCCCTGAGCCGAATGATCCATAGGGAGTGGATCAGTGCGCTCGCCGGGTCGGCGCACCCGGCGCCGCACCCCCGGCGCGGACCAGGGCCCCGGCGCGTACCGGACCCCGGAGAGCCCGGGGCCCGGCCGGCGTCCCGGCCGACAGGCCCGGACAGCGGACCCGGATCAGGCGAGGGCCACCAGGTCCGCGTAGTCCGCGCCCCACAGGTCCTCGACACCGTCGGGCAGCAGAATGATCCGCTCCGGCTCCAGCGCGGTGACGGCCCCCTCGTCGTGGGTGACGAGGATGACCGCGCCCTTGTAGGTGCGCAGCGCGCCGAGGATCTCCTCGCGGCTGGCGGGGTCGAGGTTGTTGGTGGGCTCGTCGAGGAGGAGCACATTGGCCGAGGAGACGACCAGGGTCGCCAGGGCCAGCCGGGTCTTCTCACCACCGGAGAGCACCCCGGCGGGCTTGTTCACGTCGTCGCCGGAGAACAGGAACGAACCGAGGGTCTTGCGCACCTCGACCAGATCGAGATCGGGTGCCGACGAGCGCATGTTCTCCAGGACCGTGCGGCTGGGGTCGAGCGTCTCGTGCTCCTGGGCGTAGTAGCCGAGCTTGAGGCCGTGGCCCGGGGTGACCTGACCGGTGTCCGGCTTCTCGACCCCGGCGAGCAGCCGCAGCAGGGTGGTCTTGCCCGCGCCGTTGAGGCCGAGGATGACGACCCGGGAGCCCTTGTCGACCGCGAGGTCCACATCGGTGAAGATCTCCAGTGAGCCATAGGACTTCGAGAGGCCCTCGGCGGTGAGCGGGGTCCGGCCGCAGGGCGCGGGCTCGGGGAAGCGGAGCTTGGCGACCTTGTCGGCGGCCCGCACCTCCTCCAGTCCGGCGAGCAGCCGCTCGGCGCGCTTGGCCATGTTCTGGGCCGCGACGGTCTTGGTCGCCTTGGCGCGCATCTTGTCGGCCTGGGAGTTGAGGGCGGCGGCCTTCTTCTCGGCGTTCTGGCGCTCGCGCCTGCGGCGCTTCTCGTCGGCCTCGCGCTGCTGCTGGTAGAGCTTCCAGCCCATGTTGTAGACGTCGATGACGGACCGGTTGGCGTCCAGGTAGAAGACCTTGTTGACAACGGTCTCGACCAGGTCGACATCGTGGGAGATGACGATGAAGCCGCCGCGGTAGGTCTTCAGATAGTCGCGCAGCCAGACGATGGAGTCGGCGTCGAGGTGGTTGGTCGGCTCGTCCAGGAGAAGGGTGTCGGCGTCCGAGAAGAGGATGCGGGCCAGCTCGACCCGGCGGCGCTGACCGCCGGAGAGGGTGTGCAGGGGCTGGCCGAGCACCCGGTCGGGCAGCCCGAGCGCGGCGGCGATGGTGGCGGCCTCGGCCTCGGCGGCGTACCCGCCCTTGGTGAGGAACTCGGTCTCCAGCCGCTCGTACTTCTTCATGGCCTTCTCGCGGGTGGCGCCCTTGCCGTTCGCCATCCGGTCCTCGTTCTCGCGCATCTTCCGGAGCACGGAGTCCAGCTCACGGGCGGAGAGGATGCGGTCCCGGGCGAGGGCGTCGAGGTCGCCGGTGCGGGGGTCCTGCGGGAGGTAGCCCACCTCGCCGGAGCGGGTGATGGTGCCGGCGGCGGGGACGCCCTCGCCGGCCAGGCACTTGGTGAGGGTGGTCTTGCCCGCTCCGTTGCGGCCCACCAGGCCGACCCGGTCGCCCTTGGCGATACGGAAGGAGGCGGACTCGATGAGGATGCGGGCGCCGGCGCGCAGCTCGATACCGGAAGCGGTGATCACGGACAGACTCCAGGGCGGTGTGGGACGGCGGAAGGACGGGGGGTTTCGGGCTGCGACGCCGTCTAATGCGCAAGGAGAATGGCCATGAGGGCCAGTCTAACGGTGGGCTGCAAGTGGTTTGGCGGCCCGGAGCGGAGACGGGCGGCGCGGAGGGGTCGCCGGGTGGCGGGGCAGTCGGGGTGGCGGAGCCTTCGGGGCGGCGGGGCCGTCCCCCCGAAACGCCCGACAAAAGGGGCGATCCATCTCCGGTTGCCCGATACTCGGCCCAGGGCGGCGGGCTGCCGCCGCACACCGGGAACGGCCGGCGGAAGCCGGCGGACGGACCGAGGGCGGTGGCCCATGCAGTTCGACGACGACGCCGGTCTGGACACATCCGAGGTCAGGGATGTGCGGGGCGGCCGGAGGCCCGGCGGGGCCGCCGTGGGCGGCGGTGTCGCGGGGGTGATCGCGCTGATCCTGGGGCTCCTCCTCGGGGTCGGCCCCGATCGGCTCGGGCTCTCCGCGAGCGACCCCGGGCCGACCGCGACCGTGGCGTCACAGGCCGAGGTGGACACCGCGTGCCGCTCGGGGGCGGACGCCAACGCCCGGCAGGACTGCCGGATCGTCGGGGTGGTCAACAGCGTGCAGGACTTCTGGCGGGCGGAGTTCCCCCGGCGGCAGGGGCGGTACGCGGATGCCCGGACGGTGATGTTCAGCGGCCGGGTGACCACCGCGTGCGGGGCGGCGACCTCGGCGGTGGGACCGTTCTACTGCCCCGGCGACCGGCAGGTCTATCTGGATCTCGGCTTCTTCGACGAGCTGCGGACCACCTTCGGGTCGGGCGGCGGCCCGTTCTCGGAGGCGTATGTGGTGGCGCACGAGTACGGCCACCATGTGCAGAACCTGATGGGGACGCTGGGCCGGGCCGGGGACGGGCGGCGGGGGGCAGGGAGCGGCGCGGTACGGGTGGAGCTGCAGGCCGACTGCTACGCGGGGGTGTGGGCGCACCACGCGACGACGACGCCCGACGAGCGCGGCGGACGCCCGCTGCTGACGGGGCTCTCCGAGGTGGACATCGCGGACGGCCTGGACGCCGCGGCGGCGGTGGGGGACGACAGAATCCAGGAGCGGTTCCAGGGACGGGTGACACCGGAGACCTGGACCCATGGATCGGCGGCGCAGCGGCAGCGGTGGTTCGACACCGGGTACCGGACCGGGGACATGGCGCGCTGCGACACCTTCGCCTGACCTCCCCCTCGGCCTCCCGGGCCGCCCCTGCGGGCCGGGCCGTCCGGCGGGGGCGGCCGGAGCGCGCCCCCGCCGGGTCCGGGGCTGAGGGAGTTTCTTTCGGATCGGACCGGATCACGCCGGATCGGTGAGCGGGGTCCGGTGCCGCGCATCGCGAGGCGGCGGACCGAACCCACGCGGAGCGCCGGCGACCGACGGCAACGCGGCGAGGCGCGGTGCGGCGGCACCAGGGTCCGCGAGCCCGGCACGATCCGGAAGAGTCGGCCTGATCCGGAAGAGACGGCCTAGGCGCCTCCGGTGTGGACCTGGAACGCGGCCCGGCGCACGGCCTTCGCGAGGGCCGGGTCCGGGTGCGCCGCCGCGAGGGCCACCAGGACCTGGACGGTGCGCGGGTGCCCGCCGGCCCTGACCTCCTCCAGGAGGGCCGGGACCGTGCCCTGGACCGCCGAGTCGAGGTGGCGCAGCAGCAGCTGGGGCTCGCCGTGGTCGGCGACGGCGGCGGCGGTGTCCACCCAGAGCCAGGTGGCCTCCTCACGGGTCAGCACGTCCTGGGCGTCCTCGGGGTCCGCCCCCTCGTACTCCGCGAGCCACAGGAGGGCGTACGGACGCAGGGAGGGCTCCGAGGCCACCGCCCGGACCTCCGCCTCGGCGGGCGCGCCCACGACCCGCAGCGCCTCGAAGGCGAGCCCGCGCAGCAGGGCGTCCTCGCCGCGGGCGACGGCCAGCAGCTCGGTCACCGCGCTGGAGACGGTGCGGGCGGCCAGCCAGGCGCGGTACTCGGCGCGGGCGGGCCCGGGGGTCAGCCGGGCACAGCCGCGCAGCATGTCGTCGGCGGGCTGTTCGATATTGCCGGCGGGGCTCTGGGCGGCGACGCAGATCTGCTCCAGCTTGACCCAGACCGCCCAGTTGCCGAGCGGGGTCAGGGTGGCGGAGCGGCCCCGGTCGAGGGTGAGCGCGCCCACGGCGGCGAGGCCGTCGAGCGCCCAGTCCAGGAGGGACGCGACGGTGCCGGGAGGGGACGCGGGCACCTCGGTCACCACGGGTACCGGTTCGCCGGCCGCCGGCCCGCCGGACGACGGGCCGTGGCCGCCCATCGGCAGTGGCTGGGACTGGGGGCCGTAGGGGACCTCGCAGCGTTCCTCGCGCAGCTCCTCCACCCGCTGCTCCAGCAGATCGAGGAGGGCGGGCACCAGCACGGGCCCGGCCGAGAGCTGGAGCAGGGAGAGGAGCTGGGGCACGGCCTCCACGACCTCCGCCACGGCGGTGGGCGCGACGTCGCCGGGCGCCGGGTGCGCCAGCGACCAGGCGTCGAAGAGGGCCACCCAGCCGCGCAGCACGGCCATGTCGTCGCGGTCCCAGGCGCGCAGCCGCCAGCCGGGGCGCGCGGTGCCGCCGTGCAGTTCGACCAGGCCGGCCAGGCGGGCCCGGTCCCATCCGGCGCGCACCTGGGCCGGGGTGAGGCCGAGCGCGGCGGCGGCCCGCTCGCGGGCGGGGGCGGCCAGCGGGGTGGAGCCCGGGTCCCGTTCGACGGCCGCCCAGCGGGCGATCCGCACGGCGTCGGCGAGGACCTCCCTCGCCTGGCGGGCCAGTTCCGCGGGGGGCGGAGTGCCCTCGGGTGGCCGTGGGGCCGACCGGGTGCGCCGGGTCGTCACCGCCCGCCGGGCGGTGGCCAGCGGACGCGGCCGGACAAGACGGAGTCTGGAGTTGCGCGCCAATTGCTCATCAGGCTTTCGGGACGTCACAGGGAGCAGTCTTCCCGCTGACAGCCCGAAAGCCCAAACGGAACCTGGCGGGGACGGGGTTGGCGGGGCCGCGGCGCCCGGGCGCGGGCGGGGCCCGCCGGGGGTGCGGGCCTCCCTGACAGGGCCGCGTCACGATGGGCCGTCTGCGCGGGCCCGGTCACATCAGGGGGGTGAGAAAGCGGCGCAGGGCTTCCTCGTACCGCGCGGGGTCGGCGTTCCACATGGCCGCGTGCGGGGCGTCGCGGACGGTGTGGAGGTGGACGAGTTCGGGGCGGCGGGCGGCGAGTTCGCGGGAGGGGCCCCAGGGGGCGAGGGTGTCGCCGGGGCCGTGGAAGATCAGGGTGGGGGTGGTGAGCGCGCCGGGGTCCGCGGTCACCGCGGGGCGCCTCCCGTTGTAGAGCCCCGCCCTGCCCCGGGCGGCTCTGACCGCGAGGGGCAGCAACGGGGCGGGGGTGTGCCGGGCGGCGGCCAGGGCGCGCAGGGTGGCGTCCTTGTCCAGGACCGGGGAGTCGAGCACCAGCCCCTTGATCCGGTCGCGCAGGGCGGAGTCGCAGGCGGTGTGCAGCGCCATGGTGGCGCCGGTGGACCAGCCGTACAGGACGACGTCGCGGGCACCGGCGGCGACGGCGAAGCGGAGCGCGGCGTCCAGGTCCCGCCACTCGGCGTCGCCGAGGTGTCCGAGACCGTCGGGAGGCCGGGGCGCGTCGGGGTCGCCCCGGTAGCCGACCCCGAGCACCGGGATGCGTCGCCGATGGAGAAACGGAAGCAGGTTCATGGGGTGCTCGCGGGTGGTTCCCAGGCCGTGCACGGCGATGACCCAGGTCCCCCGGGGGCCGGGCACGGACCAGGCGGGCAGCGGGCCCAGCTCACCGGGGACGGTGACATCGGTGTGGGGGATGCCGAGCGCGGTCGTCGGGTCCCCGGTGTGGAGCTGCGGGGTCAGCCGCACCCTGGCACCGGGTTCCAGGCCGCCGGAGCCGACGCCCTCCAGCCGGCGCACGACGGTGTCGGCGGACGGCGGGGTCTCGTCGAGCACGGGGCCGACGATGGCGTGGACGCCGCCGGGCCCGTCGAGTCCGTAGGTGCCGGGGCGGCGCGATGAGAGGCTGCGGGTGAGCGTCACCCGGCCCGCGCCGGTGGAGTGGACGGTGAGCCGCCGCTCCCCCGGAAGGGGCCGCCCGGGGGCGGGTCTGAGCACCGCGTCGCTCGCGTAGCGGCCGGCCAGGAACGCGGCCGTGCCGACGCCGATCAGGGAGGTGACGGCCGTTGCCGCCGCTGTAGCCGGGCGCACCGTTCCAGTGTCGGCGCGGTGGTGGGGTGCTGCCAGCGGACGGCCCCCGCCCGTGTCCGGGGCCGTGCGGGGGCGGGGCCGGCGGGGGCCGGCGGGCAGGGCCCGGGGGGCCGGGACAGGGGCGGGGAGCACGTCAGCGCCGCTGGCCGTACCCCCGGAACTGTTCGGCGGCCTCCTCCAGCTCGGCGGCGGTGAGCAGGGAGGGGGTGTGGCCGGGCACGGCGGCCGCGGTCAGCCAGAGCCGGCACATCCACTCCAGCTGGGCGGTGCGGTCGTACGCCTGGTCCAGGCTCTGTCCGTGGGCGACGGTCCCGTGGTTGCGCAGCAGACAGGCGGTGCGCCCGTCGAGGGCGGCGAGCATGTTCCGGGCCAGGGCCTCGGTGCCGTAGAGGGCGTACGGGGCGACCCGGACGGGTCCGCCGAGCGCGGCGGCCATGTAGTGGACCGGTGGCAGCTCCGGTACGAGGGTGGAGACGGCCGTGGCGTGGACGGCGTGGGTGTGGACCACGGCGCGGGCGTCGGTGTGCCGGTAGACCTCCAGATGGAGCGGCAGCTCGCTGGTGGGCCGGAGATGGCCGAGAACCTGCTGTCCGCCGAGGTCGACGGCTATGGCGTCCCCGGGGGTGAGACGGTCGTAGGGGACACCGCTGGGAGTGACGAGGACGAGCTCTCCGACCCGGGCGGAGACATTGCCCGACGTCCCCACCACCAGACCTTCCGCGGCCGTTCTGCGGGCGGTGGCCACGACGTTCCGCCACGCCTCGTCGATCGCTTTCTGCGACACCTGTTCGGTCATGCGGCGATCCTGTCAGGCGGCGCTCTCCGATTACAGAGGGCCACCGCCGGGGGACGGAGGGGAGGATCAGTCAGATTATCCAAAAGGGTGATGAAAGCCACTTCGCGGGACGTGTCCCCGGCCCCAGAAGCCCATCCAGCCCCTGCAGACCGAAACCGGAGCCAAAAACCTCACTTGGGGACACCCCGATGCCGGTCCCAGTTCACCTTCCGTTCACTCAGGTTACTTACGTTCACCGGGCCACTGACGTCCATAGATTGCCTGGGTAAATGGAACACATCACGCTGCTGCTCGCGATTGTGATCGTGACGGCTCTCGTGTTCGATTTCACGAACGGTTTCCACGACACGGCCAACGCGATGGCGACGACCATCTCGACCGGCGCCATGAAGCCCAAGTCCGCGGTGGCGATGTCCGCCGTGCTCAACCTCGTCGGCGCGTTCCTGTCGGTGGAGGTCGCCAAGACGATCTCCAGCGGCATCGTCAACGAGGCAGGCATAACACCAGAAGTGATCTTCGCGGCGCTCGTCGGCGCCATCCTCTGGAATCTCCTGACGTGGCTGGTCGGCCTGCCGTCCAGTTCCTCGCACGCCCTCATGGGCGGTCTGATCGGCGCCACCATCGCGTCGGTCGGGTTCAGCGGCGTCAACGGCGGCACCGTCGTCACCAAGGTGCTGATCCCGGCCATCGCGGCTCCGCTGGTCGCCGGTATCGGCGCGTACCTCGCCTCCAGGCTGACGTACAAGCTCGGCCAGAACGCCGACCCGAAGTCCACCGCGAAGGGCTACCGGGTGGGCCAGATCGCCTCGGCGGGCCTGGTCTCGCTGGCGCACGGCACCAATGACGCCCAGAAGACGATGGGCATCATCACGCTGGCCCTGGTGACCGGCGGCATCCTCAACCCCGGCTCCAACCCCCCCATGTGGGTCATCGTCTCCGCCGGTGTGGCCATCGCCCTCGGCACCTACCTCGGCGGCTGGCGCATCATCCGGACCATGGGCAAGGGCCTGACCGACCTCCAGCCCCAGCAGGGCTTCGCCGCCCAGTCCAGCGCGGCCAGCGTCATCCTCGCCTCCTCCAACCTGGGCTTCTCGCTCTCCACCACGCACTCGTGCTCCGGCGCCGTGATGGGTGCGGGCCTCGGCCGCAAGGGCGGTGTGGTCCGCTGGTCCACCGCCACCCGGATGTTCGTGGCCTGGGGTCTGACCCTGCCCGCCGCCGGTCTGGTCGCCGCCCTCTCGGAGTACGTGACCAAGCAGGGCGACTGGGGTGTCGCCGTGGTCGCGGTCTTCCTGGTCGCCTCCTCGGCCGCGATCTGGCTCTACTCCCGCCGCCAGGTCATCGACCACACCAACGTCAACGACACCGGCGCCGATGTGGACAGCGAGACCGGCGAGGCCGGTGTGGTGACCAACGCCATGGCCGCCGTCACCGTGCCCCCGGCCGGCACCCCGGCGCAGGACGGCCTCAAGACCACCATCGCGGCCTCCCCGGCCGCCGCCCCCGAATCCGGCCCGGCCAGCCCGGCCGCGGTGTAAGGACAGATCAGCATGAAAATCGACTGGGCAGCTCTCGGCTCCGTTTTCGGTGTGAGCCTCGTGGCCACCGTCGTTCTGGTGGGCCTGTTCACCCTCGGCATCATCGGCATGAGCAAGCAGGCGACGGCCTCCGGCGGCGGCGGCTCCGTGGCGCTGGCGCGCACCGGTGCGTACACCTGCTTCGCGCTCTGCGTGGCGGCCATCACCTACGGGATCTATCTGATCGTCACCTGACGGCGGGCCCGGACCGCGCGCGGTCCGGGCTCTCCGCGCTCATCGACGGCAGACGGCCGGGCCGGTCATCCTCAGGGACGACCGGCCCGGCCGTCTGCCGTCCCGGGTCCGGGACGAGCAGCGCGGCGCTCCCCGGGTGTGGGGCTCAGCACAGTGCCCCTTCGCAGGTCAACGGCAGGTTGACGGCTGTTCTCACAGCGTGGTGGACTGCCGGGGCCATTACGGCGGCAGCAGAGGAAGCCGGTGCGAATCCGGCGCGGTCCCGCCACTGTCACCGGGAGGAGTCCCGGGAGCCAGGAACTCTCGCCGCCGATCACGTCGAACCAGGGCGCGGACACCCTGAGTGAGGACATATCGCCATGCCCGGCCGCGGCCACGACCCTGCCCCGACTCCGAGAAGGATCTGCCCGCCCCGGCCGGTCCGGAGCGGAACCCCGGCCTGAATCGATGCGTGCCGACCGTGTACTGAACCGTGCCGACCGCGTTTTCGCGTACGGCGCCGGGGCCGGCCTCCTCGGTGACCTGCTGCTCGGCGATCCCCGCCGGGGCCATCCCGTCGCCGCGTTCGGACGGGCCGCGGGCGCGGTGGAGCGGGTTCTCTGGCGCGACCACCGGGGGTGGGGCGCTCTGCACACCGCCGTGTGCGCCGGAGGCGCCGCCGCGGCCGCGCACCTCCTCGCGCGCGGCACCCGGGGGGCGCCCGCGCTCTCCCTCGCCCTGACCGCCGCCGCCACCTGGACCGTCGTGGGCGGCACCTCGCTGGGCCGGGAGGCCAGGACCATCGGTGCCGCGCTCGCGGCCGGCGACGTGGAGCGGGCCCGCGCGCGGCTGCCGCATCTGTGCGGGCGCGATCCGCAGTTCCTGGACGAGGGCCAGATCGCCCGGGCCGTGGTGGAGTCCGTGGCCGAGAACACCTCCGACGCGGTCGTCGGCGCCCTGGTGTGGGGGGCGGTGGCGGGGGTGCCGGGCCTGGTGGGGTTCCGCGCGGTCAACACCCTGGACGCGATGGTGGGGCACCGCTCCCCGCGCCACCGGCGGTTCGGCTGGGCGTCGGCGCGGCTGGACGATCTGGCCGGCTGGCCGGGGGCCCGGCTGACGGCCGGGCTCGCCGTGCTCGCGGGCGGGGACGCGCGGGGAGCCGTCCGGGCGTGGCGCCAGGACGCGCACCGGCACCCCAGCCCCAACGCGGGCCCGGTGGAGGCCGCGTTCGCGGGGGCGCTCGGGGTGCGTATCGGCGGCACCCTGTCCTACGGCGGCCGGGTCGAGCACCGGCCCGTGCTCCATGGCGCGGGGCGGCCCGTGGAGGTCGCCGACATCGAACGGGCGGTGCGGCTGTCGCGCCGGGTGGGGCTGCTGGCGCTCGCCACGAGCGTGGTGGCACGGCCGTTGCTGCGGCGGGCCGTGACGGGGATTCAGCGGGGGTCCGGCGCACCGGCGCCGCGAGCGGGAGGAGACGGATGAGCACGGGAAGGCGCACCGGAGGCGGCCTGCTCGTCGCCGGGACGACGTCCGACGCGGGCAAGAGCGTGGTCACGGCGGGCATCTGCCGCTGGCTTGTGCGCCAGGGCGTGAAGGTGGCCCCCTTCAAGGGGCAGAACATGTCGCTCAACTCGTTTGTGACCCGCGAGGGCGCGGAGATCGGCCGGGCGCAGGCGATGCAGGCGCAGGCGGCCCGGGTCGAGCCGACCGCGCTGATGAACCCGGTGCTGCTCAAGCCCGGCGGCGACCGCAGCAGCCAGGTGGTGCTGATGGGCAGGCCGGTGGGCGAGCTGAGCGCGCGCGGCTACCACGGGGGGCGGCAGGAAGCGCTGTTCGGGCCGGTCATGGAGTGCCTGGAGGAGCTGCGGGGCAGCTACGACGCGGTGATCTGCGAGGGGGCGGGCAGCCCGGCCGAGATCAATCTGCGGCGCACCGACATCGTGAACATGGGCATCGCCCGCGCCGCCCGGCTTCCGGTGCTGGTCGTCGGGGACATCGACCGGGGCGGGGTCTTCGCCTCCTTCTTCGGTACGACGGCGCTGCTGAGCGCCGAGGACCAGCGGCTGGTGGCGGGATATCTGGTCAATAAGTTCCGGGGCGATGTGTCGCTGCTGGAGCCGGGTCTCGACATGCTCCACGGGCTCACCGGGCGGCGGACGTACGGGGTGCTGCCGTACGCGCACGGGCTGGGCATCGACGAGGAGGACGGGCTGCGGGTCTCGCTGCGCGGGACGGTGCGCGAGTCGGCGGTGGCGCCGCCGGTCGGGGCCGATGTGCTGCGGGTCGCGGTGTGCGCGGTGCCGCTGATGTCCAATTTCACCGATGTGGACGCGCTGGCCGCCGAGCCGGGGGTGATCGTGCGATTCGCGGACCGGCCCGAGGAGTTGGCCGACGCGGATCTGGTGATCGTGCCGGGAACGCGGGGCACGGTCCGCGCGTTGGAGTGGCTGAGGGAGCGGGGGCTGGCGCGGGAGCTTCTGCGCAGGGCGGCCGAGGGCCGTCCGGTGCTGGGGATCTGCGGCGGTTTCCAGTTGCTCGGTGAGCACATCGAGGACGAGGTCGAGTCGCGGGCGGGTTCCGTGACCGGTCTGGGGCTGCTGCCCGTACGGGTGCGGTTCGCGGCCGAGAAGACCCTTGCGAGGCCGACGGGCACGGCGCTCGGCGAGCGGGTGGAGGGGTATGAGATCCACCATGGCGTCGCCGAGGTGCTGGGCGGCGAGGCCTTTCTGAGCGGCTGCCGGGTCGGTGAGGTGTGGGGCACCCACTGGCACGGCTCCCTGGAGAGCGACGGCTTCCGGCGGCGGTTCCTGAGCCGGGTCGCGAGCGCCACCGGCCGGCGCTTCGTGCCCGCTCCGGACACGTCGTTCGGCGCGCTGCGCGAGGAGCAGCTCGACCGGCTCGGCGACCTCATCGAGGAACACGCGGACACGGACGCCCTCCTGCGGCTGATCGAGCGGGGCGCGCCCGCCGGCCTTCCCTTCATCGCGCCCGGAGCGCCCCCCGAGCCCCCGGCCCGGGAAGCGGTCCGAGCGCCCGGACGACCTGGAGCGCCCGTATGAACACCGTGCCGCCCGCCGCCGGAGGGCCGGTCGCCCCACCCCGCCCGTGCCCGTCACCGTACGCGCCCCACCCGCCGTATCTGTCGTATCCGTCAGAGCCGACCGAGGAGACCGCATGAGCACGCCCTACCCCTTCACCGCCGTCGTAGGGCAGGACGACCTCCGGCTGGCGCTGCTGCTCAACGCGGTGTCGCCGCGGGTCGGCGGGGTGCTGGTGCGCGGCGAGAAGGGGACCGCCAAGTCCACCGCCGTACGGGCCCTGTCGGCGCTGATACCGGAGGTGGAGGTGGTGGCGGGCTGCCGGTTCTCCTGCGATCCCGCCGCCCCCGATCCGGTCTGCCCCGACGGGCCGCACGAGGCCGGCGGGGGCACGGCGCGGCCGGCGCGGATGGTGGAGCTGCCCATCGGCGCGTCCGAGGACCGGCTCGTGGGCGCGCTCGACATCGAACGGGCCCTGTCGGAGGGGGTGAAGGCCTTCGAGCCGGGTCTGCTGGCCGACGCGCACCGGGGCATCCTCTATGTGGACGAGGTGAATCTCCTCCACGACCACCTGGTCGATGTGCTGCTGGACGCCGCCGCCATGGGGGCCTCCTATGTGGAGCGCGAGGGGGTGTCGGTGCGGCACGCCGCGCGGTTCCTGCTGGTGGGCACGATGAACCCGGAGGAGGGCGAGCTGCGCCCGCAGTTGCTGGACCGGTTCGGTCTGACGGTGGAGGTGGCCGCTTCCCGGGAGCCGGACCAGCGGGTCGACGTGGTGCGGCGGCGGCTGGCCTACGACGACGACCCGGCGGCCTTCGCGGCCGGCTGGGCGGACGAGGAGAGCGCGCTGCGGGAGCGCGTTCTGGCGGCGCGGAAGCTGCTGCCCGGGGTGCGGCTGGGCGATGGTGTGCTCCGGCAGATCGCGGCGACCTGCGCGGCGTTCGAGGTGGACGGGATGCGCGCCGACATCGTGATGGCGCGCACCGCCACCGCGCTGGCCGCGTGGGCCGGGCGGTCGGAGGTCCTCGCCGAGGATGTGCGGCAGGCCGCGCTGCTGGCCCTCCCCCACCGGCGGCGGCGCAACCCCTTCGACGCGCCCGGTCTGGACGAGGAGAAGCTCGACCGGACCCTGGAGGAGTCCGCCGAGGACGACCCCGACCCGGACCCCGACCCCGACCCCGACCCCGGCAACGGTCCCGGCGGCGGACCGGACAACGGCCCCGGCGGCGGACCGGACGGCGGCGGACAGCCTCCCCGGGAGACCCCCGAGACCCCCGAGACCCCCGGGACCGGTGGCCCGGAGCTGCCGTCCCAGGGCGGCGCGCCCGAGCGGCGGGAGCCGGAGGAGGGGAGTGCCGCCGGGGGCGCGGGCCGGGAGCAGCGCCCGGTCGGGGCCGGTGAGCCGTTCCGTACGAAGATGCTGAGCGTGCCGGGGATGGGCGAGGGCGCCGCGGGGCGGCGGTCGCGCTCCCGGGCCGAGCACGGCCGCACCACGGGCGCCCGGCGCCCCCGGGGACAGCTCACCAAGCTGCATCTGGCGGCGACCGTGCAGGCCGCCGCCCCGCACCAGCGGGCGCGGGGCCGCAGCGGACCGGGTCTGGTGGTCCGGCGGGACGATCTGCGGCAGGCGGCCCGGGAGGGGCGCGAGTCCAATCTGGTGCTGTTCGTGGTGGACGCCTCGGGGTCGATGGCGGCCCGGCAGCGGATGGGCGCGGTCAAGGGCGCCGTGCTGTCGCTGCTGCTGGACGCCTATCAGCGCCGGGACAAGGTGGGTCTGGTGACCTTCCGCGGCAAGGAGGCGGAGGTGGCGCTGCCGCCGACGTCCTCGGTGGACGCGGCGGCGGCCCGGCTGGATCAGCTGCCGACCGGCGGGCGGACCCCGCTGGCCGCCGGGCTGCTGAAGGCCCATGACGTGCTGCGGGTGGAGCGGATGCGCGATCCCGCGCGCCGCCCGCTGATGGTGGTGGTGACCGACGGGCGGGCGACGGGCGGCCCCGATCCGGTGGGGCTGGCGTCGCGTGCCGCCCGGCTGCACGCCGCCGGGGGCACGGCCGCGATCGTGGTGGACTGCGAGTCCGGCCCGATCCGGCTGGGCCTCGCGGGAACCCTCGCGGCCGACCTCCAGGGGCAGGCCGTCACCCTCGACGAGTTGCGGGCCGACGCCATCGCCGGCCTGGTCAAGAGCGTCCGGTCCGCCGGTGCCGACAGAAAGGCCGCGTAATGCCACAGGGACAGCCGTCCGTCGTACCGGACGACGGGCTCACCACACGTCAGCGGCGCAACCGTCCGCTGGTCTTCGTGCACACGGGGACCGGCAAGGGGAAGTCGACGGCGGCGTTCGGGCTCGCGCTGCGCGCCTGGAACCAGGGGTGGCCGATCGGGGTGTTCCAGTTCGTCAAGTCGGCGAAGTGGAAGGTCGGCGAGGAGAACGCGCTGAAGGTGCTGGGGGCGTCCGGCGAGGGCGGCGCGGTCGACTGGTACAAGATGGGCGAGGGCTGGTCGTGGGTGCAGCGCGATCGGCAGTTCAGCAATGAGGAGGCGGCCCGGGAGGGCTGGGAGCAGGTCAAACGGGATCTGGCCGCGGAGACCTACAAGCTGTACGTCCTCGACGAGTTCGCCTACCCCCTGCACTGGGGCTGGGTCGACACGGCGGAGGTGATCTCGGTGCTGCGCGACCGCCCGGGCAACCAGCATGTGGTGATCACCGGCCGGAACGCCCCGGCGGAGCTGCTCGGCTTCGCGGATCTGGTGACCGAGATGACCAAGGTCAAGCACCCGATGGACGCCGGTCAGAAGGGGCAGCGGGGCATCGAGTGGTAGCACGTCTCGTCATCGCCGCGCCGTCGTCGGGCAGCGGCAAGACCACCGTCGCGACGGGCCTGATGGCGGCTTTCGCCGCGTCGGGTCTGGCCGTCTCCCCGCACAAGGTGGGCCCCGACTACATCGACCCCGGCTACCACGCGCTCGCGACCGGCCGTCCGGGGCGGAATCTCGACGCCTATCTCTGCGGTACGGAGCTGATGGCCCCGCTCTTCGCCCGGGGCTCGGCGGGCTGTGATCTGGCCGTGGTCGAGGGGGTGATGGGGATGTACGACGGCGCGGCGGGGGCGGGTGAGCTGGCGTCGACGGCGCAGCTGGCGAAGCTGCTGCGGGCGCCGGTGGTGCTGGTGGTGGACGCGTCCTCGCAGTCCCGGTCGGTGGCGGCGCTGGTGCACGGTTTTCTGTCGTGGGACCCGGAGGTGCGGGTCGGGGGCGTGATCCTCAACAAGGTGGCGTCCGACCGGCACGAGGAGCTGCTGCGGGAGGCGCTGGAGGACGTGGGTGTGCCGGTGCTGGGGGTGGTGCGGCGGCGGGCCGCCGTGGCGACCCCGTCACGGCATCTGGGTCTGGTGCCGGTGGCCGAGCGGGCGGCCGAGGCGGTCGCCTCGGTGGAGGCGATGGCGGAGCTGGTGCGCGAGGGGTGCGATCTCGCGGGGCTGCTGGCGCTGGCCCGGTCGGCCCCGCCGCTGGGTGCCGAGGCGTGGAGCGCGGCCGGGGCGCTGCTCGCGGGGGCGGACGTTCCCGGGGCCGCCGCCTCCGGGGCCGCCGACGCGGACGGGCTCGGCCTTCCGGTGGGGTCCGTCGGCGGGCCGGGGTTCACGGGCGGGCCCGGGCCCGCCGGCGGGCCGGGGTTCACGGGCGGACGGAGCCCCGCCGGCGGGCGGCGGCCGGTGGTCGCCGTCGCCGGTGGGCCCGCCTTCACCTTCTCCTACGCCGAGCAGGTGGAACTGCTCACGGCCTGCGGTGCCGAGGTCGTGACCTTCGACCCGCTGCGGGACGAGCGACTGCCCGAGGGCACCTCAGGGATCGTGATAGGCGGAGGCTTCCCCGAGGTGTACGCGCCGGAGCTGTCCGCCAATGAGGCCCTGCGCAAGGTCGTGGGCGAATTCGCCCGGAACGGCGGCCCGGTGGCGGCCGAGTGCGCGGGGCTGCTGTATCTGGCGCGCTCCCTGGACGGGCAGCCGATGTGCGGGGTGCTGGACGCCGATGCCCGGATGGGCGAGCGGCTCACGCTCGGCTACCGGGAGGCCGTCGCCGTGGCCGACAGCGCCCTGGCGGCCACCGGGACCCGGATGCGCGGCCACGAGTTCCACCGGACGGTGATCGAGCCCGGGGCCGGGCCGGTGCCGGCGTGGGGGATGCTCCGGCCGCAGCGCCGGGTGGAGGGTTTCGTCCAGCGGGGTGTGCATGCCAGCTATCTGCACACGCACTGGGCCGCCGATCCCCGGGTCGCCCGCCGGTTCGTGGCGTGGTGCGCGCGGTGAGCGCCCGCCGGGGCGGCGGCAGCCCGGTCCCACCTCTCCGCAGAATCGTTTCAGCAGAGATCCCGGGGGCCACCGCGCCCCGGTCAGTGGGCGATGCCGACCACCAGCCAGATGAAGCCCGCCCCGGCCACCGTGCACAGCAGGGTGGAGCGGGCGGGGTGGGTGTGGTGGGCCTCGGGGAGGATCTCGGCCGCCGCGAGATAGAGCAGGGCGCCGCCGAAGAATCCGAGGTAGCCGCCGAGGAGCCCCACCGGGATGGTGACCAGCAGCGTCGACGCGGCGCCGGCGACCGGCGCGAGGGCGTCGGCGACCAGCATCGCGATGGCCTTGGTGCGGGTGTTGCCGTAGAGGCTGGCGAGTGTGTAGGTGTTGAAGCCGTCCGCGAAGTCATGGGCGATGACGGCGAGCGCGACGGTCAGCCCCATCGCATCCCCGACCTGGAAGGCGGCGCCGATCGCGACGCCGTCCATCAGACTGTGGCCGACCATCGCCGCCGCCGCTGTCAGCCCCACCTGCGGCGCCCGCTCGTCCCCCGCGCCATGGGCGGCCCGGCGCACCGCGAGCAGCCGTTCCACCAGGTGCGCCACGAGGAACCCGGCCACGAAGAGCAGCAGCGCGAGCGGGACGCCGAACACCCGCCGCCCGGCCGCCTCCAGCGCCTCCGGCAGCAGATCCAGGCCGACCACCCCGAGCATCAGCCCGCCCGCCAGGCCCAGGACCAGATGCCTGCGGTCGGTGACGCGCTGCGCGGTCCAGCCGCCGAACAGCGTCATCAGGAACGCGCCGAGCGCGACGAACACCGCCATGCGCCCTTGCTAGCGGATTGACCGTGCGCTGCGCACATTCCGCCGGAAGACCCGCCCGATTCACCCGTTTGACGCGAGAGGACCCCTGCTCATGGCCGAGCCCGGTGCGGGCGCTGGGCTGCCGCTCCCCGGCCGCGCCTGGCGGGCGCCGGTGATCGCCAGGAGTGCGGCGGACCCCTCGCGGTGGGCGGTGCTGCTGCGGACCCCGTCCGGAGGGACGGCCGTGGTGCCGGTCACCGACGGGCCGGCCGGTCCCGGTCACCGGGGCGCGGTGCTGCGGCCCCCGTCGCTGGTCGTCGGGGTCGGCGCGTCCTCCGGGGCGCCGCTGGACGAGGTCGTCGCCCTGATCACGGGGAGCCTGCGGGACGCGGGCCTCTCGGCGCTCAGTGTCGCGGCGCTGGCGACGGTGGAGGCGAAGGCGGCGGAACCGGGGATCAGGGGAGCGGCCGAGCTGCTGGGGGTGCCGCTGGTCTCCCGTACCGCCGGGCGGCTCGCGGAGGTCGCCGTGCCCCATCCGTCCGCCGCGCCGCTCCGGGCGCTGGGGACGGCGTCGGTCGCGGAGGCGGCGGCGCTCGCGGACGGCGGGGAGCTGCTGGTGCCCAAGCGGAAGTCGGACCCCCGGGGGCGGCCCGCGCGGGTGACCTGCGCGGTGGCGCGGATTCCGGTGCGCGGCGGGGTCATGGTGTTCCCGCCCGGCGCCGCCTCCGCACCCGGCGCCGGCTGGAGTCCGGATGAGGTGGACGGGCTGCGCGGCGCGGGGCCCTGGGTACGGGAGGACGGTACGGCGCGGCCCTCCGGCGAGGAGGCCGTGATCGGGCTCGCGGACCCGGGGAGTCCGTGGAGTGCCGTCGAGAGCCGGGTGCGGGCGGCGGCGGCGTCGGACGCGGTGGTCACCCTGCGCCACGGCCGGGCGGCGGCGGGCGGCGGGGCGGAGCGGGAGCGGCGGCTCCGTGCGGCGCTGGCGCTTCTCGGGGCGTACCGGGGGGCCGCGACACCGGCGGGAATCGTCCGGAACACGTCTCGACCGGATGAATCAAGCCGTGTGACGACACTGGCCGGAGTGGAACCGTCGACGGTGGACATGATGACCGTCGTGACGGTCGGCAACACGGCCACCCGCGCCATCGCGGGCCGCATGGTGAGCCCGTGCGGCCTCCGGTGGCAGCCATGACCCCGCGCGGCAGCGGGGGAAGCGGCGGGAGCGCCGCACCCCCTCCGTACCACCACCCCCCACACCGAGGAGTCCGCGTGACCGCCCCACCCACACCCCCGATCCCCAGATCCGTCGCCGGGCCCTTCGGTCCGGACCGTACGGCCGCACTCCCCCACCACGGCAGCCACGCACATGCACACTGACGGCTCACACGACCTGCGCCACCACGGCGACGCGGAGATACGGGACAACGGGGCGGGGCTGGTCGATCTCGCGGTCAATGTCCGGGCGGGCACTCCGCCGCAGTGGCTGCGGGAGTGCGTCGCCGGGTCGCTGGCGTCGCTGGCGGCCTATCCCGACGGGCGGGCCGCCCGGGCCGCCGTCGCGGACCGGCACGGGCTCGCGCCCGAACGCGTCCTGCTGACGGCGGGGGTGGCGGAGGCGTTCGTGCTGCTGGCCCGCGCCCTGCCGGTGCGGCGCCCGCTCGTGGTGCACCCGCAGTTCACGGAGCCCGAGGCGGCGCTGCGGGACGCGGGCCACACGGTGGAGCGGCTGCTGCTGCGGGAGGAGGACGGCTTCCGGCTCGATCCCTCGGCGGTGCCGGAGGAGGCGGACCTGGTGATGATCGGGAATCCGACCAACCCCACGTCCGTGCTGCACCCGGCGGCCGATATCGCCGCGCTGGCCCGGCCCGGGCGGGTGCTGGTGGTGGACGAGGCGTTCATGGACGCCGTGCCGGACGAGACCGAGACGCTCGCCGGCCGGACGGATGTGCCGGGCCTGGTGGTGCTGCGCAGCCTCACCAAGACCTGGGGCCTGGCGGGGCTGCGGATCGGGTACGTCCTGGCCGCGCCGGAGATCATCGGGGTGCTGGAGCGGGCGCAGCCGCTCTGGCCGGTGTCCACGCCCGCGCTGGCGGCGGCCGAGATGTGCATGGGCCCGGCGGCGCTGAAGGAGGCGGACCGGGCCGCCCGGAAGATCGCGGTGGAGCGGGCTCATCTGCTGGCGGGGCTGGCGGAGTTCGACGAGGTGCGGGTGGTGGCGGCGGCCGAGGCGTGCTTTGTGCTGGCGCATGTGCGGCGCGGGGCGGAGGTGCGGGAGCGGCTGCGGTGCCTGGGGTTCGCGGTGCGGCGGGGGGATACGTTTCCGGGGTTGGGGGAGGGGTGGTTGCGGGTGGCGGTGCGGGATCGGGTGACGACGAACCGGTTTCTGCAGGCGCTGGATCAGGCGCTGTCGATGGTCGGCGAGTAGCCGCCTCCCGGCGGGGGCGCCGCTCCACCGGGCCCGCCCGGTGAAGCGGCCCCCTGCGCCCCCGGCCCACCCGAGCCCGCCTCGATGCCCCGGGCCCCGGGCAACCCGGGCAAACCCAGCCCGTCCGTCGCGTGAGCGCGGCTCCCCGCACCACAGGCAACCCGCACAGTGCGGGCCCGGGTCGGGGACCAGCCCCCGAACCCCCGCGCCTCAAACGCCGGCGAGGCTGGATATGCCAGCCCGTCCGGCGTTCGAGGACGGACCCCGCACCACAGGCAACCCGCACCGTGCGGGCCCGGGTCGGGGACCAGCCCCCGAACCCCCGCGCCACAAACGCCGGCAAGGCTGGATATGCCAGCCCGTCCGGCGTTCGAGGACGGACCCCGCACCACAGGCAACCCGCACAGTGCGGGCCCGGGTCGGGGACCAGCCCCCGAACCCCCGCGCCTCAAACGCCGGCAAGGCTGGAGCTTGCACCCCAGCACCAAGCGAGAGCAACCCCCGCGCCACAAACGCCGGCAAGGCTGGAGCTTGCGTCCCAGTGCCAAGCGAGGGCGGGGGCGCCCGCGGGGGCGGAGAGTCAGCCGCGGGTGCGGGAGCGGGAGCGGGTGAAGGCGAGAGCCCCACCACCCGCCGCGAGAAGCACCGCCGCCCCCACCGCGAGGTACCCCGTGGAGGAACTGCCCCCGGTCTCCGCCAGGTTCTCCGTGGGCTCACTGCTCCCCTGGGGGCGCGGGTCCGACACCGCCACCACGGGCGACTCGCACACCGCCTGCACCAGCGTGACCGTCCCCTCCACCTCCGCCACATTCAGGTTCAGCGGATTCAGCCCCACCTTCAGCTCCAGCGCGGTCGCCGCCGCCGTGCGCGACGTGGTCCGCGTGTGGGCGAGATCCAGGGTCACCTCCCCCACACCGGGCACGGTGACCTGGGTCCGCCCGCCCGTCGACAGCGTGACCTTCTTCCCCAGCACCTTCACCGCGCCGAGCACCCGCGACTCCGCGACCGGCCGGCTCCCGGCCTCGCACACCGCCCTGGAGGTGGCCTTCTCCACCTCCACCAGCGAGAGCAGGGGCAGCCCCGGCACACGCACCCGGGCGCGCGCCAGGTTCGCGTACCCCTCCGCCCGCTTCTTGTCGGCCGTGGCCCTCGCGGTCGCCACATCCGCGCGCAGCACCTGGAAGGGCCTGCCCTGGTCGACTCCGTCGAGCCTGACGCTCAGCGTGGTGCTGTCGGCGGAGCCGGGCGCCTTCACCGCGTTGAGCGAGGCCGCCAGCGGCAGCCGGACGGTCTTGTCGCTCAGGGCGACATCGAGCCCGGTCCGCAGGACGACCGCACGCGCCGTGCCCTCGGCACCGCCCCCGGTGGCGTGCGCCGGGCCCGCCAGCGCCACGGGTAAGGCGACCAGCGCGAGTGAGGCCGTGACGGCGGCGCAGCGGCGGGCGGGCATGCGGAAGGTGTTGCTGTTCACGGTGGTGGAACCCCCACAGGAGACATGGCGCCGCCACACCATCCGCAGGGACTGCGGGCGGTGGCGGCTGAGACACAGGAATCTTTACGCACGGAGAGTGAACCGGCAGACACCTGGGGTCAGTTCACTCCAAAGTGAGGTTTCCGGGTCTCTATTCGATTTCCGGGGCTCCTGAGGCACGGGTGTTCCCCGCCACCCGTCCCCGGCCCCTCCGTCAGACCCCGCACTCCCCCGGCCGGGAAGTGGATCAACGACCCGGGAGCCCCGTGGTCACGGCCCGTCAACCCCGCGCCCGCTCAGCCGACGACCCGCCCGTTCAGGATCACCCGGCGGGGCGCCGCCAGCACCCCCGCATCGGCGCGCGGGTCCGCGTCATACACCACCAGATCGGCGGGCGCCCCCTCCTCCAGCGCCGGGCGGCCCAGCCAGGCCCTCGCTCCCCAGGAGGCCGCCGACAGGGCTTCGAGCGGCGGGATTCCGGCCTTGACCAGTTCGGCGACCTCCGCGGCGACCAGGCCGTGGGCGAGCGAACCGCCCGCGTCGGTACCGACGAAGACCGGGACGCCCGCGTCGTACGCCGAGCGGACCGTGTCGTACCGGCGCTCGTACAGCCGCCGCATATGCGCGGACCAGACGGGGAACTTGGCCTCGCCGCCGAGCGCCAGCGCCGGGAAGGTCGCGATGTTGACCAGCGTCGGCACAATCGCCACCCCCCGCTCGGCGAAGAGCGGAATGGTCTCGTCCGTCAGTCCGGTGGCGTGCTCGACGCAGTCGATCCCCGCTTCCACCAGATCCCTGAGCGAGTCCTCCGCGAAGCAGTGCGCGGTGACCCGGGCGCCGAGCCGGTGCGCCTCGGCGATGGCCGCCTCGACCGGCCCGCGCGGCCAGCAGGCGGTCAGGTCGCCGGCCTCCCGGTCGATCCAGTCGCCGACGAGCTTCACCCAGCCGTCGCCCCGGCGCGCCTCGCGGGCGACATGGGAGACCAGGTCCTCCGGCTCGATCTCATGGGCGTAGTCGCGGATGTAGCGGCGGGTGCGGGCGATATGGCGGCCCGCCCTGATGATCCTGGGCAGATCCTCGCGGTCGTCGATCCAGCGGGTGTCGGACGGCGACCCGGCGTCACGGAGCAGCAGCGCCCCCGCGTCGCGGTCGGTGAGCGCCTGCTTCTCGCTGGTCGCGTCGTCCACCGGGCCGTGCCGGTCGAGCCCGACATGGCAGTGCGCGTCGACCAGGCCGGGCAGCGCCCAGCCGGTCACGGTGACCACGTCGTCGGCGGGTCCCGACGGCCGTGTGAAGGTGATCCGCCCGCCGACCACCCACAGTTCGTCGCGCACGTCCCGCGGGCCGACGAGCACCCGCCCCTTCACCCGCAGCACCACGTGATCGCTCATACCGGCACTGTACGAGGACGGGGGCCCGGCCCGGCAGGGGCCCGTACGGGCCCCCGGGCCGACGCGGGGAGCACCCCCGGACGGGCGCGTGGGTAGGCTCGACCGAGCGGTCCGGCAGGCCGGGCCGCGCACGCCCGTTCCCGTCCCGAAGAATTCCGAAGAAGGCAACACCGTGACGCATCCGCTGCTGGACCTGCCCCCGCTGACCGCCGCGCACTTCGCCGGCATCGAACGGCGGGTCGCCGCGCTGCTCGACACCGAGCAGGATGTGGTGATCACCCAGGGGGAGGCGCTGCTTCCGCTGGAGGGCTGCATCCGTGCCGGGGCCCGGCCCGGCTCGACCGCGCTGAACGTGGTCACCGGGCCGTACGGCCAGACCTTCGGCAACTGGCTGCGCGACTGCGGGGCCGCGGTGGTCGATCTGGAGGTGCCGTTCCACACGGCGGTGACCGCGGAGGGGATCGAACGGGCGCTGGCCGCCCACCCGGAGATCGACTTCGTCTCGCTGGTCCACGCGGAGGCGGCGACGGGCAACACCAACCCGGTCGCCGAGATCGGTGAGGTCGTCCGGCGGCACGGCGCCCTCTTCATGCTGGACGCGGTGGCCTCGGTGGCCGCCGAACCGCTGCTGCCGGACGCCTGGGGGGTGGATCTGTGCGTGATCGGCGCGCAGAAGGCGATGGGCGGTCCCGCGGGGGTCTCCGCGGTCTCGGTGAGCGCCCGCGCCTGGGAGCGGTTCGCGGCGAACCCGGCCGCGCCCAGGCGCTCGTACCTCTCGCTGCTGGACTGGAAGGAGCGGTGGATCGACGGGGGCCGCAAGGCGCTGCTGCACGCGCCGGCGCAGCTGGAGATGCTGGCGCTGGAGGCGTGTGTGGAGCGGATCGAGGCGGAGGGGATCGAGGCGGTGACGGCGCGGCACCGGGCCGCCGCCGCGGCCACCCGCGCGGGTGCCACGGCGCTCGGCGGCGGTCTGGAGCCGTATGTGCGCGAGGCCCGGGACGCGGCTCCGGTGGCCACCACGCTGCGGGCGCCGGCCGGGACGGACGCCTCCGCGCTGGTCGCGCGGGCGCTGGCGGCCGATCCCTCGCTGCCGCTGATCGCGGGCGGCGGGGCGCTGGCCAAGGAGATGATCCGGGTCAATCACTACGGGACGGACGCCACGCGCGGCGCGGTGCGCTCCTCGCTGGCGGCGCTGGGCGGCGCGCTCGCGGAGTCGGGGGTCCGGGTCGACCTGGAGGCGGCGGGGCGCGCGGTCTCCGAGGTCTGGGCCTGAGGCCCCCCGGCCGGGCCGGCCGGCCCGGGGACTTTCCGTCCCGAACGCGCCGGGCTCTTCCGCACAATTAACGCCCAAGGAATTCACCAATACGGGAAGCTGTCTTTTCTGGCAGCTTCCCGTATTTCTTGTACCAACTCTTATGCCCCCGTTCCGCATTCTTAAACACCAGGATTCCATCAGGGTTCGAACACGCTCGGTACAGGCGTTATGGATCTGTGACAGACCCCACAACACGTCCGTTTAGTCGCTTATTTACCGGACAAATGCCACTAAAAATCCGGCTACAACCGGCTACAAGAGGCAGTGCGCGCGCTCGCGCGATAACACAGAGAGCCGCTCCACCCAACCCCTGACCACCATGCATTTTCTGATCCCGCTGGGTAAATTGCTTAAGCATGACCGCCGCACAAGAAGACCTTGTACGAGCCGACAACCCGAGCGAATTCACGACCATCGACACCCCACGAGTGGAGGACGGAGCCGCGATCTGGCGCATTGCCCGCGACTCCCGGGTCCTGGACCTCAACTCCTCGTACAGCTATCTGCTGTGGTGTCGCGACTTCGCGGCCACCTCCCTGGTGGCCCGGGACCCCGGCGGTGAGCCGGTCGCCTTCGTCACCGGATACCTCCGGCCCGGCCGCCCGCAGACGCTCGTCGTCTGGCAGATCGCCGTCGACGACACGCACCGCGGCCAGGGCCTCGCGGGGGTGCTGCTCGACGCGCTGACCGCCAGGGCCGCCGCCGGCCTCGGCGTACGGGAGGTGGAGACGACCGTCACGCCGGACAACACCGCGTCCGACCGGCTCTTCACCTCGTACGCCGGGAGGCACGGCGCCCGGCTGGAGCGCGAAGTCCTCTTCGACGGCTCCCTCTTCCCCGAGGACCCCGCCGAGGACGGCCGGCCCGCCGCCCACCAGCCCGAGGTCCTGTACCGCATCGGCCCCGTCTCCGCCTGACCCACCCCCACCTGGAGCTTCGCTGTGACCATCACCCCGCCCGCCCTGAGCGTCTTCGAGACCCTGGAGTCGGAGGTACGGAGCTACTGCCGCGGCTGGCCCGCGGTCTTCGACCGCGCGCAGGGCAGCCACCTCCACGACGAAGACGGCCACACCTATCTCGACTTCTTCGCCGGAGCCGGATCACTCAACTACGGCCACAACAACCCGGTGCTGAAACGCGCCCTGATCGACTACATCGAGCGCGACGGCATCACCCACGGCCTGGACATGGCCACCACCGCGAAACGGGCCTTTCTGGAGTCCTTCCAGAACATCGTCCTGCGACCGCGCGATCTGCCCTACAAGGTGATGTTCCCCGGCCCGACCGGCACCAACGCGGTCGAGGCGGCGCTCAAGCTCGCCCGCAAGGTGAAGGGCCGCGAGTCGGTCGTCTCCTTCACCAACGCCTTCCACGGGATGTCGCTGGGCTCGCTCGCCGTCACCGGGAACGCCTTCAAGCGCGCCGGGGCCGGCATACCGCTGGTGCACGGCACCCCGATGCCGTTCGACAACTACTTCGACGGCCAGGTGCCCGACTTCCTCTGGTTCGAGCGGCTCCTGGAGGACCAGGGCTCCGGGCTCAACAAGCCCGCCGCCGTGATCGTGGAGACCGTGCAGGGCGAGGGCGGCATCAATGTCGCCCGCGCCGAGTGGCTGCGGGCGCTCCAGTCGCTCTGCGAGCGCCAGGACATGCTGCTGATCGTCGACGACATCCAGATGGGCTGCGGCCGGACCGGAGGGTTCTTCTCCTTCGAGGAGGCCGGGATCACCCCGGACATCGTCACCCTGTCGAAGTCCATCAGCGGCTACGGCATGCCGATGTCGCTCTGCCTCTTCAAGCCGGAGCTGGACCTGTGGGAGCCGGGCGAGCACAACGGCACCTTCCGCGGCAACAACCCCGCGTTCGTCACCGCCGCGGCGGCCCTGAACACCTACTGGGCCGACGGGCAGATGGAGAAGCAGACCCTCGCCCGGGGCGAGCAGGTGGAGCAGACGCTGCTGTCGATCGCCGCCGAGCACCCCGGCTCCGGGGTGAGTTTCCGGGGCCGCGGCCTGGTGTGGGGGCTGGAGTTCGAGGACCCCGCCCGCGCGTCGAGGATCTGCGCCCGCGCCTTCGAGCTGGGGCTGCTGCTGGAGACCTCGGGGCCGCAGAGCGAGGTGGTCAAGCTGCTGCCCGCGCTGACCATCTCGCCCGACGAGCTGGACGAGGGGCTGCGCATCCTCGCCCGCTCGGTCCGGGAAACGGCCTGACCGCCTGATCCATCCCGTACCCGGCTCCGCACCCGGCCACGGCTCCGGCCACGGCTCCGGCCACCGCAGCGAGAACAGCACCAGAGAAAGGCTGAACCCCACCGTGATCGTCCGTTCGTTGAAGGACATCGAGAACACCGAGCGCCATGTGCGATCCGCGTCCGGCACCTGGGAGAGCAAGCGGATCGTGCTCGCCAAGGAGAAGGTCGGCTTCTCGCTCCACGAGACCGTGCTCTACGCGGGGACCGAGACGTCGATGTGGTACGCGAACCACGTCGAGGCCGTCCTCTGCGTGGAGGGCGAGGCCGAACTCACCGACGACGAGACCGGCGAGACCCACTGGATCTCGCCCGGCACGATGTATCTGCTGGACGGCCACGAGCGCCACACGCTCCGGCCCAAGACCGACTTCCGCTGTGTCTGTGTCTTCAACCCCCCGGTCACCGGGCGGGAGGACCACGACGAGAACGGCGTCTATCCGCTGCTGACCGAGGAGGGCTGATCATGACCACCACCGTACGCACCGACCTCTACCCCACCCGCGGCGCGGGCGAGGTGGTCACCCCCCGCCAGGACCCGGTCGTCTGGTCGGCGCCCGGCGCGCCGGGGCCCATCACCGGGACCGCGCTGCGGGAGTACGAACGCGACGGCTTCCTCGCCGTCGAGGATCTGATCGCGGACGACGAGGTGGCGCTCTACCGCGCCGAGCTGGACCGGCTGATCGCCGACCCCTCCGTACGGGCCGACGAACGCTCGATCATCGAGCCGAAGTCGCAGGATGTGCGCTCGGTCTTCGAGGTGCACAAGCTCAGCCCGGTCTTCGCCGCCCTGGTGCGCGACGAGCGGGTGGTGGGGCGCGCCCGGCAGATCCTGGGCTCGGATGTGTACGTCCACCAGTCGCGGATCAATGTGAAGCCGGGCTTCGGCGCCTCGGGGTTCTACTGGCACTCGGACTTCGAGACCTGGCACGCCGAGGACGGGCTGCCGAACATGCGGACCGTCTCGGTCTCCATCGCGCTCACCGAGAACCGGGACACCAACGGCGGGCTGATGATCATGCCCGGTTCGCACCGGACGTTCCTGGGGTGCGCGGGTGAGACGCCCCAGGACAACTACAAGAAGTCGCTCCAGATGCAGGACGCGGGCACCCCGTCGGACGCCGCGCTGACCCGGCTCGCGGACCAGCACGGCATCCGGCTCTTCACCGGCCGGGCCGGTTCGGCGACCTGGTTCGACTGCAACTGCATGCACGGGTCCGGCGACAACATCACGCCGTACGCCCGGAGCAATGTGTTCATCGTGTTCAACAGCGTGGAGAACGCGGCGGTGCGGCCGTTCGCCGCGCCGGTGCCCCGGCCGGAGTTCATCGGCGCCCGGGACTTCACCCCGGTGCGCTGACCCGGGCGGGCCCGGGCGGGCGCCGACAGAGGGGGAGGCCGGTCCGTACCCCCCGCGGACCGGCCTCCCCCTCCCCCTGTGCCCGTGAAGGGGCTCAGACCCGGCTCAGCTCCGGGTAGTCGGTGTAGCCCTTGTCGTCGCCGCCGAAGAAGGTCGCCGAGTCGGGGGTGTTGTACGGGCCGGCCGTCCGCAGCCGCACCGGGAGGTCCGGGTTGGCCAGGAAGAGCGAGCCGAAGGCGAGGATGTCGGCGATGCCGTCCTCGATCAGCGGCAGCGCGCGGTGGTCGGTGGGGCCCTCGGTCAGCGGGTTGAGGACCAGGGTGCCCTGGTAGTGCTCGCGCACCGCGAGTGTCACGTCGCGCGAGCCCTCGGCGGCCTCGGTGATGTGCAGATAGGCCAGGCGCAGCGGGTTCAGCTCGCGGGCCAGCGCCGGGTAGACCTCGTGCGCGTCGGTCTCGGCGATGTCGTTGTAGGGGTTGAGGGGCGAGAGCCGCATCGCGGTGCGCTCGGCGCCGATGGCCTCGGACACCGCCCGGGCGACCTGGACGGCGAAGCGGATGCGGTTGGCGGGCGGGCCGCCCCACTCGTCGGTCCGCAGGTTGGAGTTGGCGGCGAAGAACTGCTGGATCAGATAGCCGTTGGCGCCGTGCAGCTCCACTCCGTCGAAGCCGGCCGCCACGGCGTTGCGGGCGGCCTGGACGAACTCCTCGACGACGACCGGGATCTCCTCGGCCGTCAGCGCGTGCGGCTTCTCGAAGTCCTTGAGCCCCTCGGGGGTGTAGATCTGCCCGGCCGGGGCGACGGCGGAGGGCGCCACGCTGAGACGCTCGTCGGGGAAGATCGCCGGGTGGCCGATCCGCCCGGCGTGCATGAGCTGGGCGAAGATCGTGCCGCCCTTGGCGTGCACGGCGTCGGTGACCTTGCGCCAGGCGGCGACCTGCTCGTCACTGTGCAGCCCCGGGGTGTCGGGGTAGCCCTGGCCGGTGACGGAGGGCTGGATGCCCTCGGTGACGATCAGGCCCGCGCTCGCCCGCTGGGCGTAGTACTCCACCGTCGAGTCCGTGGGGCTGAGCCCGGGCCCGAAGGCGCGGCTGCGGGTCATCGGGGCCATGGCGATACGGCTCGCGAGGGGGCCGCCGGCGAGTTCGATCGGGTCGAAAGCGGTGGGCATGAGGTCTCCAGGAAACTATGTGGTCGGCCAAGTAACTAACGCCGGGGGCAACTGTAGCGCATTTACTTGGTCGGCCAAGGTAAAATCTCGGCAGAGAGTTCCACGAGGATGGAGGGAGACTGTCCCCAGGACAGTCCACCCGAGGAGGCTCGATGAAGTCCGAGGTCACAGCCGGTTCGGTGGTTCCCGCCTGGATGACCGGCCCGGCCGACCCGCTGTGCGCGGCCCCTCCCGCGCACGAGCGCGCGGGGGGTACGGAGCGCGCGGGGGGTACGGAGGGTGCCGCCGGCGCCGGGTGTACGGAGCCCCTGCCGCTGCCGGCGCCGGATGTGTGCCTGGGCGGGCCGGCCGGCCACGCCGTCTCCCGGGTCGCCCGGCTGCACCGGATGGCGGCGGCGAGGGTGCTCAGAGGGCTGGGGCTCTATCCGGGGCAGGAGTTCCTGATGATGCACCTCTGGGACGCCGGACCGGTGCGCCAGTCGGAGCTGATCAGGGCCGTGGAGCTGGACCCGTCCACCGTCACGAAGATGCTCCAGCGGCTGGAGCACGCCGGGCATGTGCGCCGCACCCCCGATCCCGCCGACCGCCGCGCGGTCCTGGTGGAGGCGACGGCGGAGAGCTGCGCGCTCCGCTCCGCGGTGGAGCGGGCCTGGTCCCAGCTGGAGGAGCAGACCCTGACGGGGCTGGCGGAGGACGAGCGCACGGAGCTGATCCGGCTGCTGGGGAAGGTGGAGGGGAACCTCTGCCACCACGCGGCGGAGTGCCCCGGGGAGTAAGGCCCCCGGGCGCCCGGCGCCCGGGGCCCCGGTGGCGGCGCTCACCGGGCCAGGGCGTTCAGCGCCCGGTCCGCGTCCGCCGGGGTGTTGTAGAGGTGGAAGGCCGCCCGTAGATTTCCCGCGCGCTCCGAGACGATCACCCCGGCCCGCGCCAGCTCCGCCGCCCGGCCCCCGAGGCCCGGCACGGCGACGATCGCGGAGTCCCCGGGGACGGGGGTGTGGCCGAGCGCGGCCAGGCCCTCGCGGAAGGCGCGGGCGAGTCCGGTGGCGTGGGCCCCGATCGCCGCCACACCGATCTCCTCCAGCAGCGCCAGCGCGTGTTCGGCGCCGAGGTAGAGCAGGAACGACGGCGGGTCGTCGAAGCGGCGGGCGGAGGCGGCCAGCCGGTCGGCCGGGCCGTAGAGCTTGCCCCACCGCTCGTCTGCGGCGAAGGCGGAGGCGTTGACGGCCGTCAGGGACGGCTGGGCCTCCTCGGTGACCGTGAGGAAGGAGACCCCGCGCGGACAGAGCAGGAACTTGCTGCCGCCGGTGACGGTGAAGTCCCACTCGCCGGCGTTCAGCGGCAGCCAGCCCGCCGACTGGCTGGCGTCGACCAGCGTCCGGGCGCCGTGGGCCGCCGCCGCCTCCCGGACGGCCCGCAGATCGGCGGTCCTGCCGTCGGCGGACTGCACGGACGAGAACGCCACCAGGGCGGTGGTGGGGCGCACCGAGTCCGCGAGGCGCTCCAGCGGGACATAGCGCGGTCTGAGGCCGGGGCGGACGGCGAACGGGGTGATCAGCGAGGCGAAGTCCGCCTCCGGGAAGAGGATCTCCGCTCCGGCGGGCAGCGAGGCGGCGATCAGGGCGCAGTGGACCGCGACCGAGCCGCCGATGGCGACCCGGTCCGCGCCGACCCCGGCGAGCCGGGCGAAGGCGCGCCGGGCGGCGGCCACGGAGGCGTAGTCCCCCGCGCCGGCCGGGTTCCCGGTGCCGGACTCCCGGGTCAGTTCCGCCATGGCGGCGACGGCGCGGGCGGGCAGCAGTCCGCAGAGAGAGGTGTTGAGATAGGTCGTCTCCAGTGCGAACTCGGCACCGCCCAGGCTCTCCATGGTTCCACCCTGGGGTGTGCCGGTGCGCCGGTCAACGGGGCGCCGCCGAGTGTTCGAAGTCGCAGCGTCGTCCCTGATGAGGCCCCTGCCGGGGTGGGTGCGCGGGGGCCTTTCGGCCCCGCGGCCGGGAGGCCCGACCGGGGGCGGCCCGGGGGCCCGGGGGCCCGGAAGACCCGGGGGCCCGGGCGGCCCCGGGGCCCCCGCACCGGAGCGTGCCCGGTGGGCCGGAGGGGAGCGCCGGGGAGCCATCGGTCCGGATCGGGCCGGCTCAGCGAGCGGGGTCCGGTGCAGGGCGCCGCGAGGCGGACGATTGCGCCACTGCGGCGCCCGGGCACAGGGGTGGGGGGGTATCTTTCATGCCCGCCGGTGCACAGGGCAGGGAAACCGCCCGTACACGCCAGGCCACAGCGTGGAGGAACCTCCCGCGCCCACCACGGCACAGGGCGAGGGAACCTCCCGTACCCGCCGGCGCACAGCCTGGGGAAACCTCCCGCGCCCACCACGGCACAGGGCGAGGGAACCTCCCGTACCCGCCGGCGCACAGCCTGGGGAAACCATCCGCGCCCACCACGGCACAGGACAGGGAAACCACCCGCACCCCGCCGGCGCACAGGGACCCCTCCGCGAGGAACGACAACGCGGCCAGGTGCCGTGCAGGGCACGCCGGCCCAGCCCGATCCCGGCCGGAAGGCCCTACCGTGGCGGCGCCTCGCACGAGCCTTCGGGGGCGCAGGTGCCGGCGGGGGGCGCCGGGGTGGGGGTGTGGTTCTGCCAGGCCTGCTCCAGGGCCTTGGTGAACAGCTCAGCCGGCTGGCCGCCGGAGACTCCGTAGCGGCCGTCGAAGACGAAGAACGGCACCCCGGTCGCGCCCAGCTCCGCCGCCTCCCGCTCGTCGGCGCGGACCTCGTCGGCATAGGCGCTCTCGTCGGCGAGGACCGCCCGCGCCTCGGCCGGGTCCAGTCCGGCCTCGACGGCGAGTGCGGCCAGGGTCTCGGGGTCGTAGACCGAGCGCTCCTCGGCGAAGTTGGCCCGGTAGGCGCGGTCGAGGAGTTCGTTCTGGAGGCCCCGGGCGCGGGCGAGGTGGAGCAGCCGGTGGATGTCGAAGGTGGAGCCGTGGTCGCGGCCCTCGGTGCGGTAGCCCAGCCCCTCGGCGCGGGCGTTGGAGGCGACGTGCTCCTCCATCGCGAGGGCCTCCTCGCGGGTGCGCCCGTACTTCCGCGCCAGCATGTCCACGACGGACCCGGTGTCGCCCTTGGCCCGGGCGGGGTCCAGCTCGAAGGAGCGGTGGACGACCTCGACCCGGTCGCGGTGGGCGAAGTCCGCGAGGCCCTTCTCGAAGCGCGCCTTTCCGATATAGCACCAGGGGCAGGCGATATCGGACCATATTTCCACGCGCATGCTGTTCTCTCCAGAATTCGTGCGGGGCCGGGGGCCGGTTACGGGGGAGGGCGGGCGAGGCCGCCACCCCAGGCACAACGCGCACGGCGCCCGGCGGATTCCGCCCGTACGGCCGGGAATGTGCGACGGGAATGTACGACGAGGATGCGCGGCAGGGATGCGCGGCAGGGGCGTACGGGAGGGCGCCGGCTCCGCGCGGGCCCGCCGCGAGCGCTCAGGAGCCGTCCCGCAGGCCCGAGGGGGCCGCCGCCCGGTACTCCACCCGGTCGAAGGCCACCTCGCACCCCTCGCCCGCAGGCGACTGCGCCAGAAAGCCGACCCGCGCCGCCCGCGCCTCCTCCTCGGTGCCGAGGGCGAAGAGCCGTGCGAGGGTCCAGCGGACGCCGTCCGCCGAGGCGTGGAAGGCGAAGGCCCGCCCGGTGCGGCTGACCCGGAGCCAGGCGGTGCCGTCGCCCGGCACCTCGTACGCGTTCGCGTCGTCGGAGTGCCCGCGCGTCACCACCGTGCAGATGGTGGGGCGCTCCGGGGAGCGCTCAAGACAGAGCTTGGCCCACTCCCGCTCCCCGGTCCGCACATGGAGCGCCCCGGCGTCGAAGGCCGCGCGGAAGTCCACGGCGACCCGGGCGATGAGCTGGAAGTCGCCCGCGGGGACGCCGAGCAGCCGGGGGGCGTCGGAGGCGGGGTCGAGCGCGGTGCCCGTCGGCGGGACGAAGAGGTCCTGGCGGGGGCCGGCCCGGCCGGTCAGGGTCCCGTCCGCGTACGCCCAGCCTCCGTCGGGACCGTGGGCGCGCAGCGGGAAGGGGAGTTCGGGCAGGCGCGTCGGGTCGGTCACCGGCTCAGCCTCCCGCGCTCTCCGGGCGCCCGTCCACCCGCCGGGGCAGACCGAGCGGATTGTCCTCGCGCAGCTCCGGCGGGAGCAGGGGTCCGGGGGTGGTCTGGTAGGTGACCGGCCGCAGCCAGCGCTCCACGGCGGTGATCCCGACCGAGGTCCCGGTGGAGGTGGTGGCCGGGTAGGGCCCGCCGTGGTGCTGGGCGTGCGCGACGGCGACCCCGGTGGGCCAGCCGCCGATGAGGACCCGCCCGGCGAGCGGGGTGAGCAGCCGGACCAGGTCGGCCCCCCGCCCGCCGTACTCCGCCTCGGTGAGGTGGAGGGTGGCCGTGAGGCTGCCCGGCAGCCGGGACAGGACGGCGGCGATCTCCTCGTCGGAGTCGTAGCGGGCGACGACGGTCACCGGGCCGAAGCACTCTTCGAGGAGCAGATCGTGCGGCCCGGCGGCGGCCAGCAGCCGGGCCGGTACGCGGAGGTGCCCGGCGCGGACGGTGTGGTCGCCGCCGGGTCCGGGGAGCGGCGGGGCCTCCACCCCGGGGAGCGCCGCACGTTCCCGCACCCCGTCGAGGAAGGCGGTGCGCATCCGGTGGTCGAGCATCACCCCGGGGGCGGTGTCGCCGAGGGCGGCGGCCAGGGCGGTCAGCAGCCGGTCGCCCGCCTCGCCGGCCGGGGCGAGCACCAGGCCGGGCTTGGTGCAGAACTGCCCCTCCCCCAGGGTCATCGAGGCCGCGAGCCCGGCCCCGAGCCGGTCGGCCTGTTCGGCGGCGGCGCCCGGCGTGATCACGACGGGGTTGAGCGAGCCGAGTTCGCCGTGGAAGGGGATGGGTACGGGACGGGCCGCGGCGGCGTCGTGCAGCGCCCGCCCGCCCCGCACGGAGCCGGTGAATCCGGCGGCCGCGATCAGTGGGTGGCCGATCAGCCGGACGCCCGCGTCGAAGCCGTGGACCAGGGTGAGGACGTCCTCGGGCAGTCCGCTGTCCCGGGCGGCCCCGCGGAGCAGCGCGGCGCAGAGTTCGGCGGTGGCGGGGTGGCCGGGGTGGGCCTTGACGACGACGGGGCACCCGGCGGCGAGGGCGCTCGCGGTGTCGCCGCCGGGGACGGAGAAGGCGAGCGGGAAGTTGCTCGCGGCGTAGACGGCGACGGCCCCGAGGGGGATCTTGTAGCGGCGCAGATCGGGCCGGGGCGGGGTCGTCGTGGCGTCGGCGTGGTCGACGCGGATGTCGAGGAAGGCGCCCTCGTCCACGGCGTCGGCGAAGGCCCGCAGCTGCGCGGTGGTGCGGGCCAGCTCCCCGCCCAGCCGGGTGGGGCCGAGCGCGGTCTCGGCGTCGGCGGCCCCGACGACGGGCCCCGCGGCGCCGTCCAGCGCCGCGGCGGCGGCCCGCAGCAGCCGGGCGCGGGCGGACCGGTCGGCGAGTGCGGCGCGGGTGCCGTGGGCGGCGGTCACCGCGCGGTCCACCTCGGCCGCGCCCGACTCGGACGCGACCCGCTCCCGCGGGTTCCCGGTTCGGGGGTCGACGCTCCAGACTGGTGCTGCTGTCACCGCGGCTTCCTTCCGGATTTCCGCACCAGAACGCCCCCCACCAGCAGTTGTTCGGTAGTGTGAACAGCGTTCCCGGTGCTGAATGGTAAGGGGACTCTATTTCCGCGCGTTCCGCACGGTCAAGAAGGAGCGATACAGCGATGCCGACGGCCGATTCCGGTGGAGCACAGGTCAAGTCCGCTGTGCGGACGGTGGAGTTGCTGGAGTTCTTCGCCGGGCGCCCCGGCATGCACTCGCTCGCCGCGGTCCAGGAGGCCGTCGGCTATCCCAAGTCGAGCCTGTACATGCTGTTGCGGACCCTGGTCGAGCTGGGCTGGGTGGAGACGGACGCGACCGGCACGCGGTACGGCATCGGGGTGCGCGCCCTGCTGGTCGGCACGTCCTACATCGACGGGGACGAGGTGGTGGCGGCGGCCCGCCCCACCCTGGACCGGCTCTCCGACGACACCACGGAGACCATTCACCTGGCCCGGCTCGACGGCACCAATGTGGTGTATCTGGCCACCCGCCAGTCGCAGCACTATCTGCGCCCCTTCACCCGCGTCGGCCGCCGGCTGCCCGCGCACTCCACCTCGCTGGGGAAGGCGCTCCTCGCGACCCACAGCGACGAGCAGGTGCGGTCGATGCTCCCGCCGGCGCTGGCCGCGCTGACCGAGCACACTCTCACGGACCGCGAGAAGCTCATCCGGGAGCTGCGGGTCATCCGGGAGCAGGGCTATGCCGTGGACCGCGAGGAGAACACCCTCGGGCTGCGCTGCTTCGGCATCGCGATCCCCTACCGGACCCCGGCGCGGGACGCGATCAGCTGCTCGGTGCCGGTGGCGCGGCTCACCCCGGCCCATGAGCAGCTGATCAAGGACGCCCTGTTCGACGCGCGGGACCGGCTGACGCTGGCGACCCGGCGGCTGTGACCCGTACGCCCGGACATATGAGGAATTCCTGAGAAGCGGCCGGACCGGGAACGGCCGGGCGGGGGCCGTTCGTCTATCGGTGGGATGAACAGGACGATCAGACACTCCGCCGTCTTCAGTCTTCTCCTGGTGCTCGCCCTGCTGGTCAGGGCCACCTGGCTCCAGGCGTACAAGGCCGACGCACTCGCGGAGAACGACAGGAACCCGCGCCCGACCATCGCCCGGTACGCGCAGCCGCAGGGCGATGTCATCGTGGCCGGAGCCCCGGTGACCGGTTCGGTGAAGAGCTCCGGCGACACCTTCGCGTACCAGCGCGACTACCCCCACGGCGGGCTGTACGCGCCGGTGACGGGATACAGCTCGCAGGCGTACGGCGCGACCCAGCTGGAGGGGATCCACGGCGACGTGCTGGACGGCTCCGACAGCCGGCTGAAGAACCCGGCGGACGCGCTCACGAACAAGCGGCAGGAGCCGGGCGATGTGCTGACCACCATCGACCCCGCCGTGCAGAAGGCGGGGTACCGCGCGCTGGGCGACACCAAGGGCGCGGCGGTGGCGATCGACCCGGAGAGCGGGGAGATCCTCGCGATGGTGAGCACCCCGTCGTACGACCCGTCCACCATCGCCGGCGCCTCGGACGGCGAGGAGTGGCGAAAGCTCCTCGCGGACGAGGACAAGCCGCTGGTGAACCGGGCGCTGCGGCAGCCGCTGCCGCCCGGCTCGACCTTCAAGCTGGTGGTCGCCGCCGCGGCGCTGGAGGAGGGTCTCCACGGCTCGGTGGACGAACCGACCGACAGCCCCATGCCGTACACCCTGCCGGGCACCGTCCGGGAGCTGCCCAATGACATCGCCGGCGCTCCCTGCGAGAACGCCTCGCTCCGGACGGCCCTGCGGTACTCCTGCAACAACGTCTTCGCCCAGATCGCCGCCGATCTGGGGCAGGACGCGGTGCGCGCCACGGCGGAGCGGTTCGGCTTCAACGAGAAGGAGCTGGACGTCCCGGTCCGCGCGCACGAGAGCATCTATCCGACCGGGATGGACCAGGCCCAGACGGCCCTGACGGGCATCGGGCAGTTCGAGGTGACCGCGACCCCGCTCCAGATGGCGATGGTCTCCGCCGCGATAGCCAACGGCGGGGAGCTGAAGGAGCCGCACATGGTCTCCGAGGTGGTCGACGGCGACGGGAACACGCTGGACGCGTACGACGGCGGCGACCCGAGGCGGATCGTCTCCGCCGAGACGGCCGAGCAGCTGCGCAGCGCCATGGTCACCGTCGTGGAGGACGGCACCGCCTCCAACGCCCGGGTCGCGGGCGCCGAGGTCGGCGGCAAGACGGGCACGGCCCAGCACGGCGAGAACAACAGCGAGACGCCGTACGCCTGGTTCACCTCCTACGGCGAGACCGGTGACCGGCAGGTCGCGGTGGCGGTGATCATCGAGGACGCGGGCGGTCCGCGCTCCGAGGTCAGCGGCAACGGCCTGGCCGCGCCCGTCGCGCAGAAGATGATGGCCGCGGCGCTGAAGTGAGCCGGCGCTACCCGGCGTACGGATCGGGGGTGCGGCCCTCCCGGGCGAGGAAGCCGAAGTCGCAGCCGGTGTCGGCCTGGGTGATGTGCTCGGCGTAGAGCGCGCCGTACCCCCGCTGGAACCGTTCGGGCGGGGGTGTCCAGGCCGCGCGGCGGCGGGCCAGCTCCGGGTCGGGGACCTCCAGGCGCAGGGTGCGCGCGGGCACGTCGAGCGTGACGGGGTCACCGCTGCGGACCAGCGCGAGAGGGCCGCCGACATGGGACTCGGGGGCGATGTGCAGCACGCACGCGCCGTAGCTGGTGCCGCTCATCCGGGCGTCGGAGATCCGCACCATGTCCCGTACCCCCGCCCGCAGCAGGTGGTCGGGCAGCGGCAGCATGCCGTACTCGGGCATGCCGGGGCCGCCCAGGGGGCCCGCGTTCTGGAGGACCAGCACATGGTCGGGGGTGATGCCGAGCGCGGGGTCGTTCAGGGTGCGCTGGAGGGTGCGGTAGTCGGGGAAGACCACGGCGGGCCCGGTGTGCCGCAGCAGCCGGGGCTCGGCCGCGATGTGCTTGATCACCGCTCCGTCCGGGCAGAGGTTGCCGCGCAGCACCGCCACTCCCCCCTCGGCGGCCAGCGGGTCGTCCCGCTCCCTGATCACCCGGGGGTTGTGGACGCGCGCGCCCGCGAGCTGCTCGCGCAGGGTGGCGTGGGCGACGGTGGGCCGGTCCAGATGGAGCACGTCGAGGAGCCGGGTGAGAAGTCCGGGCAGCCCGCCCGCGAAGTGGAAGTCCTCCATCAGATAGCGGCCACCGGGGCGGACGTCGGCCAGCACCGGGACCGTACGGGCGATCCGGTCGAAGTCGTCGAGGGTGAGGCGGACCCCGGAGCGTCCGGCCATCGCGATCAGATGGATCACGGCGTTGGTGGAGCCGCCGAGCGCGAGGACGGTGGCCACGGCGTCCTCGTACGCCTCCCGGGTGAGGACGGCACGGGGCCGCAGGTCCCGGTGGACGAGACCGACGATCAGCCGGCCGGACGCGGCGGCCATCCGCTCGTGCGCGGAGTCGACGGCGGGGATGGAGGAGGCGCCGGGGACGGTGACGCCGAGGACCTCGGCGGCGGCCATGAGGGTGGCGGCGGTGCCCATCGTCATACAGGTGCCGGGCGAGCGGGCGAGGCCGTTCTCCAGCTCGGCCAGCTCGGCGTCGCCGATGAGCCCGGCCCGCCGGTCGTCCCAGTACTTCCACATGTCGGTGCCGGAGCCGAGGATCTCGTCGCGCCAGTGGCCCGGCAGCATCGGGCCCGCCGGGACGAAGACGGCGGGCAGACCGGCGCTGGCCGCGCCCATCAGCAGGGCCGGGGTGGACTTGTCGCAGCCGCCCATCAGCACCGCGCCGTCGACGGGGTAGGAGCGCAGCAGCTCCTCGGTCTCCAGGGAGAGCAGATTGCGGTAGAGCATCGGGGTGGGCTTCTGGAAGGTCTCGGAGAGGGTGGCCACCGGGAACTCCAGCGGGAAGCCGCCCGCCTGCCAGACCCCGCGCTTCACGGCCCGGGCGCGCTCCCGGAGGTGGACATGGCAGGGGTTGATGTCGGACCAGGTGTTGAGCACCGCGATGACGGGCTTGCCGAGGTGCTCCTCGGGAAGGTAGCCGAGCTGCCGGGTGCGGGCGCGGTGGCTGAAGGAGCGCAGGCCCTCGGCGCCGTACCACTGGTGGCTGCGGAGGGCGGGGCCCCCGGGGCCGGTCACGCGTCCCAGCCCCGCACCAGGGCGGCGACCTCGGCCCGCCGGCCGGCCGGGAGTGTCCGGGCGGGCGGGCGGACGTCCCGGCGGCAGAGGCCCAGCGCGGCGAGGGCCTCCTTGACGACGCTGACGTTGTTCGCCGAACCCTCCTCGGCGCGCAGCTCCTCGAAGGGCCGCACCCGCTCCCAGACGGCCATGGCCTCGCGGTACGCGCCCGCGCGCAGGGCGTCGCGCAGCTCCAGGGAGAGCCGGGGGGCGACATTGACGAGCCCGGAGGTGAAGCCGGTGGCGCCGCCCGCCCAGTAGGAGGGGGTGTACAGCTCGGCGAGCCCGGCGACCCAGACGAAGCGGCCGAGTCCGGCGTCCCGGGCGAAGGCGGCGAAGGCGGCGGCGTCGGGGACGGCGTACTTCACCCCGACGACATTGGGGCAGCGCCGGCCCAGTTCGGCGAGGGCGGCGCCGGTGAGCCGGGGAGCGCGGATGTACGGGACGACCCCCAGCTCCGGCACGGCGTCGGCGATCCCCCGGTGGTAGTCGACCCAGCCGCCGTCGGAGACATAGGGGTTGACCGGCTGGTGGACCATGACCAGCCGGGCGCCCGCCGCCGCCGCGTGGCGGGCGGCGGCGACGGCGGCGGGCAGCTCATGGCCGACCCCGGCGACGACGGTGGCGCCGGAGCCGGCCTCCTCGACGGTCACCTCGACGGCGCGGCGCCGCTCGTCGGGGGTGAGCGCGTAGAACTCACCGGTGTTGCCGTTGGGGGTGAGGGTGGTGACACCGTGGCCGACGAGGCGCCGCAGCAGCAGCCGGTGGGCCTTCTCGTCGACGGTGCCGTCCTCGGCGAAGGGGGTCACGGGGATCGCCACCACATCGGCGAGCGCGGCGCGCACGGGGTCGGTGAGCCGGGTGTCCGTCATCTGCTGTCCTCCGTCGGGGGGTGCCGCCGTCAGGGGCCGGGGCCCGGGTGGCGCAGCCGGGTGAGGCCGCGGGCGACCGCCGCGAGGTCCTCGTCCGACGCCAGCCCGGCGTGGTAGAGCCGGAGTTCGCCCGCGCCCAGGGCGGCGGCCCGGCGGGCGTCCGCCTCCAGGGTGAGCGGGCTGCCGCCGAGCCCGCTCACCACGGTGAGGTTGGCCGCCAGCACGGAGCCCTCGGCGCGGCGGGCGGCGAAGGGCTTCAGCAGCTGGGGGCCGCCCGTGCAGGGGACCACCACCCCGTCGGCCACCGACAGGATGTGCGCCGGGTCGACGCCGGCGTTCGCCCCGCAGTGGTACGCCACCGGGTCGGCGTGCAGCAGTACCCGGAAGCCCGCCGGGGCGGCGGCGCGGACCGCCGCGACGATGTCCTCCTGGAGGGTGCGGGCGGTACGGGTCCGGTAGTCGAGGGTGCCCGCGGTCAGCTCCGCGCCGAGGAGCTGCTCGATCCCGGCGCCGGGCGGCGCGCACCCCGCCCAGACCGGCTCCAGCGCGGTGCGCACGGCGGCGGCCAGCCGGTCGGGGTCCAGTCCGTGGCGGGCGCAGCCCTCCTGGCAGGCGGCGCAGAAGCAGAGGGACATCAGGTACTGGGCCGCGTCCCCGAGGGGGACTCCGGCGGTCTTGTCGTGGGCGTGCAGATGCGCGAGGCCGTACCAGCCGCAGGACTCCAGCTCGCAGCCGCGCGCGCCGGGCCGGACGGCGGCCTCGACGGCGAGTTCGGTGAGCAGGGCGCGGACATCGGGCCGGGCGATGCAGGGCGCCCAGGGGTAGCGGTCGCCGTAGGCGTTGACGGTGCAGACCTGGGGGTGCTCGGCGCCGAGGCGGGAGTTGTGGGCCAGCACCACCCAGGTGTGGACGTCGAGTCCGGCGCCGGTCAGGGCCGCGGCGGCCCGGCCGAAGGCGTCCCCGGGGGCCCAGTCGCCCGCCGGGGCGGGCCGCAGCTCGCGCCCGGCCCAGCGCCGCTCGTCCGGTTCGTAGAGCACCGAGGCGTACTCGGCGGTGACGATCCGGTGCCGGGGGTGGCGCGGGGTCAGCGCCCGGGTGGAGTGGTAGGCGGCGGCGAGGGTGACCTGCCCGGCGCCGAGCGCGGCGATCCGGGCGGGCGCGTCCGGATCGCCGACGACATCCCACGGGTAGAGGAAGACCGCGGCCTTCACCCGGCCTCCGCCAGCAGCGCGCGCCCCTGGTCGAGCAGGGCCGCGAGGGTCTCGACCTGGGCCGCCGACGGATCGCTCAGCGGTGGCCGCACGGGGCCCACGGGGAGCCCGGTGAGCCGTACGCCGGCCTTGACGAGCGAGACGGCGAAGCCGCGCCCCTCGTTGCGCAGGGCGACGAACGGCGCGAAGAAGCAATCGATGAGCCGGTTGGCGGTCCTGTCGTCGTGGCCGGTGAGCGCGCGGTGGAAGGCGAGGGCCAGATCGGGCGCGAAGGCGAAGACGGCGGAGGAGTAGAGGGTGATGCCGATGCCCCGGTAGGCGAGGCCGGTCAGCTCCGCGGTGGGCAGCCCGTTGAAGTAGAGGAAGTCCCGTCCGGGGGCGTCGCGGCGGACGGCGCTGACGACGCGCCGCATCAGATCGAGGTCGCCGTGGCCGTCCTTGAGGCCGGCGATATTGCCGGTCCGGGCGAGCCCGGCGACGGTGCCGGGGGTGAAGACGGCGTTGTCGCGCTGGTAGACGATGAGTTCCAGCGAGGTGGAGGCGGCCAGCCGGGTGTAGTGGCGCAGCAGACCGGCCTGGTCGGCGTGGACGAGATACGGGGGCAGGGCGAGCAGCCCGTCGGCGCCGGCCGCCTCGGCGAGCCGGGCGTACTGGACGGCGAGGGCGGTGCCGTAGCCGGTGCCCGCGATCACCGGGACCTCGCCCCGGGCGGCGGACACGGCGGTCTCGGTGCACCGGCGGAACTCGTCCGGGGCGAGGGCGTGGAACTCGCCGGTGCCGCAGCAGGGGAAGACGGCGGCGGCGCCGGCCTCGATGCCGCGTCTGACGTGGTCGCGGTAGACGCCGAGGTCGAGTGAGCCGTCCGGGCCGTAGGCGGTGACGGGGAAGAACAGCGGGCCGGGGACCCGGGTGAGGCGTTCGGCGAGCGGGGCTGTGGTCACGGGCGCTCCCTGGCCGTGCGCCGAGCCGGCGGCGACTCGTGCACCGATCTGATCGATGTCCATGTCCCTGAACGCCGTCACGCTAAGGCAGCCCCCCGGGGGCGGTCAAGACGGAAAGCCGCAAGCGAGAGACGGATTCCGGTCCGCCGCGCCACACTTGACGGTGTCGGGACCACTCCCTAGCGTGTCCATGGATGTGAACAACATCCATGGACCTGAGCATCCCAAGGAGACTCATCCATGCCCCCACCCCGCACCGTCCTGCTCACCGGCGCCGCAGGCGGCCTCGGCACGCTGATGCGGGGGCTGCTGCCCGCGTACGGCTACACGCTCCGGCTCTTCGACGCCGCGCCCATCGAGGGCGAGCCGGACGCGATCACCGCCGACCTCTCCGACCGGCGGGCGCTGCGCGAGGCGGTATCGGGCGTCGACGCCGTCATCCATCTGGCGGGCATCTCGCTGGAGGCGCCCTTCGAGAAGATCCTCCACTCGAACATCGAGGGCGTGTACCACCTCTACGAGACGGTCCGCGAGGAGGGGATCGCCCGGGTGGTCTTCGCCTCCAGCAACCACGCGGTCGGCTTCACCCCCCGGCCGCGCGGCGAGCCGCCGCACGGCGCGGGCGAGCTGATCCCCGTGGACACCCCGCGCCGCCCCGACACCTACTACGGGCTCTCCAAGTGCTTCGGCGAGGATCTGGCCCAGCTCTACTGGGACCGGCACGGCGTGGAGACGGTCTCGGTCCGGATCGGCTCCTGCTTCATGGAGCCCTCCACGGTGCGGATGCTGTCGGTGTGGATGAGCCCCGGCGACGGCGCCCGGCTCTTCCACGCGGCCCTGACCGCCGAGGGCGTGGGGCACACGGTGGTCTACGGATCGTCGGCCAACACCCGGCTCTGGTGGGATCTGAGCAGCGCGCGCGCCCTCGGCTACGACCCCCGGGACGACTCGGAGCAGTTCGCCCCGAAGCTCGTCGCCGAGCAGGGGGAGCTGGAGCCGGGGAATCCGGCGCACGCGCGGCTGGGCGGCCATTTCGTCACCGATCCGCCGCGGTGGCCGCACTGAGGCCGAGGCGAGGGGGCGAGGGGGGCGAGCGGGCGAGCCGCGGCCGGGGAGCGCGGCGGAAACAGGCAGGGGAACGGTGAACCGCCCTCGCTCGTTACTCCCGGCATGACAGCTATGACCCCCGGCTCGAACATCCCCCTCTCCGCCGCCCGCGTCACGGTGGACGTCGCCGCCCCGGTGCGGCTCGACGTATCGGGCCTGCTGCTCACCGCCGACGGCAAGGTGCGCTCCGACGACGATTTCATCTTCTACAACCAGCCGACGGGCCAGGGTGTGACCTACCGCTCCGGCGGCGGCAGCGCGCCCGACGCGATCGTGGTGGACACCGGAGCCCTCCCGCCCGGCATCGAGAAGGTCGTCGTCACGGCCAGCCCCGACGCCGCGGGCCAGACCTTCCAGGGCGTCGAGCCGACCGCCACCATCCGCACCGCCGACGACGGCGGTGTGCTCGCCACCTTCACCCCGCCCCGGCTGGGCACCGAGACCGCTCTCGTCGTCGTGGAGATCTATCTGCGCAACGGCGTCTGGAAGGCCCGCGCGGTCGGCCAGGGGTACGCCAACGGTCTCGCGGGCATCGCCACCGACTTCGGTGTCTCCGTCGACGACGAGCCTGCGGCCGCCCCGGCGCCGGTCGCACCCCCCGCCCCGGCGGCCCCGGCGGCCCCGGTCCCGCCGTCCGCCCCCGTGGACCCGAGGGTGGCGGCGGCGCCCGCCGCTCCGGCCGCTCCCCCGGCGGCGCCCGCCCCGGGCACCGGAAAGATCAACCTGGACAAGGGCCGGGTGAGCCTCCAGAAGAACCAGACGGTCTCCCTGGTCAAGGGCGGCCGTCCGCTGCTCTCCCAGGTCAGGATGGGTCTTGGCTGGGAGCCCGCGTACCGGGGCAAGGACATCGACCTCGACGCCTCCGTGATCGCCTACGGCCCCAACCGCAACCACCTGGACAGCTGCTACTTCGGCAAGCTGTCCATCCTCAACGGCTCGGTCAAGCACTCCGGTGACAATCTGACCGGCGAGGGCGCGGGCGACGACGAGGCCATCACCGTGGACCTCGGCCGTCTCCCGGCGGAGGTCACCGGCCTGGTCTTCACGGTGAACTCCTTCACGGGCCAGAAGTTCAGCGAGGTCGCCAAGGCCTACTGCCGGCTGCTGGACGCGGCGACCGGTGAGGAGCTGGTGCGCTTCGACCTCACGGGCGCCGAGCCGCAGACGGGCGTGATGATGGCGAAGCTGATCCGGCAGTTCTCCGGCGAGTGGGAGATGACCGCGATGGGCGAGTTCGTGAAGTCACGCACCGTGCGGGGCATGGTGAAGCCGGCCGGGAAGGCGCTGTAGGGAGTTTCTTCCGGATCAGCCGCCGGGGCGCGGGGCGGGCGCGTCCGGGCCGGACATGCCGCCGGGGCCCACTGCCTATGGCGGCGGGCCCCGGCGGGGATCGGTTCTCAGAGCTTGGCCAGTTTGGCGAAAGGGCTCAGAATCCTGCCCTTGCGCCCGGAGAAGTCGACAAGCACCGCGGCGTTGTCGTTTTCGACCGCGATGATTCTTCCCAGGCCGAATTGATCATGTGAGACCCGGTCGCCCACCGCGTACTGTTCGATTGGCGGGGCTGCCGGGTTGTTGCGGTTGAAGGGACTGGACGGCAGGTGGCGCCGGGAACCGGCTGACTTCGTCATTACTGCAAGTATGGTCTCTCCGACCGTAATGCGACAGCGCCCGCGTCAACCGTGGTCAGATCGCAACCGGAGTCGGCCGCCGAAACCCCCGGTCGGTGGGGCATCGGGAACGACTGAACACCAGGTCAGAACGGCTGGCCGGAGGAGCGGGCCGGAGGCCGCGACCGTCCGCCGACCCCCCGGCGCGGGCTCGGCGGACGGTCGTACCGGATCTCGATCACCCCGGCGGTGACCAGGTCGATCACCCCGGCCACCGGCTCTCTGCCGTGCGCCGGGCCGGTGGGATCGCGCTCTCCGCGCGCGGGCGCCGGGCCGCCGGCTCCGGGGCCGTCCCGGCAGGCATTCCGCCGGGCCCCGCACGGCGCGCCCGCGCGGCTCGCGCTCCACTCCAATGAGCGATGCGGCGTTCCGCGCGATCCGCTCCGGGGCCGGCGGCGCGACCGGGTGCCCGTACCGCCGCGAGGGGCCGTGCGGGCACCCGGCGGAGCGCTGTCAGTCGCGGTGCGCGTGGCGCTTCCAGGGGCCGGTGATCGCGAACATGATGCCGGGGCTCTGCATGTTCGCGTACAGGGTGCGGCCGTCGGCGGAGAACACGACCCCGGTGAACTCGCTGTACTCCGGGGCGTCCTCGGTGCCGAGGTTCCGTTCGTTGCGGGCTATGGGGTAGGTACGGCCCCGGTCGGTCGCGCCGAAGAGGTGCTGGGCTCCCTCGCCGTCCTCGGCGATGATCAGCCCGCCGTACGGGGAGACGGTGATGTTGTCCGGGCCGTCGTAGCCGCCGCCCCGGGTGGGGTCGTCGCTGACACCGAGGAGCACCTTCAGGGTGAGGGTGCGGCGCCTGGGGTCGTAGAACCAGACCTGCCCGGAGTGCGGGCCGGGGCTGTCCCCACGGGCGTACGAGGAGACGATGTACGCCCCTCCGTCGCCCCACCACGCGCCTTCGAGCTTCCGGCCCCGGGTGACGGCGCCGTCGGCGAACTGGAGCCGTACGGGGGTGGTGCGGGCGTCCCGGTCGGGTACATCGGTCCAGTCCACGCCGTAGACCGTGCCGAGCCTGGTGGCCCGGGAGAGATCGTCGACGAACCGGCCGCCGGAGTCGAAGCAGCGGGGGGCCTGGAGCACCCCGGCGTCGTCCGCGAGGGTGCGGAGCCTGCCGCGCCCGTGTTCGAAGCCGGCCGGGGGGACCCAGCGGTAGAAGAGGCCGTGGGGTTCGCCCGCGTCCTCGGTGAGGTAGGCGTGGCCCCGGCGGGGGTCGATGACGACGGCCTCGTGGGCGTAGCGGCCGAAGGCCTTGACCGGGCGGGGGTCGCGGTTGGCGCGGCGGTCGTAGGGGTCGACCTCGAAGACATAGCCGTGGTCCTTGGTCATGCCGTTCTGGCCGGCCAGCTCCTCGGTCTCCTCGCAGGTGAGCCAGGTGCCCCAGGGGGTACCGCCGCCGGCGCAGTTGGTGGAGGTGCCGGCGACGCCGACCCACTGGGCCACCTCGCCGTGCCGGTGCGCCTCGACGACGGTGCAGCCGCCCGCAGCGGCCGGGTCGTAGACGAACCCCTCGGTGAGCGGCACCGGATGGCGCCAGCGGGGGCGGGTGCCGCGCAGCTCGTGGTTGACGACGAGGAGGTTCACACCGCGGGGGCCGGGGAAGGCGGCGGTGCCGTCGTGGTGGGACGGGGTGAACTCGCCGGTGTCCAGGCGGGTGACACCGGCTTCGGTCAGGACGCGGTAGGAGAATCCTTCCGGCAGTGCGAGCAGCCCGTCCGGGTCGGGGAGCAGCGGCCCGTAGCCGGGCCCGTGTTCCCCTTCGTCGTCCCCGCCCCGCTCCGGTGAATCCTCGGCGGCGAGGGCTCCGGGGGCGGTGGCGAGGGCACCGACGGCACCGGTCAGGGCGATGCCCGCGCCGGTGAGCGCGGAGTGCCGGCTGAACTCTCTTCGGGTGAAGGGCATCGGGTGTCTCCTGAGGGGGGTCGGGGAGGGGAGTGAGCAAACGATTCCTCCCTCGTGAGGGAGGGGTTTGAACACGCGCTCGCCGCAGGGAAAGGAACTGGCCACGGGGATGGCTTGACTTCCCCCCTCCCCAACGCCCCAGGACGGCCCCCGCGCCCCGGTCCCCCGCACCGTACGGGCCACCGTCGGGGGCCCGCCCCCGAACCCCCGCGCCTCAAACGCCGGCGAGGCTGAGAATCGCACCCCAGCCCACCGGCAAGGCTGAGACACCCCCAGCCCGCCCGGCACTTGAGGACAGACCCGCACAAACCAAGCCCGTCCGGGGGCACCTCCGGGGGAGTTTGAGGACGGCCCCCGCGCCCCGGTCCCCCGCACGGTGCGGGCCACCGTCGGGGGCCCGCCCCCGAACCGCCGCGCCTCAAACGCCGGCGAGGCTGAGAATCGCACCCCAGCCCACCGGCAAGGCTGAGACACCCCCAGCCCGCCCGGCACTTGAGGACAGCCCCGCACAAACCAAGCCCGTCCGGGGGCACCTCCGGGGGAGTTTGAGGACGCACCCCGGGCCACAGGAAACCCGCACCCCGCGGGGGCGGACCCTCAGGCTCGCTGGGAGCGGGACTTGAACGCGGCCTTCTTCGCATCCTTCGCCGCCCGCTTGTCCGGGTGCACGCGCCCGATCGCGTCCAGCACCTCCGCGGTCGCCGGATGATCCACCCGCCAGACCGCGTCGAAGAACCCACTGTGCTGCCCCGTCAGCCCCACCACCAACCCCCTCAGCTCCTCCGTCTCCCCCTCCGCGTCCAGCTGCGCCGCGATCGTGTCCACCGACAACCAGAAGATCATCGCCTCGGGCGGCGCCGGCACATCCCCCGCGCCCCGCTCGGCCAGCCACACCCGCGCCAGCCCGCCCAGCTCCAGATCGTCCAGGACCGCCCGGACCTCCCCCTCCGCCCGCTCCCCCACCAGGGTCAGCGCCTGCTGGCAGCGCAGCCGCCGCAGCGGACCGCCCTCGTCGGCGCCGCGGGCCGCCGCGAGCAGCTCATGGGCGGCGGCGGCCGGCTCGCGCCGGGCCAGCCACTGCTCGGTCTCGGCGCGCGCGGCCGGCTCGGGGTAGTGGGCGATCCCGTCGAGCAGCGCGTCCGCCCCCTTGTCCGCCAGCTCCCCCACCGCAGGCGCCCCCACGCCCGCCTCCAGCATCCGGGCCCGGATGCCGTAGAGCCCCAGGGGGGTGAGCCGGACCAGTCCGTACCGGGAGACGTCCTCGTCGTCGACGGAGGGCGCGGCGGCCCCCGCCGCCTCGCCCTCCTCGATCATCAGCGACTCGTCCACCGGCTGGTAGTCCACCAGCCCCACCGGCTCCAGCAGCCGGAACTGGTCGTCCAGCCGCATCATCGCCACCGACACCTGCTCCAGCACGTCGTCGGTGGGCTCCCCCATGTCGTCGGGGACGATCATCGAGGCGGCGAGCGCGGGCAGCGGCACCGGCTGGTCGGCCGCGGCGCCGTCCGAGACGGTGAGCAGATACAGATTGCCGAGCACCCCGTCGAGGAACTCCGCCTCCGCCTCCGGGTCCCAGTCCAGCAGCCCGAGGTCGATCTCGCCGTCGTCGCCGATCGCGTCGGAGACATCGTCCAGCAGCGGGGCGATGGCGTCCGCGTGCACGGCCTCCAGCGCCTCCAGCCAGATGGTGAGGATGTCCTGCGGGCTCCCGGAGGTGATCAGCGCCAGATTCTCCCCCGCGGTGACCGTGCCGTACTCCGCGCTCTCGTCCTCGGGGTCCTGGACCTCCACCAGACCGGCGTCCACAGCGGTCCGCCAGGCCTCACTGGCGTACGCCGGTCCGTCCTCGTCCTCGCCGAGCCCCAGCTCCCGCGCCGCCGCGGGCAGTTGCTCGTCGGCCAGCTCGCCGCCCGCGCCCACGCGGGTCTCCGGCCCGGCCCAGCGGGCGAGCCGGACCGCCCTGGTCAGCAGGGGGGCGGCGAGCGCGTCCCGCGCCAGCTCCGCGTCCGAGAGCAGCCGTACGGGCGGGAGGATGGGAGCGTCTTGGGACATCTGGCGGTTTCTCCTCGGGGCGTGCGGGGTCCTGACGTGACCCCGGGACGCTCTCCAGCGTAGACGTATTTCACCGGGTTTCGCCGCCCGGACGGCGTTCCCCGGACACCCCTCGCGGCGCCCGGACACCCGGCGGACGACCCCGTGCGCGCCGGCCGCGCCCCCTTTCATCCGCCGGACCCCCGCCGTCCATCCGGAGGCTCTTGACAAGTTCCCCGCCCACCCAAGAGATTGACGCGCGTAGAGCACCGCCCCCGGGGTCGTCCGGCCCCACCACCAGCGGTGCGACCCGCACTCCCCGCCCCTCGATCCCGGAGCACTCGATGCCTTCCTCCGCCGTACCGAGAACCGCCGCCCTCGCGGCCGCCGTCGCCGCAGCGCTCGCCGCCGGTCTGCTCACGGGCTCCGCCGCCGCGGCCGGCCCCTCGGCCGACGATGTCCGGATTCATGACATCCAGGGCACCACCCGGATCTCCCCGCTGGCCGGCCGGCAGGTCGCCGGGGTCCCCGGCATCGTCACCGGCGTACGGACCTACGGCTCGTCGCGGGGATTCTGGTTCCAGGACCCGGACGCCGACACGAACCCGGCCACCAGCGAGGGCGTCTTCGTCTTCACCGGCGCCGGCTCCACCCCGGGTGTGCGGGTGGGGGACGAGGTGCTGGTCTCCGGCACGGTGACCGAATTCGTCCCCGGCGGCGCCGCGTCCGGCAACCAGTCGCTGACCCAGCTCTCCCGCCCGGCGGTCACGGTGGTCTCGTCGGGAAACGCGCTGCCCGCCCCGGTGACCATCTCCGCCCGCTCCGTCCCCTCCGCGTACACCCCGGCGGGCGACCCCGCCGCCGGGGGCAGCGTCAACGCGCTGCCGCTGAGGCCCCGCGCGTACGCCCTGGACCACTACGAGTCCCTGGAGGGCAGCAATGTCCGGATCGGCACCTCCCGGGTGGTCGGCGCGACCACCCCGTTCTCCGAGCTGTGGGTGACGGTCAAGCCGCACGAGAACCGCACCGGGCGCGGCGGCACCCGCTACGGCTCGTACACCTCGCAGAACACCGGCCGGCTCCAGATCCAGTCGCTGACCCCGGTCGCGGAGCGGCCCTTCCCGAAGGCGGACGTGGGCGATGTGCTCACCGGCCGGACCGAGGGGCCGCTGGACTTCAACCAGTTCGGCGGCTACACCCTGACCGCCCGGACCCTGGGCACCCTCGACGACAGGGGGCTCGCGGCCGAGCGGACCCGTCCGCAGCACCGTGACGAGCTGGCGGTGGCGACGTACAACGTCGAGAACCTCGACCCGTCCGACCCGCAGGAGACCTTCGACGCGCTCGGGCGGGCGGTGGTGGAGAACCTGGCATCGCCCGACATCCTCGCCCTGGAGGAGATCCAGGACAACAGCGGCGCGAGGAACGACGGCACGGTCGCCGCCGACCGGACGGTCCAGAAGTTCACCGAGGCGATCGTCGCGGCCGGCGGACCGGCGTACGACTGGCGCTCGGTCTCGCCCGAGGACGGCAAGGACGGCGGCCAGCCCGGCGGCAACATCCGTCAGGTCTTCCTCTTCAACCCGGAGCGGGTCTCGTTCACCGACCGCGCGGGCGGCGACGCCACCACCCCGACCGGTGTCGTGCGCGACCGGGGCCGGGCGGCCCTGACCCTCTCCCCCGGCCGGATCGACCCGGCCGACAGCGCCTGGGAGTCGAGCCGCAAGCCGCTCGCGGGCGAGTTCGGCTTCCGGGGCCGCCCGGTGATCGTCATCGCCAACCACTTCGGCTCCAAGGGCGGCGACGAGTCCCTCGTCTCGCACCACCAGCCGCCGAACCGCTCGTCCGAGGTCCAGCGGCTGCGGCAGGCGCAGTCGGTGAACGCCTTCGTCAAGGATGTCCTCAAGGCCGACCGGCGCGCGGACGTGCTGGTCGTCGGCGACATCAACGACTTCGAGTTCTCGGCGACGACGGAGGCGCTCACCGACGGCGGGGCGCTCCACCCGGCGGTCGAGTCCCTGCCCCGGAAGGACCGTTACTCCTATGTCTTCCAGGGCAACAGCCAGGTGCTCGACCAGATCCTGACCAGCCCCGCGATCGGCGGCTTCGCGTACGACAGCGTCCACATCAACGCGGAGTTCGCGGACCAGAACAGCGACCACGACCCGCAGGTGCTGCGCTTCCGTCCCTGACGTACCTGACGTCCCTGACGTACGGGGCCTACGCGCCCGGGTGGAGGCTGAGCCCGGGCGCGTAGCGGTTCACCCGCGACACCCGCACCCCGGGGTAGTCCCGCACACGGTGCCAGGGGCCGGTGTCCGAGCCGACGCCGGCGCCGGGGGCCGCGAGGGCCGCCCGGTGGGCGTCGGCGCTCTCCCACTCGGCGTAGTTGAGCACCCTGGTGCCGTCGGTGCCGAGATGGAACGACCCGGAGATCCCGCCCGCGCGCTGCCCGTCGGGGGCCGCGGCGTCGGACCCGATCGCGGTGAGCACGGTGTCCGCCCACTCCCGCTGCCGCACCGGGTCGGGTCCGTCGAACTCGACTTCGACGATCACCACACAGCCGGGCACCCGGGGGTCGTCCGGGCCTCCGCCCACGGACTCGTACAGCTCGTACGAGTGGAGGCCGAGCCGCTCGATCCCGGGCACGGCGGCGTCGATCTCGGCGTTCTTCTCGTCCCGGTAGCGGGCGAAGAACTGCTGGTAGGCCTCCTCGGCGGTCCACTGCGAGTAGTGCAGCAGGGTATGGCCGTCCTCCCCGATGTGGACGGTGTAGGAGAGCAGCCCCACATCCGGCCACTCCCGGCTGTGCCAGGCGCGGGCGATGGCGTCGACGGCCGCCCGCTGGCGCTCCGGGGTCCCCACCTCCCAGGTGGAGATCTTGACCAGGCCGACCCCGGGACGGCGCGGATCGGGACGGGCGTCGGGCTGCTCGACGACGGACTGGGACACGGCGGGACCCCTCTCCCCGGCGCGCCCCGCTGGCGCGCCGTCGGTCACCATCGTGAAACGTCAACTCCGCTTGAGGTCAAGGGCGCGGCCAATCTTCAGTGCTGCTTACAGGTGAACCGGAGCGGAACTAAGTGGACCTTGACGGTCGGCTCACCGAAACTGCCGGACATGAGCACACCACGCCCCTTCGCCCGGGCCCTCTGCGCCATGGTCACTCCCTTCGCCGCCGGCGGGGGGCTCGATCTCGCGGCGGCGGCGCGCCACGCGGTCCATCTGGTGGCCGGGGGCTGCGACGGCCTCGTCCTGAACGGGACCACCGGCGAGTCGCCCACCACCTCCGACGCCGAGAAGACCGCGCTGGTCCGGGCGGTGCGGGAGGCGGTCGGCCCGGGGGTGCCGCTGATCGCGGGCGTCGGCAGCGCGGACACCCGCCACACGGTGGAGCTGGCCCGCTCGGCCGAACGCGCGGGAGCGGACGGGCTGCTGGTGGTCACCCCGTACTACAGCCGTCCGCCGCAGCCGGCCGTCGAGGCCCACTTCCGCAGGGTCGCGGACGCGGTCGGCGTGCCGCTGATGCTGTACGACATCCCGGGCCGCACCGGCACCCGTATCGAGGTGGAGACCCTGCTGCGGCTCGCCGGCCACCCGAGGATCGTGGCCGTGAAGGACTGCGCCGGTGATCTGGCCGGCTCGGCGAAGGTGCTGGCGCGCACCCCGCTGGCGTACTACTCCGGCTGCGAGGAGCTGAATCTGCCGCTGTACGCGATCGGCGGCGCGGGGTTCGTGAGTACGGTCGCGAATGTGGCGCCGGGTCCGCTGCGGGCGGTCCTGGACGCCTTCGACGCCGGGGACACCGCGCGCGCGGCCGAACTGCACCGGCGGCTGCTGCCGCTGACCGAGCTGATGATGGCCTCGGGGCTGCCGGGCACGGTGACGGCGAAGGCGCTGCTGGGCGCGGCCGGCGGGGCGGGGCGGGTGCGGGAGCCGCTGCAGCCCGCCGGGCCGGAGGTGGTCGACGGGCTGCGCCGGGCGTACGAGGAGCTGACCGCCGGTGTCCGCGATCCGGGTGTCGTCCGTGTCTAGTTGTGGCTGTGGAGCACGTCGTTGAGACCGCCCCAGACCGCGTTGTTCGGGCGGGCCTCGACGGTGCCGGTCACGGAGTTGCGGCGGAAGAGGATGTTGCTCGCGCCGGAGAGCTCCCGGGCCTTGACGACCTCACCGTCGGGCAGGGTGACCCGGGTGCCGGCCGTGACATAGAGCCCGGCCTCGATGACGCACTCGTCGCCGAGCGGGATGCCGACCCCGGCCTCCGCGCCCACCAGGCAGCGCTCGCCGATCGAGATGATCACGCTGCCGCCGCCGGAGAGGGTGCCCATGGTGGAGGCGCCGCCACCGATGTCGGAGCCGTCGCCGACGACGACTCCGGCGGAGATCCGGCCCTCGACCATGGACGTGCCGAGCGTCCCGGCGTTGAAGTTGACGAAGCCCTCGTGCATCACGGTGGTGCCCTCGGCGAGGTGCGCGCCGAGGCGGACGCGGTCGGCGTCGGCGATGCGGACGCCCTTGGGGACGACGTAGTCGGTCATCCGGGGGAACTTGTCGATGCTGGTGACCGCGAGGTGCAGGCCCTCGGCGCGGGCGTTGAGACGGACCGTCTCGATCGCGTCCACGGCGACCGGGCCGAGCGAGGTCCAGGCGACATTGGCGAGCAGGCCGAAGACGCCCTCCAGGCTCTGGCCGTGCGGCTTGACCAGGCGGTGGGAGAGGAGGTGGAGGCGGAGGTAGGCGTCGTGGGCGTCGAGCGGCTTCTCGTCGAGCGAGGAGATGACCGTCCGGACGGCGACGACCTCGACGCCCCGGCGGGCGTCCGGTCCGATCGCCTTGGCGGCGCCCGCGCCGAGGAGTTCCGCGGCCCGCTCGGCCGAGAGCCGCTCGGTCCCGGAGGGGCCGGGCTCGGAGAGCAGTTCGGGGGCGGGGAACCAGGTGTCGAGGACGGTGCCGTCGGCGGTGAGGGTGGCGAGGCCGGAGGCGGCGGCGCCGGGGGTGGTGATATCGCTCATGGGGAGAACCTAACGCGCCCCCGGCCCCCCGGGCCAACCGTCCTCCGCCCGCTTCCCGGGAGCCCCCGGCCGACCGTGACCCCCGGCTGCCCGGGGTACTCATCATCCGGCTCCCCCCGGCCAAGGCCGAGCCGGCGACTCCCGGACCCACCCCGCCCCACGCGGGCACCTGTGGCGCGGGGTCCGCCCTCAAACACCCCCAGAGCTCCCCCCGGGAGGTGCCCCCGGACGGGCTGACACACCCAGCCCCGCCGGCGATTGAGGCGCGGAGGCTCGGGGGCAGGCCCCCGACCGAGGCCCGCACCACGCGGGCACCTGTGGCGCGGGGTCCGTCCTCAAACACACCCAGAGCCGCCTCCGGGAGACACCCCCGGACAGGCTGGGTCTGCCCGGGCTCCCCCAGTCCGCCGCCTCCGGGAGGCACCCCCAGACGAACCGGGGTTCACCCAGCCTCAGCCGAAGACCCCGGGCACGAAAGCGCATCGCCCCCGAAAGACGGAAACGGCCGCGCCCACCGGTGGTACCGGTGCCGACCAGGCCGCCTCGTCCACCAGATGCGCCGCCAGGTGCCACGGCTCGTACTCCTCCGTGCCGACCAGCAGCAGCCCGCCGCCCTGCGGCACC
>NZ_JBSFER010000032.1:0-83869 GCF_053594535.1 Streptomyces sp. NPDC001889
TCTGGCCACCCATCCCCCGGTGGCCCGTGCGCTGGCGCGGGGAACGGTCACACTGCACGGCTGGGTCTTCGACATCGCCACCGGCGCCGTCGAGGCGGAACCGCCGCCCCGATCGCCCCTCGCCCCGGGAGACGCCCACGCGGCCCCGGCCGGGGGAGCCCGCGCGGGGGTCCCGGGAACACCACCTGATCCCGGCTCGGTAACCACCCGGTCACGCAAGGGCCTCAGAAAGTCCCCGCACGCCCCTCGTGGCGGCTGTGTGTCGTACCCCACACTGGGGGCGGTGCCTGAGTCCTCGGAGCGCGGCCGGCCCATCGCAGTGGGCCCACGCACCCCCGTTGGATCGATTCGCTCATCGTGTACGGGACGGACAGCGGCCCGCCCGCCTCCGTCCCGCTGCCGCACGCCCGTGAACCGGCAGCGATCACCCTGGAGGTCGCCCCCCGTGCAGACCCGGACCCTGGCCGACAGCCCGGCCGAGAGCCTGACCGACACACCGCCGGCCCACCGCCGCGCGGGGACGGAGACCCTCGCGGCCGTCCCCGCGCAGAGCCTGCCCGCGCACCACCCCGATTCCCTGCCCCGGCCCGCCGGCCGCGCGGCCGAGGACGCCGTGGAGGTACCCGACGCGCCGGAGCCCCGGCGCGCGGCCCGCGGTGAGAGCGGCGGCCCGTCGTCCGACCTCTTCCGCCAGTATCTGCGGGAGATCGGCCGGATCTCCCTGCTCACCGCCGCCGAGGAGGTGGAACTCGCCCGCCGGGTCGAGGCCGGCCTCTTCGCCGAGGAGAAGCTCAGCAACACCCCCGACATCAACAACTCCCGGCTCGCCGTGGATCTCGACCGGCTCGTCGTCATGGGCCGGATGGCCAAGCGCCGGCTGATCGAGGCCAATCTCCGGCTCGTCGTCTCCGTCGCCAAGCGCTATGTCGGGCGCGGGCTGACCATGCTCGACCTCGTCCAGGAGGGGAACCTCGGCCTCATCCGCGCGGTCGAGAAATTCGACTACGCCCGCGGCTACAAGTTCTCCACCTACGCCACCTGGTGGATTCGCCAGGCCATGTCCCGGGCCCTCGCCGACCAGGCCCGGACCATCCGCGTCCCCGTCCATGTGGTGGAGCTGATCAACCGGGTCGTCCGGGTCCAGCGCCGGATGCTCCAGGAGCGCGGCTGCGAACCGACGCCCCAGGAGGTCGCCGCCCAGCTCGACCTGGCGCCCGAGCGGGTCAGCGAGGTGCTCCGGCTCGCCCAGGAACCCGTCTCGCTGCACGCGCCCGTGGGGGAGGAGGACGATGTCGCCCTCGGCGACCTCATCGAGGACGGCGACGCCGCCTCACCCGTGGAGTCCGCCGCCTTCCTGCTGCTCCGCGAACATCTGGAGGCCGTGCTCTCCACGCTCGGCGAGCGCGAGCGCAAGGTGGTCCAGCTGCGGTACGGACTGGTCGACGGCAGGCCGCGCACCCTGGAGGAGATCGGCCGGATCTTCGGCGTGACACGGGAACGCATCCGCCAGATCGAGTCCAAGACCCTCAACAAACTGCGCGACCACGCCTTCGCCGACCAGCTCCGCGGCTATCTGGACTGACGCCCCGGCAGCGGCGCGGACCCGGCCCACCCCTGTGCCCGTGACCGCCCGCGCCCCGCCCCTCCGCGACCGCCCCTCCGCGCACAAGCCGCGACTGTCCCGGCGGGCACAGCCGCGACCGGCCGCGACCGGCCGCGACCGACCCGGCGGGCACCGAGTCCTGACGCGGCCGTCCGCGCTCAGTCCACCTCCGCGACCGCCTGCGCGAACTGCGCCGAGTACAGCCGGGCGTACGCGCCCCGCGCCGTCAGCAGTTCATCGTGGCTGCCCTGCTCGACGATCGCGCCGTTCTCCATCACCAGGATCACATCGGCGTCCCGGATGGTGGAGAGCCGGTGCGCGATCACAAAGCTGGTGCGCCCGTGGGAGAGCCGCGCCATCGCCTTCTGGATCAGCACCTCCGTACGGGTGTCGACCGAGCTGGTCGCCTCGTCCAGCACCAGGATCACCGGGTCGGAGAGGAACGCCCGCGCGATGGTGATCAACTGCTTCTCGCCCGCGCTGACCCCGGCGCCGTCGTCGTCGATGACCGTGTCGTAGCCCTCGGGGAGGGTACGGATGAAACGGTCCGCGTGCGCCGCCCGCGCCGCTTCCTCGATCTCCGCACGGCTCACCTCGCGAGGAGCCCCGTACGCGATGTTGTCCGCTATGGAGCCGCCGAAGAGCCAGGTGTCCTGGAGCACCATCCCGATGGACGACCGCAGATCGTCCCGCGACATCTTCGCGACATCCACCCCGTCGAGGGAGATCCGGCCGCCCGTGACCTCGTAGAACCGCATCAGCAGATTCACCAGCGTGGTCTTGCCCGCGCCCGTGGGGCCGACGATCGCGACCGTCTGGCCCGGCTCCACACTCAGCGAGAGCCCCTCGATCAGCGGCTTCTCCGGCTCGTACCGGAAGGAGACCCGCTCCAGCGAGACCTGCCCGGCCGGGCGCTCCGGCAGTTCGACGGACGGGCTGTCCGGCTCCTGCTCCTCCGCGTCCAGCAACTCGAAGACCCGCTCGGCGGAGGCCACGCCCGACTGCACCAGATTCGCCATCGACGCCACCTGCGTCAGCGGCATCGAGAACTGCCGGGAGTACTGGATGAACGCCTGCACATCGCCGATCGAGAGCGTCCCGGTCGCGACCCGCAGTCCGCCGACCACGGCCACCAGCACATAGTTGAGGTTGGAGACGAAGAACATCAGCGGCTGCATCACCCCGCTGTTGAACTGCGCCTTGAACCCGGCCTCGTACAGCGCCTCGTTCTGCTCGGCGAACCCCTCGGCCGACTCCTTCTGCCGCCCGAAGACCTTCACCAGCGCGTGACCGGTGTACATCTCCTCGATATGGGCGTTGAGCTTCCCGGTCGAGCGCCACTGCTGGATGAAGTGCGGCTGGGAGCGCTTGCCCACCCGGGCCGCGATCCAGATCGACAGCGGCACCGTGACCAGCGCGACCAGGGCCAGCAGCGGAGAGATCCAGAACATCATCACCAGCACGCCCGCGATGGTCAGCAGCGAGTTGATCAGCTGGCCCATCGTCTGCTGGAGGGTCTGTCCGATGTTGTCGATGTCATTGGTGACCCGGCTCAGCACCTCGCCGCGCTTGGCGCGGTCGAAGTACGACAGCGGCAGCCGCGACAGCTTGGCCTGGACGTCCTCCCGCATCCGGTACATGGACCGGTTGATCACCTTGATCGACAGCCGGCTCGCGACCAGCGCCAGCGCCCCGGAGACCAGGAACAGCGCGAGCGCCACCAGCAGCACCTGGCCCACGGCGCCGAAGTCGATCCCCTCACCGGGGGTGAAGTCCACCCCGGAGAGCATGTCGGCGAGACCGTCGTCGCCCTTCTCCCGCAGGCCCTCGATCGTCTCGGCCTTGGTGCCGCCCTCGGGCAGGTCCCGGCCGACGACCCCGGCGAAGACCAGATCGGTCGCCCAGCCGAGCACCATCGGGCCCACCACCGAGAACCCGACGCTCAGCAGCGCCGCCGCGAGCATCCCCCACAGCAGCACCCGGTCGGGAGCCAGCGCCTTGAGCAGCCGCTTGACCGAGCCCTTGAAGTCCATGGAGCGCTCGGCCGAGCCGCCCATCATCATGCGTGGCCCGCTCATGCGGCCTCAGCCTCCGTCAGCTGCGAGAGCACGATCTCGCGATAGGTCTCATTGGCCGCCATCAGTTCCCGGTGACTGCCCGTTCCCACGACCCGCCCCTCGTCCAGGACCACGATCCGGTCCGCGTCCCGGATCGTCGAGACCCGCTGGGCGACGATCACCACGGTCGCCTCCGCGGTCTCCAGCGCCAGCGCGGCCCGCAGCGCCGCGTCCGTGGCGTAGTCCAGCGCCGAGAACGAGTCATCGAAGAGATAGATCTCCGGACGCTGGACCAGGGTCCGGGCGATCGCCAGCCGCTGCCGCTGCCCGCCGGAGACATTGGTGCCGCCCTGGGCGATCGGCGCGTCGAGCCGGCCGTCGAGTTCGCGCACGAAACCGGCCGCCTGCGCCACCTCAAGGGCCTGCCACAGCTCCTCGTCGCTCGCGCCGGGCCGGCCGTAGCGGAGGTTGGTGGCCACCGTGCCGGAGAAGAGATACGGCTTCTGGGGCACGAGCCCCACGGTCCGCGCCATCAGCGCCGGGTCGAGATCGCGCACATTCACCCCGTCGACCAGCACCTCCCCGCCCGTGGCGTCGAAGAGCCGGGGCACCAGACCGAGCAGGGTGGACTTGCCGCTTCCGGTCGATCCGATGATCGCGGTGGTCTCCCCGGGGCGCGCGGCGAGTGCCACCTCGCGCAGCACCGGCTCCTCGGCGCCCGGGTAGCAGAACTGCACGTCCCGCAGTTCCAGATGGCCGTGCCGGGCCAGCTCGCGCACGGGGGCGGTGGGCGGCACCACGCTCGAATCGGTGCCCAGCACCTCCTCGATCCGCTCGGCGCAGACCTCCGCGCGCGGCACCATCATGAACATGAAGGTGGCCATCATCACCGCCATCACGATCTGCATCAGATAGGCGAGGAACGCGGTGAGCGCGCCGATCTGGATCGCCCCGCTGTCGACCCGCATCGCGCCGAACCAGACGACGGCGACGGAGGAGACGTTCACCACCGTCAGCACGGTCGGGAACATCAGCGCCATCAGCCGCCCGGTGCCGAGCGAGACATCCGTCAGCTCGGTGTTGGCCTCACCGAAACGGTCCTGCTCGTAGCCGTCGCGGACAAAGGCGCGGATGACGCGGTTGCCGGTGATCTGCTCCCGCAGCACCCGGTTGACGGTGTCGAGCCGTTCCTGCATGGTCCGGAAGAGCGGCCTCATCTTGATCACCATGACCGTCACCGAGATCCCGAGCACCGGGACGACGGCCAGCAGCACGGCGGAGAGGGTCACATCCTGGCCGAGCGCCATGACGATGCCGCCCACACACATGATCGGGGCGGAGACCATCAGGGTGAACGCCAGCAGAACCAGCATCTGGATCTGCTGGACGTCGTTGGTCGTACGGGTGATCAGCGACGGGGCGCCGAAGTGTCCGACCTCGCGCGCGGAGAAGCTCTGCACCCGGTCGAAGACGGCGGCGCGGACATCGCGCCCGAGCGCGGAGGCGGTGCGGGCCCCGTAGTAGACGGCGCCGATATTGCAGATCACCTGCACCAGACTCACGGCGATCATGACCGAACCGAGGCTGAGGATGACGCCTGTATCGCCCTTCACCACACCGTCGTCGATGATGTCGGCGTTCAGGGTGGGCAGATAGAGGGTGGCGCTGGTCTGGAGGAGTTGCAGAAAGACCAGGAGGGCGATCGGTTTCTTGTACGGACGCAGATGTGTCCGCAGCAGCTGTATCAGCACGCGCGTCTCTCGGGGTCGGCGGCAGGGCAGGGCAGGGCAGAGGTGTGGCCGGGGGCCTCACCATCTTGCTGCACCGGAGCCCGTGAACCCCAACGGTTTGTTTCAAGGGCGGGTCAAGTCACACCCGCCGCGCCGGGGCTCGCGCGCCGGGGCGATCACCGCGCCCGCCCCGGCCCATCGGCCCGCGCGGCCCGTGCTTCCGGGACCCGCCCTGCCCGCGGCCCGCGCCGCCCGGGACATGCGCGCCGCCCCGGGCCACCCGCGCGGCCCGGGCCACGCCGTCTCGGTGCGTCCCGTCTCGGAGCATCGGCGCACCCCGTCTCAGTGTGCCGGACCGAAGGCCCCGGGGTGCAGTTGCTCCCGCGTCGCGCTGTACTGCTGCCGCACCGCCTGGCCCACGGCCGTCTCGTCACCGGGCTCCAGCACGCGCACGACGGCGTCCTGCCAGACCGGCGGGGCGGCCGGCGACAGCGTCCCCCGCGCGGCGCCGAGCGCCCAGGCGGCCTGCCGGGCCGCGCCGAGCGCCGCGTAGTCGGCGGGCTCGGGCACGACCACCTGCGCGCCGAAGATTCCCGGAGCCGCGGCCTGCACGGCGGGCAGCCCCGCGCTCGCGCCCAGCAGGAAGACCCGGCGCACCTCCACACCCCGTCCGCGCAGCACGTCCATCGCGTCGGCGAGCGAGCAGAGCATTCCCTCGAAGGCGGCCCGCGCCAGGTGCTCGGGCTTCATCGACTCGCGCCGCAGCCCGCTGAGCGTGCCGGCGGTGTGCGGCAGCCTGGGGGTGCGCTCGCCCTCCAGATACGGCAGCAGAACCAGCCCCGAAGCGCCGGGGGTGGACTTCATCGCCAGCTCGGAGAGGGCGTCGAGGTCGTCGAGGCCGAGCATCTCGGCGGCGCCGCGCAGCGCCCGCACCGCGTTGAGGGTGTGCACCACCGGCAGATGCATCCCGGTGGCGTCGGCGTACGAGGTGATCATGCCGTTGGGGTCGGCCAGCGCCTCGTGGTGGACGGCCATCACGGAACCGGAGGCTCCGAGTGAGACCACCGCGTCCCCGGAGGCGACGCCGAGCCCGAAGGCCGCGGCCATCGTCTCGCCGGTGCCGGCGGAGATGAGCAGCCCCTCGGGGGTGGTGCCGGCCGACTCGGCGGGCCCGAGCACATCGGGCAGCGCGCACTGGTGACCGAGGGCCAGTTCGACCAGATCGGGGCGGTACGAGCCGGTGGCCGCCGACCAGTAGCCGGTGCCGGAGGCGCCGCCGCGGTCGGTGGTCCGGCGGGCGGGGCGGCCGAGCAGCTGCCACACGAGCCAGTCGTGCGGCTGGAGCACTCCCGCCACCCGCTGCGCCGACTGGGGCTCGGTGCGCGCCAGCCAGCGCAGCTTGGCCACCGGGTGCGCGGCCTGCGGCACCGAGCCGACGGCCTCGGCCCAGGCCCGGCGCCCGCCGAGCGCGTCGATCAGATCGGCGGCGGCGACCTGCGCGCGCTTGTCGTTGCCGGTCAGCGCGGGGCGGACCAGCGATCCCTGCTGGTCCAGGAGGACCAGGCCGTGCTGCTGCGCGGAGACCCCGATGGCCTCCACACCCTCCAGGAGCCCGCCGGCCGCCGCCTCGCCGAGCGAGAGCAGCCAGGCCTGCGGGTCGATCTCCCCGGCCTTCGGGTCCACGGGGTGCGGGGCATAGCCCTGCCGCAGCACGGCACCCGTGTCCGCGTCACAGACGACGATCTGGGTGAACGCAGATGAACTGTCCAAGCCGGCGACTATCCCCATGGAACAGATTCTGCCCCACCCGGGGAGTGCCGGATGTCAGGTGTTGCTGGTTCCCCAGTCGTCCTCGACGCCGGAACCGCGCTCCCGCAGGGACCTCACCCGCTCCGTGACCGACTCGGGGATGCGGTCGCCGACCTTGGTACTCACGGTGTGCAGGGCCTTGCCCGCGACCTCGCGCCCGCTCTGCACCGCGGACTCGGCCGCGTTGCGCACGGCGGGGTTCTGGGAGAACTGCCGGGCGCTCTTTCTCATCTGTTCGTAACGCTCGCGACCGGCCCGTGTCCCGATCACATAGCCGATGGCGAGTCCGACCACGAATGTGAGCTTGTACCGCATGGCGCTGCCACCCTTCGGTTGCGTACGTGCCTGCCCGTCTACCCGGCGCGACCCGTGATCACCCAGGACCATACCGATTGGCGGAGCACCCCCCTGCTTGCGCTAATGTATGTGTCGCAGCGAGCGCACGCCCTCCGGGAGCCCCCCGGTAGGTACGTTCGGTGCACGCGACGCAATCCCCTGTAGCTCAATTGGCAGAGCAGCCGGCTGTTAACCGGCAGGTTACTGGTTCGAGTCCAGTCGGGGGAGCGCGGTCCCCTGTAGCTCAATTGGCAGAGCATTCGGCTGTTAACCGGAGGGTTGCTGGTTCGAGTCCAGCCGGGGGAGCCACCACGGAAGAGGACCCCTTGAGGGTCCTTTTTCGTATGTTCCGGACCTGTTCCGAACCCGTTCCCGAGCTGTTCCGGACCGCCGGGCAACCTGGCGGCGGGCAGCGCCGTCTTCCCCCACGAGCGATGCCGACCATCCGAAGCAGGAGATCGTATGAGCGGCTATGCTGCGGCAGACGGCGCGCACATTTGTGCGCGACGCGCCGTTAGGGGCGGTAGCTCAGCCGGTTAGAGCAGCGGACTCATAATCCGTCGGCCGTGGGTTCGAGTCCCACCCGCCCCACGGTGAACGTTTGTTCGATGAATCGTTCCCACCAGCGGTCGAGCGCTCCTACTGGTCAGGCACCGGTCAGGGGCGCTCCGTCGTTTCCCGGGCCGTGCCCGCCCCGGCCGACGGGTCGAGGGGGTGGGTCAACCGATCGGTTGATGCGCCTTCGAGCGCGATGGGCGATGCCCCGGGGGCCGCCGCCCCGGCAGGCTCGGCCCATGACCAGTACACCACTCATCGAAGTCGCCGGGCTGCGCAAGTCGTATGCCGGGCGGACCGTCGTGGACGGGGTCTCGTTCGCCGTCGAGGAGGGCGAGATCTTCGGAATCCTCGGCCCGAACGGCGCGGGGAAGACCACCACCGTCGAATGCGTCGAAGGGCTCCGGGTGCCCGACCGCGGCCGGGTCCGGGTCGCCGGGCTCGATCCCGTACGGGATCACCGGGCGCTCACCCGGATACTCGGCGCCCAGCTCCAGGAGAGCGAGCTCCAGCCGAAGCTGACCGCGCGGGAGGCGCTGGAGCTGTACGCGGCGTGCTATCCGGCCCCCGCCGACTGGCGGCCCCTGGCCGAGCGGCTGGGGCTCACCGACCAGCTGGGCACCCGGTTCGCCCAGCTCAGCGGAGGTCAGAAGCAGCGGCTCTTCATCGCGCTCGCCCTCGTCGGCAACCCGCGGGTGGTCGTGCTGGACGAGCTGACCACGGGGCTCGACCCGCGCTCCCGCCGCGACACCTGGCAGCTCATCGAGGACGTACGGGCCGGCGGGGTCACCGTTCTCCTCGTCACCCACTTCATGGAGGAGGCGCAGCGGCTCTGCGACCGGATCGCCGTGATCCACCAGGGGCGCGTCGCCGCGCTCGACACCCCGGACGGGCTGATCCGCCGGTCCGCCGGGGCGACCGTGATCGCGTTCACCCCCTCCGAACCGCTCGGCGACGCCGACCTCGGCTCCCTGCCCGGGCTCGCCTCGGTGGTGTGCGAGGACGGCCGGGTGACGCTCGGCGGCACCGACGAGACCGTCGACGCCGTCATCACCCTGCTCGCCCGCCGGCACATCACCGCCCGCCGGCTCCGGGTCTCCGACGCCACGCTGGACGACGCCTTTCTCGACCTCACCTCAGGAGCCGCCCTCTCATGAGCACCCGCACCAGCGCCCGCACCCGCACCAGCGCCACCGCTCCCGTGCCCGCCGCGCGCTCCGCCGAACGCGCCGTGCTCACCGCCGAGTTCCGGCTCTTCCGCCGCGAGCCCGGCAGTCTCTTCTGGATTCTGGCCTTCCCCACCGGCCTGCTGGTGATCCTCGGCTCCATCCCCTCCTTCCGCGAGCCCGACGAGGCTCTCGGCGGCCTGCGGGTCATCGACACCTATGGGCCCGTCACGGTGCTGCTCGGCATGATCGTGGCGGGTCTCCAGACCATGCCGCCGGTCATCACCGGATACCGCGAGCGCGGCATCCTGCGGCGCATGTCGACGACTCCGGTGCGGCCCGCCGCCGTGCTCGGCGCGCAGATGGGAATCCACGGGGCCGCCGCTCTGGCCTCGGCGGTGCTCGCGCTCGCCGTGGGCCGCGCCGCCTTCGGCGTACGGCTGCCGGGACAGGTCGCCGGGTATCTGCTCGCGCTGGTGCTGTCCGTCGCCGTCGCGCTCTGCCTGGGCGCTCTCGTCTCCGCGCTCTCCGGCACGACGAAGGCCGCGCATGTGATCGGCTCGGTGATCTTCTTCCCCTCGATGTTCTGCGCGGGCGTGTGGATGCCCGTGCAGGCGATGCCGGACGCGCTGGCGGCCGTCGTCGAGGGCACGCCGTTCGGCGCCGCGGCGCGGGCTCTCGGCGATGCCGCGGCGGGCGACTGGCCCGCCTGGTCGCACCTCGGTGTCCTCGCGCTCTGGGCGGTGGTGCTGATCGGTGCGGCGGGGCGCTGGTTCCGCTGGGAGTGAGGGCCCCGGGGAGTGGGCGCGCGGCGGACACGGGCTCGGGGAAGCCGTTGACCGCGCGCGGTCCCGGCCCCGCAGACTGAGGGGATGGGCGGCGCGGTGGGCGGCGGAAGAAGCGGTACGGACAGGGCGTTCGGGCGCGTGGCGGATGGGGACGCAGGGGCGGAGGAGGGGGCGGAGGTGGATGCGGTCAGGGGCGGGGTGTCCGGGCAGGTGGCGGATACGGTCGCGCGCGGGGGCCCCGGGCACGCGGCGGCCGGGGCGGCGGTCGAGGAACGGCAGCGGGCGCTCCAGCGGTACGCTCCCCGCTCCCTGCTCTGCTTCAGTCTGCTGCTCGCGCTGGCGACGGGCGAGGTCGTCGGCATGGGCCGCGCCGACTGGTACGCGACCGGAGCCCTGGTCGCGGCGGCCCTCGCGCTGGACATCCGGCGCGGCGGGGGCGGCCGGGTGCCGCCCGGGCGCACGGCGCCGTGCCGGGCCGACGCCGTCCACTACGGCGTGCGGTGGGCCATCGCCTCCGCCCTGACCTGGCTCAACCCCTTCTTCGCGTTCTACGCGTCCGTCGGGTACCTCGGCGCCGACCGGCTGCTGCCGCGCCCCCTGCTCTGGCCGGGCCTGGCCGCCACGGCCATCACCCTGGCCGGGGCGCAGTCCGGTGGGCTGCCGCCCAAGGGGGCGGTCGGCTGGGCCGCGTTCGGCGCGCTGTTCGTCTTCAATCTGGTGCTGGTCTCCGTCATGGGCCATCTGGAGGAGAAGGAGACCGAGCGCAGCAGCGCCCAGGCCGCCACCATCGCCGAACTGGAGCGCACCAACACGGCTCTCCAGGAGGCCCTGGACGAGAACGCCGCCCTCCACACCCAACTCGTGCTCCAGGCGCGGGAGGCGGGCATCGCCGACGAGCGCCGGCGCGTCGCCGCCGAGATCCACGACACCCTCGCACAGGGGCTGACGGGGATCATCGCCCAGCTCCGGGTGGTCGCCGGCGCATCCGACCCGGAGCGGGCCCGTGAACACCTCGACCGGGCCACCGAGCTGGCCCGGTACAGCCTCGGCGAGGCCCGCCGCTCCGTCCACGACCTCGCCCCGTCGGACCTGGACGACGCGACGCTGCCGGAGGCGCTGAGGCACACGGTCGCCGCCTGGTCCCGCCGTACGGGAGTGGCCGCCGGGTTCACCGTCACCGGCACCGCCGAGCCGCTGCACGACGAGATCGCGGGGACGCTCCTGCGGATCGCGGGGGAGGCCCTCGCCAACGCCGCACGGCACTCGGGCGCGAGCCGCGCCGGTGTCACCCTCTCCTTCATGGACGGCGAGGTCACCCTGGACGTGCGCGACGACGGCCGCGGCTTCGACCCGCTCGACCCGCCCGCGCGCACCCGGAGCGGCGGCTTCGGCCTGGCCGGGATGCGGGCCCGCGCCGAACGCGTCGCGGGCGAGGTCACGGTGGAGTCCGAGCCGGGCGGCGGAACCGCCGTCTCGGCCCGGGTACCGTTGGTCCGCCATGACCACTGAACGGACGGACGGGGCCATCACCCTCGTGATCGCGGACGACCACCCCGTCGTCCGCGACGGGCTGCGTGGCCTGTTCGAGTCCGTCGACGGCTTCACGGTCCTCGGCGAGGCGGCGGACGGCACCGAGGCCGTCGCGCGCGCCGCCGAACTCGACCCGGATGTCGTTCTGATGGATCTGCGCATGCCGGGTGGGAACGGTGTCGACGCGATCAGGGAGCTGGCCCGGCGCGGGCCGCGCCCGCGTGTCCTGGTCCTCACCACCTACGACACCGACTCCGACACACTCCCCGCGATCGAGGCCGGCGCCACGGGCTATCTGCTCAAGGACGCCCCGCGCGAGGACCTCGTCGCCGGGGTGCGCGCCGCCGCCCAGGGGCGTACGGTCCTCTCCCCGGCGGTCGCCTCCCGCCTGGTCACCGCCGTGCGCACCCCCGCCGGCCCGGCCCGCGCGGCGCTCTCCGCCCGGGAGCGGGAGGTGCTCGTCCTGGTCGCGCGGGGCACACCGAACCGGGAGATCGCGCGGGAGCTGTTCATCAGCGAGGCGACGGTGAAGACCCATCTCACCCATGTCTACGGCAAGCTGGGCGTCAAGGACCGGGCGGCGGCGGTCGCGGTGGCGTACGAGCGGAAGATCCTCGGCTGAGGCCCGTGCGCGGAGCCCGTGCCCGTGCGGAGTGCCCGTGCCCCTGCCCGTACAGAGCGCCTGTGCCTGTGCGGAGTGCCCGTGCCCCTGCCCGTACAGAGCGCCTGTGCCTGTGCGGAGTGCCCGTGCCCCTGCCCGTACAGAATGCCCCTGCCCGTGCCCGGAGCCCGTAGCCGGTCGCGCCGCCGTACCCACGAGGGGCCCCGGGCAGGCCGGGACTGTCGGCTCCGGTATGCGCAGAGGCCAGGTCATCCCTGCATATCACCTTGTATATGCGACCCCGGGACGCCTAACGTGTCGCATATGCAGTCCTACACCATTGGTCAGGCCGCCCGTCTCCTCGGCGTGAGCCCCGACACCGCGCGCCGCTGGGCGGACGCGGGCCGGGTCGCGACCCACCGTGACGAGAGCGGGCGCCGGCTGATCGACGGCCGGGATCTCGCCGCCTTCTCCATCGAGGTCGCCCAGACCGGCGGTGAGGAGGAGACCCCGTACACCTCCGCGCGCAACGCCTTCCCCGGCATCGTCACCGCCGTGAAGCTCGGCGATGTCGCCGCCCAGGTCGAGATCCAGGCCGGTCCGCACCGGCTCGTATCGCTGCTGACCAGGGAAGCCGTCGAGGAACTGGGTCTTGAGGTCGGAATGCGGGCCACCGCCCGGGTGAAGTCGACCAATGTGCACATCGACCGGACCTGACCGCACGGCGACCCCGCTCCCGGCCCGCCGGTCCACCGCTTCACCACCCCGACAAGGAGAGACCTCCATGAACCGCCGTGCCCTCGCCGCCGCTCTCACCGCGGCGCTGCTCGTGCCGCTCGCCGCCTGCGGCACCGACGAGGACGGCGCGGCGGGCGACAGCCCCCGGGCCTCCGGCACCGGCGGCGCCCCGCCGAAGGCCGAGCTGGTGGTGCTGGCGGCCTCCTCCCTCACCGATGTCTTCAGGACCGCGGGCGCCGCCTACGAGAAGAAGCACCCCGGCACCGAGGTGACCTTCTCCTTCGCCGGCTCGCAGGAACTGGCGGCCCAGGTCGGACAGGGCGCCCCCGCGGACGCCCTGGTCACCGCCGACACGAAGACGATGGACCGGCTGGGGGACGACACCGGCACCCCGACCGTCATCGCGAAGAACCGGCTGGTGATCGCCACCACCGAGGGCAACCCGGAAGGGATCGACGAGCTGAAGGACCTGGCCGACAGCGAGCTGAAGGTGGTCCTGGCCGCGCCCGAGGTGCCGGTGGGCCGCTACAGCGAGCAGATTCTCGGCGCCCAGAAGATCACCGTGAAGCCGGTCTCCCAGGAGCCCAATGTGCGGGCCGTGCTCAGCAAGGTCGAGATGGGAGAGGCAGACGCCGGGCTCGTCTACAAGACCGACGCGGCCACCGCCGAGGACAAGGTGGACGCGGTCGAGATCCCGGACGGACAGAACGCCATCGCCCAGTACCCGGCCGCGACCCTCAAGACCTCGAAGCACTCCGAGGCCGCCGCCGCGTTCGTGACCTGGCTGAGCGGGCCCGAGGCACAGCGGATTCTCCGGGACGCGGGCTTCCAGAAGCCCTGACCCCGGCCGCCGCCGGTGCGCGGGAGCGAACGGCCCGTGCACCGGGCACCATGGACCGCACGCACACCGAATGCCCCGAGCACACCGACCGCACCCGAGCACACCGACCGCACCCGAGCACACCGACCGCACCCGAGCACGGCAACCGCACCGCGTACCCCACGCACACCAGGAACCCCGTTGAAGCGCCTCCGCCCCCAGGGCCCCGCCGGCACCCGCGTCCCCCTGGCGCTCGCCGTCCCCGCGCTCCTCGCCATCGCGTTCCTGCTGCTGCCGCTCGCCGGGATTCTCCTCCGCACCGAGTGGGCCGACCTCGGTACGCATCTGAGCAGCCCGGCCGTCCTTCAGGCGCTGCGGCTCTCCCTCCTCGTCTCGTTCTGGGCGCTCGGCCTCTCCCTGCTCCTCGGGGTGCCGCTCGCCTGGGTGCTCGCCCGGGTCCCCTTCCGCGGCAAGGCGCTCGTACGCTCCCTGGTGCTGCTGCCGATGGTGCTGCCGCCCACCGTCGGGGGCGTGGCCCTCCTGCTCGCCTTCGGGCGCCGGGGCGTCGCCGGCCCCTGGCTGGAGAGCACCTTCGGCATCACCCTTCCCTTCCACACCTCCGGCGCCGTGGTCGCCGCCACCTTCGTCGCGATGCCGTTCCTGGTCATCAGCCTGGAAGGCGCGCTCGGCGGACTGCGCCCCGGCTACGAGGAGACCGCGGCCTCCCTCGGTGCCTCTCCGGTACGGGTGTTCTTCACCGTCACCCTGCCGATGGTCGCCCCCGGGCTGATCGCCGGCGCCGCGCTCACCTGGGCCCGAGCGCTCGGCGAGTTCGGCGCGACCATCACCTTCGCCGGGAATCTGCCCGGGGAGACCCAGACCCTGCCGCTCCAGGTCTATCTCCTCCTCCAGGAGCGGCCCGAGGCGGCGACCTCCCTCTCCCTGCTGCTCCTGGGCATCGCGATGGCGGTACTCATCGGTCTGCGCGGGCGGTGGACCCAGGGAGCCGGGGCCGGGGCGGAGGGGCCCGGTCACCGGGCGGAGGTTCCCGAGGAGCCCGCGCCGGAACCCCCGATCGCTCCCGCTGCCGCGGGCACCCCCGCTCCCGCTGCCGCGGGCACCCCCGCTCCCGCTGCCGCTCCCGGGCCCGCCCCCGAGGGCACCCTCGTCCCCGTCCTCGTACCGCCGTCGCCCGGTGGACTCTGGCCGCTGCACGCCGAGCTGACCGGGTTCAACCGGCTCACCCTCGATGCCGGGCCCGGTACCACGATCGCCGTCGTCGGGCCCAACGGCGCGGGCAAGACCACCCTGCTGCGGGCCCTCCTCGGCCTCACGCCCCGCGCCCACGCCGTGCTCCGCCTCGGCGGCGACGATGTCACCGGGCTGCCACCGCACCGGCGGGGCGTCGCCTGGGTCCCGCAGGACGGAGCGCTCTTCCCGCGGCTGAGCGCCCTCGGCAACACGGCGTACGGGCCGCGCGCCCAGGGCGTGCCGCGCGCCGAGGCCCGGCGCGGTGCCCAGGAGTGGCTGGACCGCCTCGGGGTCGGGCATCTCGCCGCGCGCCGGCCCGCGCAGCTCTCCGGGGGGCAGGCCCAGCGGGTGGCCCTCGCCCGCGCCCTGGCCGCCCGCCCCCGGCTGCTGCTGCTCGACGAGCCGCTGGCGGCGCTCGACCAGACGACCCGCGCCCGGGTGCGCCACACCCTGCGCACCCATCTCGAAGGCTTCGGCGGGGTCTGTCTGATCGTCACCCACGACCCGGTGGAGGCGCTCTCCCTCGCCGATCGGGTTCTGGTCCTGGACGAGGGCCGGACCCTCCAGGACGCCTCTCCCGCCGAGGTCGCCCGCCGGCCGCGCTCCCCGTGGGTGGCGAGGATGCTCGGCCGCAACGCCTGGGCCGGCACCACCACCGAGTCCGGGCTCGCGCTGCCCGGCGGCGGGCGGCTGACCGTCGCGGAACCCCTCGCCCCCGGGGTCGAGGCGCTCGCCGTCATCGCTCCCGAGGCGGTATCCGTGCACCGGGAGCGGCCCGGGGGCAGTCCGCGCAATGTCTGGCCGGGCACGGTGGGGGAGATCACCGCCAGTGGCAGCAGACTGCGCGTACTGATCACTTCGGCGCGGGCCCCCGATCTGGTCGCCGAGATCACCCCCCGGGCCGCCACCGAACTCGGTCTCGTCGACGGCACCGCCGTGTGGACGAGTGTCAAGGCCACAGAGGTTGTTCTCACTCCGCTCTGAGCCGGTCAACTCAGCTCTTTCGGCGGCTTCTTGAACTCTTGTTCCGCACCGGCGGTTGTGCGAAAGTGAGCCCTCTCACGTCCGAACACGGCCGGTTTTGTGCGGCCGTTCGCATGGGTGGCGGTGCAGAGCCGGTATCCGCTCTCCCATTCGGCGGTCCGGTCGCGGTACGTGCGCAGTGACCCAGCCGCCCCCGACCCATGCCGACGGACTTCACCGGACTTCACCGGACTTCACCGGACCTCATTGGACTTTTCCCGACCCCGACGACCTCGATGGCCTCGACGCCTCCATTGACCCGAATCCCCGGTCCGCCGGCTCCGGGCCGCACGGCACTGCCCCAACCCCCCACCGCAATGCCCAGGATGGAAAGACGTCCTATGCGAAATCCCCGCCCTCAGGGTTCCGTTCCCCCTGCCCGCACCGGTCTCGACTCCGCCTCGTCCGACGAGGGCCTGGCCGCCGCGGTGCGCGCCGGGGCCGATCGAGGCGACGCCCGGCCGGTGGCGGCGCTGCTGGCGAGACACTGGCAGCCGGTCCACGACTATGCCGCGATCGGCACACCGTCGGCGAAGGCCGCCGCTCTCCTCACCACCGCCGCCTTCAGCAGAGTGCTGGAGAATCTCCGGCGAGTTCGCACGACCGCCGCACTCCGTCCGCTTCTTCTGCTGACCGCCCGGCATATCGCCAAGGGCTGGGCGGCCGATGAACGGGTTACCGCGCTGCCCGAACTCCAGAATCCCGAGACCGGCCGCACCGTTCCCGTCGGCATGTTCACCCTGCCGGAGAATCGCCTGCTGGTCTCCCGGGCCTTTCTGGCATTGCCGGGCCCCGCGCAATGCCTCCTGTGGCATACCGAGGCCGAGGCGGAGGACATATCCCTACCCTCGGGTTTACTCGCGATGCATCCGCGCGGCGCGGCCGTCCAGCTCGGCCAGGCGCACGAAATGCTCAGGGCCGGGATTCTCCGCGCCCATCTGGAAATCGCACCCGAGTGCGAATGCCGCCACTACAATCGGCTGCTCGATGTGAGCCTGCGCCGGGGCGGTGAACTGCCCCCCGATATGCGCTCGCACCCCGTCGGCTGCCCGCACTGCCGGTTCGCCGCCGAACAGCTCGACCACCGCGACGGACGGCTCCCCCTGCTCCTCGCCCAGGCGGTGCTCGGACCGGCCGCGCAGCCCTATCTGGACTCACGCCCCACCCGCAGAAACGCCCGCTACCAGGCGCGGGCGGCGGCGGTACGCGGAACCGGGCGCCGGCCGGCCGGCGCGGCGCCACCGGAGCGGCCGGAGCGATCTGCCGCCGGGCCCCCGGCACCCCGCCGGCCCCGGGGCCGCGGGCTCTCCCGGCAGGGGCGCTCGGCCCTGGTCACCGGGGTCGGAGCGGCCACGGGGCTGCTGGTCGCCGCCACTGTCGTCAGCGGACTCCAGGGCGGCGACACGGACGGGGTGGCGGCGCCCGCCGGCACCGCGTCGGCCTCCCCCGTGCCCAGCGACCGGGTGACCGTCACCCCGGGCCCGCTGCCGTCGGCGACCGCGGCCGCCCACCCGCCGGGCCCGGTCACCATCCACTTCCACCACGCCGGGTCGGGCCTCTGCCTCGATCTGCGCGAGCAGCGGGCCCGCCGGGACGCCGCGGCCACCACCGCCGACTGCTCCCACTCCCTCACCCAGAAGTGGATTCACGAGCAGGACGGCCTGCTGCGCTCCGCCGCCGCGCCCGGACTCTGTCTCAACTCCCGTTCCCAGGACGGCGTACTCACCCTCACACCCTGCAAGGACGGCCGGGACGACAGGGATGACAGGGACGGCAAGGACAGCCGGGACGGCGGGGACGGCAAGGGCGACAGGGGCGGCGGGGACGGCAGGGGCGACAGGGAGCGGTCGGGCGGGGCCGTGCGGTACGACCTCACCGTGCGGGGCCAGTTGATCCCGCACTGGGACGGCCGGCTGGCCGTGGCCCCCGGCTCGTCCGAGGCCGGGGCCGATGTGGTGGCCCGGCCCCGTGACGGCTCCCGGGCCCAGCGCTGGCTGACACACGCCTCGGTCATGACGCCCCGGCTGACGCCCCGCGCCGCCACCGGCACGGCGGACACCCGCGAGGTGGAGGCGTCGGCCCCGGCCGAGCGGCGCGCCCGGTCCGGCCCGGGGGCCCCGCTGCTGCCGGAGCTTCAGGCCCCGGCCCGGGGCAGCGCCGGCGGCGCGCCCCGCTCGGCCCGCTCCGACCGGGTGTGGGACAGCGGCGGGGAGTCCGGCGCGGCCCGCCCCGCCGGGCTCCCGGACACCGAGGAGTCCGCCGGGCCGCGGTGACGACTCCGCTCCCGGGAATCCCGGCCCGTCCGGAGGTGTCCTTCCGGGCGGGCCGGAGTACCGGCGTGGGGAGCGGGTGTGTCAGGAGAAGGCGGGCATCTCGCCCGCGCGCGTCCCGGTGTCGATCACGGTGAACACCGCTCCCTGCGGGTCCATGACCGGGGCGAACCGCCCGAAGGGGCTGTCCTTCGGCCCGTACAGCAACTGGCCGCCGAGGCTGCGGACGGTGGCGACCGCCGCGTCGGTGTCCGCCACCGAGAAGTACACATTGATGAACGGGGGCGCCTCCGGCGGGAAGTTGTCCGACATCTTCAGCCGGCCACCCACCGGCTCGCCGCCGACCCGCCACAACCGGTAGTCGACCCGCTCGCTCTCCATCCGCTCCACCTGGAACGGGAAGACCACGGGAAAGAAGGAGTCCGCCTTCCGCTCCTCGCGGGTGCAGACCTCGGCCCAGGCGTAGGAGCCCGGTTCGCCCGTCGTCTCGAAGCCCTCGTGGGCGCCGGCCTGCCAGGCGCTGAAGTACACCCCGCTGGGGTCCCTCGCGACCACCATCCTCCCGAAGTCCGCGACCGTCATGGGCTCCTTGACCAGCTCGCCGCCGTTCTCCCGGATCGCCGATGCCGTGGCCTCCGCGTCCGGGGTGGCGAAGTAGAGGTTCCAGGCGGCCGGGGTGTCGGTGCCCGGGTCCCGGGGGAAGACGGCGGCCACCGCCCTGCCGTCCAGGGTCGCCTGGGTGTAGTGGCCGAACTCCGCGGAACTCTCGCCGAACGTCCACCCCAGCAGCTCGCCGTAGAACCTCTTCGCTGCCTCCAGGTCGGGGAACATCGCGTCCGCCCAGCAGGGTGTGCCCTCCGGTCGTACGGCCATGGTGCGGCTCCTTCCGCGGCGAAGGGGCAGCCCGGAGCGGCTGCCTCCCTTCACGCTAGGCGCCCCCGGAGGAGCCCGCGCGCCGAGAGCCCCTCAATTCGAACAGTGCTCGAACGGCCCGGTCTCAGGGAGCCTCCAGCGCCCGCTTCATGATCTTGCCCATGTCATTGCGCGGCAGGGCGGGCAGGAACCGGACCGTGCGGGGGCGCTTGTGCGGGGCCAGTTGAGCGGCCACATGCCCGGCCAGCTCCTCGGCGGAGGGCGGGGCGCCCGCGTCGGCCGGGACGATCCACGCCACCACCCGCTCACCCAGATCCGCGTCCGGCTCGCCGGTCACCGCGGCCTCGCGGACACCCGGGTGCTCCAGCAGGGCGTTCTCGATCTCACCCGCGCCGATCTTGTAGCCACCGCTCTTGATGAGGTCGGTGGCCCGGCGGCCGACGATGCGGACCGAGCCGTCCGGGTCCCGGACGGCCATGTCGCCGGTGCGGAACCAGTCCCCGTCGAAAGCGGCGGCCGTGGCGTCCGGGCGGTTCAGATACCCGGTGAAGAGATGCTCGCCGCGCACCTGGATCTCGCCGATGGTCACACCGTCGTACGCCGTGACAACGGAGCCGTCCTCCTCGGTGAGCCGCAGCTCGACACCGCGCAGCGGCGTCCCGACCGAACCCCGCCGGGGCTCCCCGTCCAGCCGCACGCTGGTGTTCATCAGCGTCTCCGTCATGCCGTAGCGCTCGATCACCCGGCGGCCCGTCGCCGCCTCGATGCGCTGGTGGTCGTGGAGCGGGAGCGCGGCCGAACCCGACACCAGCAGCCGGGCGCCCGCCAGGGCCTTGCGCAGCTCCGGGTCGCCGCCGAGGGCCTCGGCCAGCCGGTGGTACATCGTGGGCACACCGAAGAGCATGGTGCCGCCGGCCGTCAGCTCCCGGGCGGCGCCCGCCACCGAGAAGCGGCCCAGGTGCCGCACGGAGCCGCCCCGGCGCAGGGGGCCCAGCACGCCCAGGACCAGGCCGTGGACATGGAACAGCGGCAGCGCGTGGACCAGCACGTCGTCACCGGTCCAGGCCCAGGCCTCCGCCAGCGCGTCCAGCGAGGTGGCGACGGCGCGGCGGGGGAGGACCGCGCCCTTGGGGGGTCCCGTGGTGCCCGAGGTGTAGACGATCAGCGCCGGGGAGAGCGGCCCGGGGTCCTCGGGCAGCGGCCCCGCGCTTCCGCTCACCGGGATGTCGATCCGCTCCAGACCGGCCAGCGACCCCGGCAGCTGCTCCCCGGGCCCGGCGAGCACCGCCACCGGCGCGCTGTCCGCGACGATGTGCCCCAGCTCGCGCTCGCCCGTCTTCGGGTTGAGCGGCACCACGGGGACCCCGGCGAGCAGCGCGGCGACCACCCCCACCGCCGTCTCCAGGGTGGGGGTGGCCCAGAGCGCTACCCGGGACGCGCCCCCGATCCGCACCGCCAGCGAACCGGCGGCGCCCGTCAGCTCCCCATAGGTCAGGGCGCGCTCCCCGAAGCGCAGGGCCGGCCGGTCCGGGGCGCCGCTCAGGGCGGGGAAGAGGTCACTCACTCGTCGTTCTCCATATCCGTCTCCAGAGGGAGGGGGGAGGGCAGGGCCTCGCCGAGGCCGGCCGGGGACCGGCTCAGCCCACTTCCAGCCACCACACCAGCGTCCCGCAGAGGGCGAGCGCCAGCAGCGCGGCCAGCAGGACGGAGCCCGTCACCAGCCATCCGAGCAGGGTGGCCGCCCGAGGGGCCCGCCGGTGCGCGGGGGGCCCGGGTCTCATGCCGTGGGGTGGTGCGTCCGGGTCGCTCCCAGTGTCATTCGCATGGCTGAAGACTAGCCAGCGGACGAGCCCCGCAGGGCGGGTTGGCGTCCATCCGCCACAGCCCCTCCGGTGCCCGCGCGGTGTCAGCGAGGGGCCTCCCAGGTGACCGTGGTGCCGGTCCGTCCGGGGCGCCCGGCGCCGTCGGTGCTGGCCGTGTCGTCGGTGCCGTCGGTGCCGGCCGTGTCGTCCGTGTCGCCGGGCTCGGGGCGGCCGTTGTCGGTCACCACCAGCCGGATGCCCGTGCGGCCGTCCGGGAGGCGGGCCGCCGCGTCGATGTCCACCTCCACCGAGGTGACGTCCGCCCGCCGGTGCGCCGCCGCCAGGGCCGCCCGGAGCGCGGCCAGCAACTGCCCGTCCACCGGCTCCCGCACCAGGGCGTCCACCGCGCCCCGGAACCGTACCGACGGCCGGAAGCCGAGCAGCGCGGAGGCCCCGGCCGTCTCCCGCAGCACCCGGCCCCGGAAGCTCGTCGGGATCTCGGCCGGCGGCTGCTGGAGAGCGAAGATCGCAGTCCGCACCTCCTGGATGGTCGAGTCCAGCTCGTCCACCGCCCGGCCCAGCAGCTCGTCGGAGTCGTCGCCCGCCGCCCGCCGCCGGGTCGACTCCAGCATCATCTCGGTGGCGAACAGCCGCTGTACGACCAGGTCGTGCAGATCCCGCGCGATCCGGTCGCGGTCCTCGTACACCGCGAGCTGCTCACGGTTGTGCTGGGCGTCGGCGAGGACCAGCGCCAGCGCCGCCTGGGAGGCGAACTGCGTGGCCAGCAGCCGTTCCTCGGCGGTGTACGGACGTCCGTGCCGCCCCCGGGGCAGCGCGAGGGTCCCGATCAGCCGGCCGCCGCTCTGGAGCGGCAGCATCATCGAGGGGCCGAAGCGGGTCCGGACCGGAGTCGTCATCCGGGGGTCGGTGGCCGAGTCGTCGATGAAGACCGGCTCGCCGCCGAGGAGCTGCACCAGCACCGGGGAGCCCGGGGCGATGGTGGTGCCCACGATGTCCTCCTCCTGCTTCTCCTGTTCCTCCTGCTCCTCGCTCCCCTCCTCCGGTACGCCCGGTACGCCCGGTACGTCCGCCCTGTCCGCGCCGGCCGAGTCGGTCGAGTCGGTCGAGTCGCGCGCCGTGGACGCGGCGACGATCTCCATCCCGCCCTCATCGGTGGGCTGGAGCACCACCCCGGCCGTCGCCCGGGCGAGGATGCGGGCCTGCTCGGCCACGGTCATCAGCGCGTCCTCCGCGCTCTCCCCGGTGAGCAGTGCCGTGGTGACGGCGGCGGCGCCCGCGATCCACCGCTCCCGCTGGCGGGCCCTCTCGTACAGCCGGGCGTTGCCGATCGCGATCCCCGCCCGGGAGCCCAGGACCCGCAGCACGGCGAGATCCTCGTCGGTGAACGAGCCCGAGCGCTTGCCGACGAGATAGAGCGTGCCGAACACCTCGGTGTCCACCCGGATCTCCACCCCGAGCAGGGAGCGCACCCCGCCCCCGGCCCCGGCGCCCGGCTCGGGGGTCGGGGAGAGCAGTCCGATGAGCCCGGCCGCGCTGCCCGGCGCCCGGCCGAGCGCCTCCCGGCCGATCCGGTCCCGCTCGGCCTCGCCGAGACCGGAGGTGAACAGCTCGGTCAGCACCCCGTGCTCCGGGTCGACGACCCCGAGTGCGCCGCGCCGGGCCCCGGCCAGCTCGGTGGCCGTGTCCACGATCTGCTGAAGCGTGCCGGGCAGTTCCAGATCGGTGCCGACGCCGAGGAACGCCTCCAGGAGCACCGGCAGCCGGGGCTCCGGTTCCGCGGGCCCGCCCGGTTCGCTCACGCCGCCGCCCGTCTCCGCGCTCAGTCGACCCCGGCCAGCGGATTGAGAACCAGTGGCTGGATCTTGCCCTCCAGCATCGCACCGAGCCCCAGGACGGCACAGATGTCGGGCCGCTCGGCGATCTGCACCGGCATCCCGGTGGCGTCCCGCAGCATCTGGTCGAACCCCGGGAGCAGCGCGCTCCCCCCGACCATCATGATCCCCCGGTCGGCGAGGTCCGCGACGAGGTCGGGCGGGCAGTCCCGCAGCACCTTGCCGATGCCGTCGATGACGGAGGTGAGCGGGGTGTGGATGGCGTTGCGCACGGCCGCCGTGTCCACCAGCACCGAGCGCGCGAGGCCGGTGGCGACATCACGGCCGTGGATCTCGGTCGACTCGGGGCCGTGGGAGTGGAGGCCGTTGCTCTGGAGGGCGAGCTGGAGGGGGCGCACCGACTGGCTGGGGAGCATCAGCTCGTGCTGGGTGCGCAGATGCTGGATGACCGCGTGGTCGATGGCGTTGCCGCCGACGGGGATGCGCTCGGCGGTGACGATGGCGCCGAGCGAGAGCACCGCGATCTGGGTGGTGGCCGCGCCGCACACCATGATCATGGTGGCGGTGGGCTGCTCCACGGGGAGGCCGCAGCCGACGGCGGCGGCGATCAGCGTGTCGACCAGCTCGACCCGGCGGGCGCCGAGGCCGACCAGGGTCTCCACGGCGGCCCGCTGGGCCAGGGGGTCGCTGAGATGAGGGGTGCAGGCGGCGGCGCGCAGCCGGGGTTTGCGGCGGAGCTGGCGGCGGAGCTTCTCGCCGAGGAGGTGGCGGAGCATGCGCTGGGCCATCTCGATGTCGACGACGGTGCCGCCGGAGACGGGGCGGGCGACGCGGATGTAGTCGGGGGTGCGGCCGGTCATCTTCTCGGCGAGGGCGCCGACGGCGATGAGGGCGCCGGTGCGGGTGTTGACGGCGGCGACGCTGGGCTCGTCGACGACGAGGCCCGCGCCCTTGACGAAGACTCGGGTGCGGGCGGCGCCGAGGTCGACGGCGACATGACAGCGGCGGAGCTGTTCGAGACTGACGGTCACGGGGTGTCCTCCCGGGTGCGGGGCCTGCTGGCATCGTCCACCGCCCCGCAATGCCCCGCGCGCCGGGTCACCCACCCGGGTGCCCGCGGGGTTCTGGGCTTCCAGGGGGCGTGCTCGATGGCCGGGCCGGCTGGGAGTGCGGGTTTCCCGTGGCGCGGGGTCCGTCCTCAAGCGCCGGACGGGCTGGGTGTGCGGGTTTCCCGTGGCCCCGGGGGGGTGTTTTCAAGTGCCGGGTGGGCCGGGAGTGTGCGGGGTCCTGTGCTTCAGGGTCCGTCCTCAAGCGCCGGACGGGCTGGGTGTGTGCGGGGGTGGTTCTCAAGCGCTTGGCGGGCTGGGTGTGCGGGTTTGCTGTGGCCCCAGGGGGCAAGTGCCGGGTGGGCCGGGAGTGTGCGGGGTCCTGTGCTTCAGGGTCCGTCCTCAAGCGCCGGACGGGCTGGGTGTGTGCGGGGGTGGTTCTCAAGCGCTTGGCGGGCTTGGTGTGCGGGTTTGCTGTGGCCCCGGGGGGCAAGTGCTGGGCGGGCTGGGTGTGTGCGGGGGCCTGTGCTTCAGGGTCCGTCCTCAAGCGCCGGACGGGCTGGGTGTGCGGGTTTGCTGTGGCCCTGGGGGCTCAAGCGCCGGGAGCGCCGGGTGTGGTCGGGGCCTCCAGGTGTTGGAGGAGGCCCCAGGTGAAATCCGCTACCCGCCGGGTCCCGGACGGGAGGGTCAGGGCCAGCCGGTGGCGCGTCGGCGCCGACCCCTCCAGCAGGGTCGCCGGGGGGAAGGCGCGCCCCGCCTCCTCCACGGTGCAGCCCCACGGCACGAGGTCCTCCTCCGTGCGCAGCTCCGGCCCCGCCACCCCCGGCGCCCGCACCAACCACTCGTTCCACACCGCACCCCCCTTCACCCCCGCCAGCACCTCGAACCGGAGATCCGGCCAGAGCGGCACCCCCCACACCAGCGCCTCGCACTCCACATCCCCGATCCGCCGGCGCGCCGCGCTCTCCGGTGCGCCCAGCACCGACCGGTAGCGCGCGAGCGCCGCCCGCCCCCTGGGCGAGCGCACCATCGCCTGCCAGCGCCGGTTCGCCTCCCGCATCCCGGCGACGGACGCCCCCAGCTCCCGCCGGGCCCCCTCCACCAGCTCCGGCTGGAAGTCGGCCATCCGGCGCAGCAGGACGAGCTGGAAGTCGAGAGGCCCGAAGGGCGCGGCAGCGGTCATACCCGCCATCCTGCCCGGCGCCCCCGCGCCGCGGGCACCCCCGCCGCAGCCCTCACGGGCGCCCTACACGTCCTCGCCCAGCATCCGCCGCAGGAGATCCCGCAGCGCCCTCCGCTCCTCCTCCGACAGCCGTCCCAGCGGCTCGCGCGCGAAGTCCAGCGACTCGCGGAGCCGGCCCACCGTGTTCGCGCCCTCCTCGGTGGCCGCCGCCAGCTTCACCCTGCGGTCGTGCGGGTCCGGCCGGCGCTCGACCAGGCCGCGCAGCTCCAGCCGGTCCACGATGCCGGTGACATTGGACGGCTCGCACTTCATCTTCTGGGCTATCTGCCGCATCGGCGTCGGCCCCATGCTGAGCAGCCCGAGCACCTTCGCCTGCGCGCCGGTCAGCGAGTGCTGCGCCGCCGCCTCCTCGTACTCCGCGAAGTAGCGGGCCACGACCGTGCCGATGAGATCGACGACTTCGAGGGTCAGAGGGTCGGGGCGTGAGCTGGTGGTCATGGCGACAGCCTACGTTAAAACTTGACAACATAAAATATCCAGGCACATGATTGTTTCAGGTAATGAAACGTTCTAGGAGGCATCCGAGCATGTCCGCACTTCCCGCGTCCGCCCGTGAATGGCACCTCGTCGCCCGCCCGCACGGCTGGCCGAAGGAGGAGGACTTCGCCCTGCGCGAGGTACCGGTCCCGGAACCGGCCGCAGGCCGCGTCCTCGTGCGCAACCTGCACTTCTCGGTCGACCCCTACATGCGGGGGCGGATGAACGACGTGAAGTCGTATCTGCCCCCGTTCCAGCTCGACCGGCCCATGGAGGGCGGAGCGGTCGGAGAGGTCGTCGCCTCCGCCGCCGAGGGCCTCGCGCCCGGCGACCACGTGGTGCACAACCTCGGCTGGCGCGAGTACGCCGAGGTCCCCGCCGAGCAGGCCACCAAGGTCGACGCCGCGCTCGCCCCGCTCTCCGCCTACCTCGGCGTGCTCGGCATGACCGGTCTCACCGCCTACGCCGGGCTCTTCGTCTCCGCCTCCTTCACGGAGGGGGACGCGGTCTTCGTCTCCGGCGCGGCCGGCGCGGTCGGCAGCCAGGTCGGCCAGATGGCGCGGATCAAGGGCGCCTCCCGGGTCATCGGCTCGGCGGGCTCCGACGAGAAGGTGAAGCTCCTCACCGAGGAGTACGGCTTCGACGCGGCCTTCAACTACAAGAACGGCTCCGTCGCCGAACAGCTCCAGCAGGCCGCCCCCGACGGCATCGATGTCTACTTCGACAACGTCGGCGGCGACCACCTCGAAGCCGCGATCGGCTCGCTCAGGCTCCACGGCCGCGCCGCCCTCTGCGGAATGATCGCCCAGTACAACAACACCGAGCCGGAGCCCGGCCCCCGGAATCTGCCGATGGTCATCGGCAAGCGGCTCCGCCTCCAGGGCCTGCTGGTCTCCGACCACTTCGGCCTCCAGCCGCAGTTCGTCCGCGACGTCGCGGGCTGGATCGCGAGCGGGGAGCTGAAGTACGACGAGACCGTGGTCGAGGGCATCGAGCACGGCTACGACGCGTTCGTCGGGCTGCTGCGCGGCGAGAACACCGGCAAGATGATCGTCTCTCTCGACGCGTGACGACGCACGGCCGAGGGCCGCACCCCCGCGGGGACGCGGCCCTCGGTCCCGTACCGCACCAGGCGGACCGGGCCGAACCGGCTGGGTCGTCCCTTCCGGATCGTGCCCGGCGCGCGGGCCCGATCCGGACGGCACTCCCTAGCGGTTCAGCAGCGCCCTCCCGATCTGCGCGAACGCGCCCTTCGGGTGGTTGCGGAACAGCGGCTCCGTGCCGAACAGCGCCACCGGCGTGCCCGACGCCGATGTGCCGCTGACCACCGACGGCCTGCCCGCCGCGTCCGCCGGGCCGCCCGTGCCCTCGGCGGTCGCCCGCCAGTGGCCCGACACCAGCGGGTTCCCGGTGCCGTACGACTGGTCCACCCGCACTCCCGTACCGAGCCCGGTGAACCACACCGGCGAGTAGACGAAGGTGTGCCCGGGAGCGCCGCCGGTGATCGGGCCGCCCGCGTTGGACACCCGCACCACGCCATTGGCGTCACCGTTGCCCTCGACCGCCGTGGCCTGGATCAGCCCGGCCGCGCTGGTGAAGGCGGCGCCGTCCGCGCCGAGGCCGACCACACCGGCCCCGCTCGCCCGGAAGGCGTCCCGCGCGGCGGGCGTCAGAGCCGCGTGACTGAGCCCGGCCGACACCATCAGCACATCGGTGCCCGACCAGTCGAAGCCCGCGTTCAGCACCGAGGTCGACACCGGCACCACGTCGAAGCCCATCTCCCGCAGCGCGAACTGCTCGCCCGAGGTCACCGCGGCGGCCACCCGGGTCCGCTTCAGCGGAGCGACACCGCGCTCGTGCGTCGCCGTGAAGGCCACGCCGTGCCGGTCGGCGAGCACCCTCGCCTTCGAGCGCGCCGACGCGGGCACGATCGCGGCGCCGTCGGACGTACGCCGGACCTGCACGCCCTGCGCGAGCAGCGCGTTCACCGCCGCCAGCTCCCGGGGGTCGTCCAGCCGCAGCTTCAGATCCCCGTGCCGGGCCACCGAGCCGGTCGCCGACGCGGCGTCAACCGGACGGCTCAGCACCCTCAGCTCACCGCTGACGGCCTTGTCCACGGTCGCGCCCCACAGCAGCCCGAGGCTCCAGCCCGAGATGTCGTACATCGCCGACACATCGGGGCTGATGTCCCGGCCCTCGGCCAGGATCACATTGGCGATACCGCGCTTCGGCTGCCGCATGTCCACGACGTACGAGCCGGCGGGGTGGGTCCTCCCGGCGAGCCGGAACGGCAGCACCGCCCGCTCGACCCGGACGTCATTGGCGACCAGGTGGTCCACCAGCCGGGCCGCGGCGGTGGCGCTGCGCTGCCGTTCGCCGGCCGGGATGACATAGGCCCGGGGGAAGGTGGTCGTGTAGACGTCCTCGGGACCGATCCCCGGCACACCCGGCACGGTCTCCTCGGAGACCGGCACCTGCGCCGCGCCGGTGGCGCCGCGCCGGAAGGTCTCGATCTGGTCGGCGATCACCGAGGCGCGGTTCGCCCGGGTGTAGTCGAGCGTGGCGCGCATCGCCGCACCCGCGATCCCGGTGTTGATCGCGGACCGCCGGCGCAGCTCCTCCACCGGCAGGCTGTCGTAGGAGCTGTTGTTGACCCGCATCGGGAACTCGATGGTGTGCGAGGCCACCGCGCCCTGGAACGGCATGTACTGCGGGGTGAAGATCGGCGGCCAGTCGTCCCAGCCCTCCGCCTGGTCCCGGAAGGGGATCTCGGCGGGGCGCACCCCGTCCTTCTCGGCGGTGTAGCCGAGGTCGTTGACGGCCTTCTCCATGCCGAGGGCGTTGGCGTAGGAGTTCTTCAGGAAGAGGTCGTACTCGTAGTTCTCGCCGTGCGGCGGGGTGGTCGGCTCGATCAGCGTGCCGTTGACATAGCCGTGCAGATCGAGCATCACCGCGGGCTGCTTGTCGATCGCCAGCTGCCGGATCGCCCGGGACTCGGGCTGGGAGGCGGTGATGAAGTCACGGTTGAGGTCGAAGCCGTTGGCGTTGGCGCGGGTGCCCGCGACCCGGCCGTCGGGGTTGGCCGTCACATTGAGATAGATCCGGTTCTTCGCCAGCAGGCCCGCCGTCCCGGCGTCCTTGGCCGTCGCCAGCTCCTCGATGAGCTTCAGGGCGGCGTCCGTGCCCTCCCACTCGTTGCCGTGGATGTTGTTGTTGATGAAGACCGGGGTCTTGTACTCCGACTTGATGCGCCGGTCGCGGGCGGCGGACACCGGCTCGTTCTCGATCCGCTCGCGCATCCGCTCCTGGTCGCGCGCCTCGTGGCGGCTCTCCGGCTCGGTGACGGTGACGAGATAGAGATCGCGCCCGGTGGCCGACTTGCCGGCGATCTCCACACTGACCCGGTCGCTGCGCTTCTGGAGGGCGTTGAGACGGGGCGCGATGGAGTGGTACGGAATCAGCCCCAGCTTGATCGACTTGTCGGCCGGGTTGACGGCCGGGGTCCTCAGCGCCGTGTGCCGGGGATAGCCGAGGTCCCGGTGGAACGACGGCGACTGGTGCCGCAGCGCCTCGGCGGTGGCGGACGGCGGGCCCAGGTACGGCCGGGCCCGGGCGAGCGCCGAGTCGCTGCCGCCCCGCTCGCGTACGGGGTCGGAGCCGCCGGACGGCACCGGTTTCGCGGGAAGGGCCGTGGCACCGGGGGAGGCGGTCGCGGACACCGGTGCGAGGAGCACGGCGACCGCGAACGCGGCGGTGGTGACCAGGACGGGTCTGGATATGCCCATGCGTGAGTACCTCCGGGGATCGGGGGTCGATCGAGTGACATGTATGCCGCAACGATCAATACGGAGGGGTTTACCTGGTCATGTCGCCAACAAGCAAGGGGTCTTTCCTACGAAACCGGCCAACGGGTTCGGGCCACCGGGCCCGATAGGGTGGCTCCATGAGTGATTTCGGGGCGGGGTTCGGCTACTTGGTGAAGGGCCAGCGCTGGGTCGGCGTCCATGGCCGCTGGTTCGGATTCGGGCTGCTGCCCGGGCTGTTGACGCTCGTGCTGTACGCGGGGGCGCTCGTCGGGCTCGGCTACGGCGCGGACGATCTGGTGGGCTGGGCGACACCGTTCGCCGACGACTGGTCCTCGCCGTGGCTCGGGCTCTTCCGTGGCTTTCTGACCGGTCTGGTCTTCGCCCTCGGGCTCTTTCTGGCGGTGATCACCTTCACGGCGGTCACCCTCCTGGTCGGCCAGCCCTTCTACGAGTCGCTCTCCGAGGAGGTCGACCGCTCCGAGGGCGGCGCGGTGCCCGAGTCGGGTCTCTCGCTCCTGCGGGACCTGTGGATCTCCGGGCGGGACTCGCTGCGGATCGTGGTCCGGGTGACCTTCTACGGCGTCCTGCTCTTCGCCGCGGGTTTCATCCCGGTCGTCGGCCAGACCGTCGTCCCGGTGCTCGGGTTCTGTGTCACGGGCTACTTCCTCGCGGAGGAGCTGACGGCGGTCGCCCTCCAGCGGCGCGGGGTGGAGCTGAAGGAGCGGCTGCGGCTGCTGCGGGGCCGCAGGATGATGACGCTGGGCTTCGGGCTGCCGCTGGCGCTGGTGTTCCTGGTGCCGTTCGTGGCGGTGTTCCTGATGCCCGGCGCGGTGGCGGGAGCGACGCTGATGGTGCGGGAGCTGGCGGGCGCGCCGGACGGGCCGGAGCCCGGGCCGTCCGCCGGACCCGCGGCCGCCTCCGCGTCCCGGGCCGGTGCCCCGGCGCCGGTGGTGTGGCCGGCGGCTCCGGGGAGCGAGCCCTCCGGTCCCGGCGACGCCCGCGACCCCTACCTCAAGAGCTGACCCCGGGAGCGGCCCGCGCCCCGGGCGCGGGCCGGCCGGCCGGTCTCAGGCGCTGATCGGCAGGTCCGCCACCGCGAGCGAGGGCGCCGCCCGGCCCGCGCCGGCCAGCAGCCCTCCGTCCGGGCCCCAGATCGCGCTCCCGCCCGGGCAGGGGCCGATGTCGCTCGGCCCCACCTGGTTGGCGAGCACGACGCAGAGCCCGTTCTCCCGGGCCCGGACCGGATAGACCGTCTCGAACGAGTCGTTCCCCTCCTCCAGCACCGAACTCGCCAGATAGACGGCGCAGCCGTCCGCCCGGGCCCGCTCGGCCAGTTCGGGAAAGCGGTTGTCGTAGCAGACGGCCAGCGCGAACCGTACGCCGTCGAGGGTGAACCGGCCGTCCCGGTCGCCCGCCGTGAAGACCTCGGGCTCCGGATCGTGCAGACGCTGCTTGTCGTAGCGGGTCAGCAGCGCGCCGTCCGGCCCGATGACCAGCGAGGTGATGGCGGGGGCACCGCCCGGGGTGAGCACCGCCGCGTTGACCACGGCCGCCGTGGCGGTCTCCCGGCAGACCGCCCGGAGCGGCTCCAGCCGCGGGTCGTCCTCGGTGAGCCGGAGCGCGGGGTCGTGGGCGACCAGCCCGAATCCGTACCCCGTCACCGCCAGTTCGGAGAAGACGACCAGCCGCCCGCCCTGCTCGGACGCGGTCCCGACCAGACTCCGCATGGTGTGGACATTGGACTCGACATCGCCCGGTACGGGGGCGAACTGCGCGGCTGCGACTCTCATGCCCCCATCATCGCCGGGCCGCCGTCGGGGTCGTCGGGGGCGGGGTCGTCCGGGGTGGGGACGGGGGCGGGCAGCCGGGCACCCCGGCTGCGCGCGATGCGGTGGACATTGCGGAGCGCCTCCGTCATCTGGGTGAGCATCAGCCGCAGCTGATCGGGGGATGTGCCGTCCTCCGCGAGCAGCTCGTCGGCGTGGGTGATCAGCTCGCCCGCCAGGCCGAGCTGTACGCTCTCGATGGTGTCCGCGACCCGTGAGATGTAGCCGGTTCCGTCGCCGTCGAGGTAGCACGGCTTGCCCTCGGGGGTGGACCACGGCAGCAGCCGTGCCTCATGCGTTCCGCCGGCCATCACCGGACTCCGTTCGTACCGCAGCTCGCCCTGTGCGGGGGCGTACCGGTCTCCGTTCTTCCCTGGCACCAGAACGCTACCCCCCGTGACCACCCGGGGAACCATGATCGGACCACCCGGGGCGGGACCCGGGGACGGACGGTCCGGCCCCGCCCGCCGCCCGCCGCCCGTTCCCGGGGCGGTCCCCGGGCCCGCTACCCCTGCCCGGCCGACACCCGGATGATCTCCCGCACCTGCGCGACGATGTCCCGCCGGTTGGCCAGGAAGGCCGGATCGGTGATCTCCGTGGTGTTGCCCGCGCCGAACTCCAGTACAGGGGTGTGCACATGGCCCCCGGGGATCGTCAGCCCCAGCCGGTCCCTCAGCAGCGTCGCCCGGTAGGCGATCTCGTTCGACAGATAGTTGCCGCCACCGCCCGAGCGGGCCGTGGAGCCCTCCGTGGGCCCGTCGGGACGGTTCACGGGAGTGGTGCCACCCGCCGGGATCTCCGTCACCGCCGTGTTGTCGTGGACCGCGAAACGGCCCGTGTCCGCCGCGGTGATCGCCGCGTGCGGCAGCGTCGACGACGTCCACTGCGGCTGGGTGGCGGGGTCGCTCACCGGCACGGTCCCGGTGTCCGAGATGTTCTCGTTGTCGGGGAACCCGCCCCGCCAGGCGCCGTTGGTCCGCTCGATGTCGAACCGGCCGGGCCGCCCCTGGCTCACCGTGGTGAACAGATCCGCCTCCGGCAGCCGCGCCCGCAGCGTCCGCTCCACCGACCCGTCGGCGAAGTCCTGCCAGCGGACCGGGAAGACCGCCGTCTCGATCCTCGCGGGACCGTCGGCGGTCCTGATCCAGGTGCCGTCCAGGGCCAGGGCGGTGGCGCCCGAGGGGTTGCTGATCCGGATGTCCCGGTCCAGGGTGAAGGGGTCGAAACCGGTCATCACCACCCGCTTGACCCGGTCATCGCCCCGGCCCCGCGCACCCGGGAACCCCATCGAGTCCTGGCCGCGCGAGGAGCGCTCCAGCCGGTCCAGCAGCCGGGCGCGCCGCTCCGGTGCCACCGTGAAGCCGGGCTCCCACTGCCGCAGCTCCCGGGTCATCGCGAGCCGCGCCCAGTACAGCGGCCGGTCGTCGTCCCGGCTCAGATCGCCCCGGGCGGGCCCCCGCCCCTGCGCCCGGTCCACCGCCCGCTCCCAGAGCGCCGCACCGTGGCGGGCGACGGCCCGCTCGGCGTCCCGGTACGAGCGGGCGCCGTCCAGCGCGCCGGCGAACCGGGGCGCCACGGTGTCGAAGCCGGCGCGCCGCAGGATCTCCCGGGGCACGGCCCGGTCGAGGCGCGCCTCCTCCGCCCCGGCCGCCGCCGTGGCCGTCTCCGCGGCCGGCGACGGGGGAGCCGGGGGCGCGGCCGACGCCGGTACGGGGGCGGTGAGGGCGAGCGGCACCAGCAGGGCGGCGATCACGGCCGCATGGGCGGACACGGATATCGGGGGCATGAGGGGAACCTTCCGTCGGGTGTGCGGAAGTATCACCTCATGATCGTGTCCCTGACCAGACCCGCCGGGGTCACACCGGGGGCTCGGCCGCCGTGATGTTCCGGTAGGCGATCTCGGCCAGCACGCCCTGTCCGTCCTTGCTGGGGTGGAACCAGTCCCAGCGGCTCAGCAGATCATCGCTGAAGCGGTAGTCGAAGACCGCCCCGCCGTCGTACCGGCAGCGCAGATCCTTGGCGCAGACCTCCTTGAGCACCGTGTTGTACGCCATCACCCTGCCCTGCACCTCGGCCCGCCGCCGGTCCGCCTTGGCGCTCACATCCTCCGCGTCGCCCAGCATCGAGGAGCAGATGCCCAGTTGCCAGATCGCCCGGCCGAGCGCGTCGTCCCGGCCGGTGGACCAGAGCCGCTTCAGATCCGGCACGCTGGAGACGTACACATGCGACTTGGGGGCCTTGCGGCGCAGCTCCCGCAGGGCCTCGGTGAAGGAGGCCCGGAAGTCGGCCACCGGGGTCATCAGCGCCGTCGAGTCGGCGCAGGCGTCATTGGCGCCGACCATCACCGTGACCAGATCGGGCTTCCGTGCCCCGGCCCGGCTCATCTGGGCGGCGATGTCGGCGACCTCGGCACCCGTGCGGGCGAAGTTCCAGGCGCGCCGGGCGATGGCGCCGGGCTCACCGATCAGCCGGGAGGCCAGGCTGCGGACGGCGGCGTCGGTGCCGGTGACCCAGGACGCCTCGGGGCAGTCGGAGAGCACGACACAGGCGTCGAAGGCGCGGGTGATGGAGTCGCCGACGGCCGCGATCGAGCGGGGGCTGCGGTCCCACACCTGCGCGGGCCGCTTCTTGGCGGGCGAGCCGCCGCTCCGGGAGCTGTCGGACGAGACGTCACATCCGGTGAGCACACCGGTGGTCAGAAGTGCGGCGGCGGTCAGGGCCGCGGTGGTCGCCCGGGCCCTCCGTCCCCGTGTGGTGCCAAGGCTCTCGCGCCTGTCGTGCATCCCCGATTCCCCTCCGAATCAGATGCCCCCGAGGTCCTGCCGGGTGAAAGCTTGGTGCGTACGGCTCCAGGACCGAGATTACGTCACCCCGCGGCCGCGTACGCACGGTAGCTTTTTCCCCGTCGCCCCGGAGTATCGTGCCCAGACGCTCCAGCGGTTCCGGTAAATTACATCACGTCACATGCTGTCCCTTTTGTGGAGATTAACTCCTGATGCTGTTTACTGAGGCCGCTGGGAAGGCGATCCTCGTCCCACACTGGAGGTCCCGGTGACGACACGCGGCGTTCTGTACGTTCACTCCGCACCGCGCGCGCTCTGCCCGCATGTCGAATGGGCGGTGGGCGGCGTGCTCGGTGTGCGGGTCCAGCTCGACTGGATTCGCCAGCCCGCGTCGCCGGGCACCTGGAGAGCCGAGTTCTCCTGGCAGGCCCAGGCGGGCACGGCCTCGAAGCTCGCCTCCGCGCTGCGCGGCTGGCATCTGCTCCGCTTCGAGGTCACCGCCGAGCCCTGCGCCACGGCGGAGGGCGAGCGCTACAGCGCCACGCCCGAGCTGGGCATCTTCCACGCCGTCACCGGAATGCACGGCGACATCCTGATCCCCGAGGACCGGCTGCGGGCCGCCCTGCTCCGCTCCGCCCAGGGCGAGACCGACCTCGCGGCCGAGATCGCGAAGCTCCTCGGCAAGCCCTGGGACGACGAGCTGGAGCCCTTCCGGTACGCCGGTGAGGGCGCCCCGGTCCGCTGGCTCCACCAGGTCGTCTGAGCCGCCCGGGAGAGAGACCGGCGGCCACGGCCGGAGCCCGGGCAGGGCGGGGACCCCGGGCGCGGCGAAGGTCCCGGGCGCGGCCGAGACCCCGGGCACGGCGAAGGCCCGCACCCCCGAAGGAGTACGGGCCCTGTCCTCACCCGGCCGGCGTCATCCCGTCACCCGGCCGGTGTCCGCCGCCCGGCGGGCCGCAGGCCGTCAGACCGTGCGGAACGCCAGCACCACATTGTGGCCGCCGAAGCCGAACGAGTTGTTGATCGCCGCGATCGTGCCCTCGGGCAGCGCCCTGGGCTCGTCGCGGACGATGTCCGCGTCGACTTCCTCGTCCAGCTCGTCCACATTGATCGTCGGAGGCGCGGTGCGGTGGTACAGCGCCAGCACCGTCGCCACGGTCTCGATACCGCCCGCGCCACCCAGCAGATGACCGGTCATCGACTTCGTCGCCGAGACCGCCACATGGTCCAGATCGTCACCGAGCACCTGGCGCAGCGCCTTCACCTCGGCGACATCGCCCAGCGGCGTCGAGGTGGCGTGCGCGTTCAGATGGGCGATCTGGTCGGGCTTGAGGTCGGTGTTCTCCAGCAGGTTCCGCATCGCCGCGGCGATGCCCCGGCCCTCGGGCTCCGGCTGCGCGATGTGGTGGCTGTCCGCCGAGAGGCCCTGGCCCAGCACCTCGCAGTAGACCCGCGCGCCGCGCCTGGCCGCGTACTCGGCCGACTCCAGGACGACCACACCGGCGCCCTCGCCGAGCACAAAGCCGTTCCGTCCCTTGTCATAGGGGCGCGAGGCCTTCTCGGGCGCGTCATTGTCCTTCGACATCGCCATCATGTTGGCGAAGGCCGCCACCGGCAGCGGGTGGATCGCGGCCTCCGTACCACCGGCGATCACCACATCGGCGCGCCCGGTACGGATCATCTCCACCGCGTAGCCGATCGCCTCGGCACCCGAGGCGCACGCGGACACCATGGCGTGCACGCCCGCCCGGGCGTTCACCTCCAGGCCCACATTGGCGGAGGGGCTGTTCGGCATGAGCATGGGCACGGTGTGCGGGGAGACCCGCCGCGCGCCCTTCTCCTTCAGTACGTCGTACTGGTCCAGCAGCGTCGTCACACCACCGATGCCCGACGCGATCACCGAGCCGAGCCGCTCGGGGGCGATCCGCTCGTCGGTGCCGGCCGGACCGGTGAAGCCCGCGTCCGCCCACGCCTCACGGGCCGCGATCACCGCGAACTGCGCGGAGCGGTCCAGCTTGCGGGCCAGCGGACGGGGCAGCACATCGCCCGGCTCGACCGCCGCGCGGGCGGCGATCCGCACCGGGAGGTCGGCGAAGCGCTCATCGTCCAGGAGCTTCGCTCCGGAGCGCCCGGCGAGCATGCCCTCCCAGGTTGACGCGCTGTCGCCACCCAACGGTGTGGTTGCGCCGATACCGGTGACGACCACAATGCGATTGGTCGAGTCCACAGGAATTCATTCTCCACGTGTAGGGGGTGCTGAATGTGCACGACGCCACCGTGCGGGTGGCGACAAGCGCGCCTGAGGGTTCAGGCCGGAAACCCGGGACCGTTACTTCGCGGCCTGGTGCTTCGCGATGTACTCCGCGGCGTCGCCGACGGTCTTCAGGTTCTTGACGTCGTCGTCGGGGATCTTGACGTCGAAGCGCTCTTCGGCGGCGACGACGACCTCGACCATGGACAGCGAGTCGACATCCAGGTCATCGGTGAAGGACTTGTCCAGCTGGACGTCCTCGACCGGGATGCCGGCGATCTCGTTGACGATCTCCGCGAGACCGGAAACGATCTCTTCCTGCGTGGCGGCCATGTGGCGCTCCTTCGATTCTGTAACAGAGGTGTGGCGTCCGGATGATCCGGCAGCCGCTCCGGGGGAAACCGGCCCGGAGATCCGGTCGGGGAAACCGGCCCGGATGATCCGGTCGACTAGGGGAGAGTAACGACCGTTGCCGCGTAGACGAGACCCGCCCCGAAGCCGATGACGAGCGCCGTGTCGCCGCTCTTGGCCTGACCGGTCGCCAGAAGCCGCTCCATCGCGAGCGGAATCGAGGCGGCCGATGTGTTGCCGGTGGTCTCCACATCACGCGCGACCGTGACATGGTCCGGCAGTTTCAGCGTCTTCACCATCGAGTCGATGATCCGCATATTGGCCTGGTGCGGAATGAAGACATCCAGGTCGTCCGCGCTGATCCCGGCCGCGTCCAGCGCCTGCTGGGCGACCTTCGCCATCTCGAACACGGCCCAGCGGAAGACCGCCTGGCCCTCCTGCGTGATCGCCGGGAACTTCGCCGGCGAGCCGTCGCGGTACTCCGTCCAGGGCACGGTCTGGGTGATGGTCTCGGACTTGTCGCCCTCCGAACCCCACACCGTCGGTCCGATCATCGGCTCCTTCGCGGGGCCCACGACCACCGCGCCGGCGCCGTCACCGAAGAGGAAGGCCGTCGCCCGGTCCTCCGGATCGGTCAGATCGCTCAGCCGCTCCACACCGATGACCAGCACATACTCGGCCGAGCCATCGGTGACCATGCCCTTGGCGAGGGTCAGCGCGTAGCCGAAGCCCGCGCACCCCGCCGAGATGTCGAACGCCGCCGGCTTGTTCGCGCCGATCCTGTCGGCGATCTCCGTGGCGACCGCCGGGGTCTGCTTGAAGTGCGACACCGTGGAGACCACCACGGCACCGATCTGCTGCGGGGTCACCCCCGCGTCGGCGATGGCCTTGCCCGCGGCCTCCACGGACATCGCGCTCACGGTCTCCTCGTCGGAGGCCCAGTGACGGGTGGCGATGCCCGACCGGGAGCGAATCCACTCGTCGGAGGAGTCGATCGTTTCGAGGATCACCTCGTTCGGCACGACCCGGGTGGGCCGGTAGCCGCCCACACCCATGATCCGCGCGTGCGGAGCGCCCTTGCTGGGCTTGATCTTCGCCATCTTCGGCTCTCCTTGTCAGACCGCGTCGGCGCTTGCGTGCTCGGCGATGAGCTCACGGGCGGCGTCCAGATTGTCCGGGGTCTTCAGTGCCAGCGTCCTCACCCCGGGCAGCGCCCGCTTGGCGATCCCGGTGAGCGTGCCACCGGGGCAGACCTCCAGCATCGCGGTGACGCCCCGCGCCGTGAAGGTCTCCATGCAGAGGTCCCAGCGCACCGGGTTGGCCACCTGGCCCACCAGCCGCGCCACGATCTCGTCACCCGAGGTGACGACCGCGCCGTCCCGGTTGGAGACATAGGGCACCGCCGGGTCGCCCGGCGTCAGCTCGGCCGCCCGCGCCTCCAGCGCGGTGACCGCCGGCGCCATGTGGCGGGTGTGGAACGCCCCGGCCACCTTCAGCGCGATGACCCTGGCCTTCTCCGGCTTGTCCGCCGCCAGCGCGGCGAGCTGCTCCGCCGTGCCCGCGGCCACGATCTGACCCGCGCCGTTCACATTCGCGGCGGTCAGGCCCAGCCCTTCGAGATGCGCCACGACCGTGTCGTGGTCGCCCCCCAGGACCGCGGCCATGCCCGTCTCGCTCACGGCCGCCGCCTCCGCCATCGCCTGTCCGCGGGCGCGGACGAAGCCCAGCGCCGCGGCCTCGCTCAGCACTCCGGCGAACACGGCGGCCGTGATCTCGCCGACGCTGTGCCCCGCCACCGCGCCCGGGGAGACGTCGCCGAGCTGCGACGCGGCCAGCAGGCCGGCCGCGACCAGCAGCGGCTGCGCCACCGCGGTGTCGCGGATCTCGTCCGCGTCCGCCTTGGTGCCGTAGTGGGCGAGGTCGAGATCGATGGCGTCGGACCAGGCCGCGACGCGGTCGGCCGCGCCGGGGAGGTCGAGCCAGGGAGTCAGGAAGCCGGGCGTCTGAGCGCCTTGGCCGGGAGCGACGAGTACGAGCACTCTCACACTCTCTCTTGTCTACGGCCTAGGCCGCCCGTGGGGACAGGGACGAAGAACCGTCAGGGGAATTGTTGGTGTCCCACAAAAGTCTAGGACTGGGAATCCCCGTCGGCCAAGCGCCCGAGGATGAGGGCGATTCGCAGAGTGAAGGCGGAGCGTACATCGGAGGGTGACCATCCGGTGACGTCAGTCACACGTCGGAGCCGGTAGCGCACGGTGTTGGGGTGAACAAACAACATGCGGGCCGCGCCTTCGAGGCTGCTCGCCTGTTCCAGATAGACACTGAGGGTTTCCAGCAGCGCCGATCCGGCCTCCTCCAGCGGTCTGTAGATCTCCTCCACCAGCTGCTCCCGCGCCGCGGGGTCGGACGCGATGGCGCGCTCCGGCAGCAGATCGTCCGCGAGCACCGGGCGCGGGGCGTCCTGCCAGGCGGAACACGCCTTGAGACCGGCCGCGGCGGCCTGCGCCGAGCGGGTCGCGGCCAGCAGGTCCGGCACCACGGGACCCGCCACCACCGGGCCCGCCGCATACGGCCCGATCAGGGCCTTCGCGACCTGGAGCGGATTGTCGCTGCCGCCCGCGATGACGACGAGACGGTTGCCGAGCACCCCCGTCAGCACCTGGAGCTTGGCGTGCCGGGCGGCCCGGCGGATCGCCTCCACCGTCAGCTCGCTGTCACCGTCCGGAGCGGTGCCGAGGATCACCGACACATGGTCCGGTGAGTTCCAGCCCAGCGCGGCGGCCCGGGAGACCGCGCCCTCGTCCGCCTCCCCGGAGAGCACCGCGTTGACCACCAGCGACTCCAGCCGGGCGTCCCAGGCCCCCCGCGCCTCGGCGGCCTGGGCGTAGACCTGGGCGGTCGCGAAGGCGATCTCCCGGGCGTACACCAGCAGCGCCTCCCGGAGCACCGACTCGTCCCCGGGGGCCGCGACCTCCTCGATCGCCGTCTCCATGACCTCGATGGTGGTGCGCACCATCTCCACGGTCTGACGCAGCGTGATCGCCCGGGTCAGCTCGCGCGGCGCGGTGCCGAAGACATCGGTGGAGATCGCCTGCGGGGTGTCGGGACGCCGGAACCACTCGGTGAACGCGGCGATGCCGGCCTGGGCGACCAGACCGATCCACGAACGGTTCTCCGGTGGCATCGCCCGGTACCAGGGCAGCGTCTCGTCCATGCGCGCGATGGCGTTCGCGGCGAGCCGGCCGGATGACTGCTCCAGGCGGCGCAGGGTCGCGGAGTGCGGGTGGGCGTCGTTCGTTGCGGGTTCGGGCACGGGGACAAGAGTGCCTTATCCGGACGGCACCGATGGGTGCCGGGGTTCCCTGCCGGGGCGGGCGCCCGGCCCGGGGACCGGCGTACGGCCCGTGACCTGCCAGGGCTCCGCCGGTGCCACCCGTGTGCCCTACGGTGGGGGAGTGATTGACGTACGCCGCTCGGCGGACCGCTATCGGGGGGGCGAGCCGGACTCCGGCATCGACACCCGGCACTCGTTCTCCTTCGGGCCCCACTACGACCCGGACAACCTCCGCTTCGGCGCCCTCGTCGCCGTCAACGAGGAGCGTCTCGCCCCCGGCGCGGGCTTCGCCGAACACCCGCACAGCAACACCGAGATCGTCACCTGGGTCACCGAGGGCGAGCTGACCCACCGCGACTCGGCGGGCCACGCCACCGTGGTGCGCCCCGGCGACCTCCAGCGGCTCAGCGCGGCCTCCGGGGTGCGCCACGAGGAGCGCAACGACGGGCCCGGACCGCTGGTCTTCGTCCAGATGTGGCTGACGCCGCTGGAGCCCGGCGGTGACCCCTCGTACGAGGTGGTGCGCGGCCTCGACCCCGCGCGCCCCTACCCGCTGCCGGGGGCGGGCGCGCGGCTCCATGTCCGCGGTCCCCGGCCGGGGGAGCGGGTGGCGCTGCCGGCGGCGCCGGCCGTCCATCTGCACGTGGTGCGCGGCGCGGTGCGCCTCGACGGGGTGGAGCTGGCCCCCGGGGACACGGCGCGGATCACCGGCGGGCGGGCCCCGGAGCCGGTGGGCGCGGGGGCGGGCCCGGCGGAGGTGCTGATCTGGGAGCTGCCGGGGGTCTGAGGGCGGCGGGTCAGCGCAGTTCGGCGAGGACCGCGTCCGTGAACGGCGGCCAGGCCTCGATCGCCCACGGCCCGAAGGCGCGGTCCGTCAGCGCGACACAGGCCGCGCCCGCGTCCGGGTCGACCCACAGGAACGTCCCCGACTGGCCGAAGTGGCCGAAGGTGCGCGGCGAGGACGACGCCCCCGTCCAGTGCGGCGACTTGCCGTCCCGGAGTTCGAAGCCGAGGCCCCAGTCGTTCGGCCGCTGCCTGCCGTAGCCGGGCAGCAGCCCGTCGAGCCCGGGGAAGACGACGTGCGTCGCGGTGCGCAGCGTGCCGGGGTCCAGCAGCCGGGGCGCCTGGAGTTCGGCGGCGAAGCGCGCCAGGTCCGCGACGGTGGAGACGGCGTCCTTGGCGGCCGACCCCTCCAGCGCCGTCGCCGTCATCCCCAGCGGCTCCAGCACCGCCTGGTGCAGATAGCGGGCGAAGGGGATGTCCGTCGCCCCGGCGATATGGTCCGCGAGCGCCTCGAACCCCGCGTTGGAGTACACCCGGCGCTCGCCCGGGGCCGAGGTCGCCCGGTGCTCGTCATAGGCGAGACCGGAGGTGTGGGCGAGCAGATGACGGACCGTGGACCCCTCGGGCCCGGCCGGCTCGTCCAGCTCGACGGCGCCCTCCTCGTACGCGATGAGCGCCGCGTACGCCACCAGCGGCTTGGTCACCGAGGCGAGCGGGAAACGGTGCGCGAGGGGCCCGTGGGACCCGGCGACGGTGCCGTCCGCTCGTACGGCGGCGGCCGCCGCGGTCGGCACGGGCCAGTTCTCGATCATCGCCAGGCTCTGCATGCGTACGAGCCTAGAGCCTGCCCGCCGGGCGCTGCCGGGAGGGTGATCCGGAAGGGGCGGTCTCCAGGGTGAGCCGCATCGAGGGGTCGGGTACGGCGACGAAACCGAGCGACGCGTACAGCGCCACGGCGTCCGCTGAGGCCCGCAGCTCGACCTTGGCCGCCCCGCGCTCGCGGAACCACCCCAGCAGCCCCTCCATGCAGGCGCGGGAGTGCCCCCGGCGGCGCATGTCGGGGTCGGTGGCGACACTGAAGACATGGCCGTGGAGCCCCAGGGGGTTCCCGGGGCCCGGGAGCCGGTGGTCGATCATCCCGATGGCCCCCGACGCGAGCCCGCCGCCGGGCCGGCCGACGACGTACGCGGCCAGCCCCGAGGCGGGGTCGCCGAGCCGGGCGCGCAGATCGGCGATGCCGTGCCGCTGCCAGGAGATGTCCGGGTCCACCCCGGTGTGCGAGTCGAGCATGACCTTCCGCAGCCGTATCAGTTCGCCGGCGTCGGCCGGGGTGGCCCGGCGTGCGTGATCCATGGGCCGGAGGCCAGAGCACCGGGGGCGGGACCGGCGATCGGATTTCGCCGGGTGCGGCGGTTGCGCTTGCTTGGAGTGCACTCCAAGGTTTTAGCGTGGGCGGTATGACGCTGACCGAGAGCAGTACCCGTGCGTTTCCGCGTCCCGAGGGGCAGGACCGCTACACGATCAGCGAGGTCGCCGCCCACACCGGGCTCAGCGCGCACACCCTGCGCTGGTACGAGCGGATCGGGCTGATGCCCCATGTCGACCGGTCGCACACCGGACAGCGGCGCTTCACCAACCGCGACCTGGAGTGGCTGGCCTTCGTCTCCAAGCTGCGGCTGACCGGGATGCCGGTGGCGGACATGGTGCGCTTCGCCGAGCTGACCCGCGAGGGCTGGCACACGGCCGGGGCCCGGCGCGATCTGCTGGTGCGGACCAGGAGCGATGTGCTGAGCCGGATCGCGGAGCTGCGGGACACCCTCGCCGTGCTCGACTACAAGATCGAGGTTTACACCGAGGCCGTGCAGACGGCGCCGGAGAAGGAGGACGGATGGAACCGGTGAGCGAACATCCCATCGAGCGCGGACGGCTCGGCACCGACGGGCCTCTCGTCGGCGTGCAGGGGCTCGGCTGCATGGGCATGAGCGAGTTCTACGGGGATACGGACGAGCCGGCCGCCCGGGAGACGCTGGAGGTCGCCCTGGAGGCCGGGGTGACCCTCTTCGACACGGCGGACGCGTACGGGCGCGGGGCCAACGAGGAGTTCCTGGCGCCCTTTGTCGCGGCGCACCGCGACGAGATCACCCTCGCCACGAAGTTCGGGCTGCTGCGCGGTGACGACCCCGGCTACCGGGGCGTGAGCAACGATCCGGCCTATGTCCGCACGGCCGTGGAGCGCAGTCTGAAGCGGCTGGACACCGAGGTGATCGACCTCTACTACATGCACCGCAGGGACCCGGCGGTGCCGCTCGCCGAGTCGGTGGGCGCGATGGCGGAGCTGGTACGGCTGGGGCTGGTGCGCCACTTGGGCCTCAGCGAGGTCACCGGGGCGGAGCTGCGCGAGGCGCACGCCGTCCACCCGATCGCCGCGCTCCAGTCCGAGTGGTCGCTCTTCAGCCGGGACGTGGAGCGCAGCGCGGTGGGCGCGGCGGCGGAGCTGGGGGTGGCGGTGGTGCCGTACTCGCCGCTGGGGCGGGGGTTTCTGACGGGGGCGGTGACCGCGGGGACGCTCTCGGCCGGGGATTTCCGCGCCTCGATGCCGCGTTTCGCCGGGGAGAACGCCCGCGCGAACACGGCCCTGCTGGACCCGGTGCGCGAGGTCGCGGAGGAGCGCGGGGTGACGCTGGGCCAGGTGGCGCTGGCGTGGGTGCAGCAGCGCGCGGAGGTGCACGGGCTGACGGCGGTGGTGCCGATTCCGGGGACGCGGAGGGCGGAGAGGGTGCGGGAGAACACCGCGGCGACACGGTTGCGGCTGTCGCCGCGGGAGCTGGACCTGCTGGAGCCGATCGCCGACCGGGTGTCGGGTGAGCGCTACCCGGACATGTCGAACACCTCGACTCCCCGGGAGTAGCCGAGCCCGGGGGTGCGGTGCTCGCGCCGGGCATCTTCAGCCTCGCCGGCGTTTGAGGCGCGGGGGTTCGGGGGCCGGTCCCCGACCGGGGCCCGCGCGGTGCGGGGTGCCGGGCACCCGGGTCAGGGGTGGCCCGGGCGGATCAGGGCGGATTCGTAGGCGAAGATCACCGCCTGAGCCCGGTCCCGCAACCCCAACTTCCCCAGCACCCTCCCCACATGCGTCTTCACCGTCTGCTCAGCCACCACCAACTCCGCCGCGATCTCCTGATTCGACAACCCCCGCGCGATCAACCCCAGCACCTCCGTCTCCCGCGGCGTCAACCCCTTCAGCCGCAGCCCCGGATCTCCCCGGCGGCGGGCCGGGCGCTGGGCCGCGAAGTCCGCGATGAGGCGGCGCGTCACGGACGGCGCCAGCAGCGCGTCCCCCGCCGCCACCACCCGCACGGCGGAGATCAGATCCGCCGGCGGGGCGTCCTTGAGCAGAAACCCGGAGGCCCCCGCCCGCAGCGCCTCGTACACATAGTCGTCCACGTCGAAGGTGGTCAGCATCAGCACCTTCGGGATGTGCGCCACCCTCGGCTCCGGCGGCGGACCGAGCAGCGCGCGGGCCGCCGCCAGCCCGTCCATCTCCGGCATCCGGACATCCATCAGCACCACATCGGGGTGGACCGAGCGCGCCACCGCCACCCCCGCGCGCCCGTCCGCCGCCTCCCCCACCACATCGATGTCCGCCTGGGCGGAGAGCAGCGCGGCGAACCCCGCCCGCACCATGGCCTGGTCGTCGACGATGATCACACGGATGGTCATGGGAGATCCTCCGGGGTCGCGGGCGCCGCCAGCGGGAGACGCGCGGCCACCCGGAAACCACCGTCCGGGAGCGGACCGGTGTCCAGCGTGCCGCCGGTCAACCGTACGCGCTCACCCATCCCCACCAGCCCGTGCCCGGTCCCCGTGCTCTCCAGCCGCGCCCCCGGCGCGTCCGCCGGGCCATTGACGACCAGCACCGTCAGATCGGTCCCGTCGGAGGTCACCGACACCGCCGTCACCGCCCCCGGCGCGTGCCGCACCACATTCGACAGCGCCTCCTGCACGATCCGGTACGCCGACAGATCCACCGTCTGCGGCACCCGCGCCGGGTCCACCCCGAGCGACAGCTCCACCGGCACCCCCGCCCGTACCGTCGCCTCCACCATCTGCCGCACCCGCGCCAGACCCGGCTGGGGCGCCAGCTCCCCCTCCGCGCCGTCGCTGCGCAGCACCGTCAGCAGCCGCCGCATCTCCGTCAGCGACTCCCGCGCTCCCGCCGCGATCACCTCGAACTCCCCCCGCGCCGCCTGCGGCAGCCCCTCGATCCGGTAGGGCGCCGAGTCCGCCTGCACGGTGATCACCGACATGTGGTGGGCGACCACATCGTGCAGTTCGCGCGCGATCCGGGCGCGCTCCTCCAGCAGGGTGCGCCGGGCGCGCTCCGTCTCGCTGACGGTCTTCTCCGCCGCCAGCCCCCGCTGCGCGTCCCGCCGCTCCCGCAGCGCGCCCGTCACCAGCAGCACCACCCCGCTCAGCACGAACAGCAGCACATGGATGCCGTCGCTGAGGCGCTGCGAGACCAGCTCGAAGACCACCCCGGCCGCACCGGTCGCCAGCCAGATCGCCAGCAGGGTCCGGCGCGGCTCCCGCAGCCCGGTGAAGACCATCAGGATCAGATAGCCGGTGATCCCCACCGGGGTCCACGGCCAGCTGTCCCCCGCCGTCCCGTCGGCGCCCAGCAGCGCCAGCGCGCCCAGCGCGTTGGCGGTGAAGGCGATCCACCACGCCTCCAGCGGCCGGGTCACCGCCAGCAGCAGCGGTGCGGCGGAACCGGTGCTCACCAGGGTGGCGAGCCCGCCGTGCAGTTCATAGGCGTGGGTCAACACATGGACGCCGACCGGCAGCAGGATGGCGGCGGCGACGGCGGCCACGGCGTACGGCAGCCGCCGCAGCCACCGCCGGGGCGAGGCGGACAGCAGCGGGGCGGTGGACTCGGAGGGCGTGGTCAGCCCGGCGGCGAGCAGCCGGAGCTGGAGCCGGGCGGCGCGCGGCAGGGAGACCCGCGGGGGCCCGGTCGGGGGCGAGGACGGGGGTGCGTCGGTCATGGCCCGTTCAGCCTAGGGAGCCCGGCCGCCGGGGGCGTCATACCGGGGAGCCGACCGGCTGTCATACCGGGGTACGACACCGGGACCCGCTGCCCCCTGCCCCTGCACCCGGGCAGCCGGGACGCCCCGCGCCCCGAACACCCCCGCCCCCCTCCACTCGGCCCCCCGCCCCCCCGCTCTCACAGCTCCGCGAGCAGCTCCGCCTTCTTCGAGCTGAACTCGTCGTCCGTCACCAGGCCCGCCTGGTGCAGCTCCCCGAGGTGGCGTATCCGGTCCGCGATGTCCGCCGGGTCCCGGCGGCCCGTCCGCAGGGCCAGCGCCGGCGCCCGGGCCGACTTCTGCACGGACTCCAGCACCGCGGCGGCGAACGGCAGCGACTCGTGCACCGGCCCGTTCCGCAGCCCGAACACCACCGCCGCCGGGTCCTTGTCGGCCTGCGCCGGACGGTCCGGCTCGGCGCGCGGAAGCAGCCGCAGACAGCCGTCCGGCGCCTCCGGCGAACGCCACTCCACCCCGGTCAGCTCGCTCACCGGGAAGCTCTGGTCACCCGCCTTCCACTTGGCCGACGAAGCGCCCGTCCACGACCAGCGGAAAGCGACCTGCTTCCCGTCGAAGGAGGCTCTGCCGTCGTACGCCTTGAAGTGCAGCGGCGCGCTCGGCGCGGCCACCGCGTACCGGTCCGCGGGCTGGTCCGCGTCCAGGGGCAGCGCGGCGCGCAGTTCGTCCGCGTAGTACTCCGCCAGGGTCTCCCGGTCGGCCGGCACCACCAGCCGGTAGGGGTCGCACTCTTCCTTCAGCTGCCCGGCCGCCGCCTCCATCAGCGGATCGGCTCCGGGTCTGGGCGCCGCGCGCAGCACCGTTGTGCCCCGTTTGCCCGGGGAGAGTGTCACCGACGCCAACGCCTCGTGGGGGATGCGGCGTTCGCGGAGCGCCTGAAACAGCTTCGGCGTGCGGTGTCCCCGTTCAAAACGGATGAGCACGGAGTCGGACTCGAACTCCCATATGGCTTGAATTCCCGCCAGTACATCACCCATGCACCTCATCGTAGGCGCCAGTCGCCCGCGCGTCGCCCCTCAGTTTCCCTCGCTCTGAACGAAGTTCTACGCGCGTCAGGCCGCCGCTTCGCCGTAAATATCACTGCGGCAGGAGTCGTCCTCGCTCGCACAGCTCACGCCGTCGTACGCCCCTACCCCTATTTCGGCGAAGTTGACCACACTCTCCGTTCCAGGCTCGAAATAGCCGCTGTGGCCGATAGCGCCCGCCGCCGACATCACCCGCGCCCCGAACTCGGGCGCCACCGGGTCCTCGCCGTGGCCGAGCCCGCCGACCTCCACGTGCGGGACGGCCTCGATCCAGTCGTCGCCGTCGCGCATCGCCCAGACCCGGGCCCTGGCCTCCAGTTCCGAGACATGCGCGGCGCGCATCCCGGGGCTGCCCGCCACCGCGATATCGGTCACCCGGGCCGGCAGCCGGCGCGCGGCCACCCCGCACACCACGGAGCCGTAACTATGACAGAACAGGGCAACTTTCGACTTTCCCGGCAGGGTCTCGGTGAGAGCCGCCAGCCGCAGCGCGCCCCCGTGCGCGAGCCGTCCGGTCGCGGAGTCCATACCGACACCGACGGGTGCCGTGTAGTCGGCCCAGGCGATGACGGCGGTACGGGTGCGGGGGGAGGCGGTCCGCTCGGCGGCGTACAGCGACTGGGCCATGCCGGCCGGGGCGGTGTACCGGCCCGTGGTCCGTTCGAAGGTGAGCAGCTGGGTGTCGACCCCGGGGACGATCACCGAGACCCGCTCGGCCCGGTCGAGATCGCCCAGCACCTCGGCGACCCGGCCGCGGCCGGACGGGTCGAAGGAGAGGATCTGGCGCCCCCGGGCCATCAGCGTCTCGAAGCGGTGTATGCGGAGCCCGGCGTGGTGGCGCCCGTCCGGGCTGAGGCCCGCGCTCCGCGCGTGGGCGCGCTCCAGCTTGAGCGAGCGGGCGAGCGCGGTGCGGTTGGCGCGGTAGCGCAGGGCGACCGGCGCGCCGTTGAGATTCCCGACGACCAGCGGGAAGCGGTCCGCGAGCCGGGCGCGCTGCGAGGCGGAGAGCGAGGCGAAGAACGCCGCGAGCCGCTTCGGGGCCTCCTGGGCGCCGGGGAGCACCCTGCCGCCGAGCCGTGCCGTGGTCCAGCCGCTCAGATCGGCCGCGAGGAGATCGCGCGGGCCGCCCTGGTGCCGGACGGTGGTCCAGCCGGTGGTCGCCAGCATGAGGAACACCACGGCCAGCGCGAGCAGTGCCCGCCAGAAGGCGAGGGTGGGGGAGGAATCGAAGGAAGTCACTGCGGAACACCCTAGGAGAACGGCGTGAGGGTTCGCCGGGACCGTGAGGGAGATCACGTGTTCAAGGGTGACGGTTGGGGAAGGGCCCTGACATCCGAGGGTCCGCCGGGGCCGCGCGGCCTCAGCCCCCGGCGCGCCGGGGCGTCCGCCAGTCCTCCGCCAGGGCCGGGCGCAGGCTGTCCAGATAGGTCGCCGTCAGATCCCGCAGCGTCCGCGGGCTCCAGTCGCCCCCCAGGCTCCACAGCCGCCCGGCCACCCGCATCATCCCGCTGACCGCCGCCACCGTGGCCCGCGGGCGCGGGTCGCGGTCCACGTCCAGGCCCTCGCGCTCGGCGACCAGCCGGGCGATCGACTCCTCCAGCTCCACCGAGCGGCGCAGATGGGCGGCGATCAGCGCGGGCGTCGACTCGATCACCAGATAGCTGCGCATGTGCAGCTCGACCGGGACCGTCTCGCCGATCACCTCCTCAAGGGTGTCCCAGCCCTCCAGCACCGCGTTGCGCATCGCCTCGAAGGGGCCCTCCTCGGGCGGGCGGCGGCTCAGCGCCGTCTGGAAGTGCGACTCGACCTGCGACTGAATGGCGAAGGCGACCTCCTCCTTGCTGGCGAAGTACCGGAAGAAGGTGCGCTGCGAGACCTCGACGGCGTCGGCGATCTCGTCCACCGTCGTCCGCTCGTACCCCTGCGCGATGAACAGCTCCAGCGCGGCCCGGACGAGACCGTCGCGGGTGAGCCGCTTCTTCCGCTCGCGCAGTCCGCACGCCCCGGCCCTCGACTCCACCGTCACCCGACTCTCACTCATCGCTGGTCGCGACCCCGTGATCGGGGCCGTCGCCGCAGCTCAGCGTACCTATGACCAAGGTGACAGTTACCGACTACTGAATCGAATTGTCAACTGTCAGTCGCTGTCACTAATCTGACCGGCATGACTAGTCAGACCACCGTCGACAAGGCCGCGCCGATGAATCCAGGGGATTCTCCGTCCGCCCCGGCCAAGGGGCTCCGCGGCCACCCCTGGCTGACCCTCTTCGCCGTGGCCATCGGCGTGATGATGGTCGCGCTGGACGGCACCATCGTCGCCATCGCCAACCCGGCGATCGCCGACGACCTCAACGCCACCTTCGCCGATGTCCAGTGGATAACCAACGGCTACTTCCTCGCGCTCGCGGTGAGCCTGATCACCGCGGGCAAGCTCGGTGACCGCTTCGGTCATCGCCAGACCTTCCTCATCGGCATCGTCGGATTCGCCGCCGCCTCCGCCGCCATCGGCTTCTCCGGCAGCATCGCGATGGTGGTCGTCTTCCGGGTGGCACAGGGCCTCTTCGGCGCCCTGCTGATGCCCGCCGCGCTCGGTCTGCTGCGCGCCACCTTCCCCGCCGAGAAGCTGAACATGGCGATCGGCATCTGGGGCATGGTCATCGGCGCCTCCACCGCGGGCGGCCCGATCGTCGGTGGCCTGCTGGTCGAGCATGTCAGCTGGCAGTCCGTCTTCTTCATCAATGTCCCGGTCGGCGTCCTCGCGCTCGTCCTCGGCCTGGTGATCCTCAAGGACCACCGCGCGGCGAACGCGCCCAGGTCCTTCGACATCCCCGGCATCGTGCTGCTCTCCGCCGCCATGTTCTGCATCGTCTGGGCGCTCATCAAGGCGCCGGAGCCGACATGGGGCTGGGGTGGCGGAAAGACCTGGGGCTTCATCGCCGCCTCCCTTGTCTGTTTCGCGCTCTTCGCGTTCTGGGAGAGCCGGGTCGCCGAGCCGCTCATCCCGCTGAAGCTCTTCCGCTCCGTGCCGCTCTCGGCCGGTGTGGTGCTGATGGTGCTGATGGCCATCGCCTTCATGGGCGGCCTGTTCTTCGTCACCTTCTACCTCCAGAACGTGCACGGCCTCAGCCCGGTGGACGCCGGGCTCCACCTCCTCCCGCTCACCGGAATGATGATCGTCGGCTCCCCGCTGGCCGGCGCGGTGATCACCAAGACGGGGCCGCGGATTCCGCTGGCCGGCGGCATGGTGCTCACCGCGCTCGCCATGTTCGGGATGTCCACCCTCACCAAGGACACCGGCAGCCTGGCCATGTCCCTCTGGTTCGCCCTCCTCGGCCTCGGCCTGGCGCCGGTCATGGTGGGTGCCACCGAGGTGATCGTGGGCAACGCGCCCATGGAGCTGTCCGGGGTCGCCGGCGGCCTCCAGCAGGCGGCCATGCAGATCGGCGGCAGCCTCGGCACCGCGGTCCTCGGCGCGGTCATGGCCTCCCGGGTCGACCGCGACCTCGCGGGCAACTGGGCCGACGCCCAGCTTCCGCCGCTCACCGGGGAACAGCTCGACCAGGCGTCCAAGGCCGTCGAGATGGGTGTCCCCCCGGTCGGCGAGGGCACTCCGCCCGAGATCGCCGCGAAGATCGGCGATGTCGCCCATGACACCTTCCTGGCGGGGATGGGCCAGGCGAGCCTGGTCGCGGCCGGGGTGGCCGTGGTCGCGGTCTTCGTCGCCCTGCTGACCAGGCGCGGTGAGAACGCCCAGGCGGGCGCGGGCGCGGCCCATATCTGAGCCCTCCCCGGGGCCTCGTACCCAACAGCCCCACCGGGCCCGCCCGGTGGGGCTGTTCCGCAGCCGGACGGAGCGGTGGATGACGCCGCCGGCCCCGGCCCGCCCGGCCGCGCTGTCCCCTGGGAGGGTGATCCTGCCCGGGAATCCTTCCGCCGGCTCCCGGCGCACGCCACAGTGCGCTCAACCGATCCTCATACCGCTGCGCGTCAGCCGAGTGTCAAGGGAGCCGACCTCCGTGCGCCTGCCCATCGCCGCCTCCGTACTCGTCCTCGCGGCCCTGCTGCCGCCGGCCACCGCCACCGCAACCGCCGCGCCCCCGCCGGGCGAGTGCCCCGCCGGTGCGCTCTGTCTCTGGCAGCGGGAGGACTTCCAGGGCTCGCGCGGGACGTTCGAGCTGTACGAGACCGGGACCGACAGCTGTGTCCCGCTGCCCGCCGGGCGCCCGGCCCGCTCCCTCGCCAACCGCGCCGGGCGGCCGGTCACCACCTACCAGTCCGCCGAGTGCGACGAGACCGGCGAGTTCGAGACCTACCCGGGCTCCGGGACCTGGGCGCCGCGCTCGCCCCATCTCGTCAGGGCGTTCAAGCTCTGGGAGAGCTGACCGCGCGCGGACGCCACAGGGGGCGGCACCCGGCCGGGTGCCGCCCCCTGTTCCGTACGGCGTGCTACGCGTCCCCGCCCTCCGGGCCCGGGTCCGCCGCCTTCACATCGAGCAGCTGGTACCGGTCCACCGCCTGCTTCAGCGCCGAGCGGTCCACCTTCCCGTCGCGCGCCAGCTCCGTCAGCACACCCAGCACGATCGACTCCGCGTCGATGTGGAAGTACCGGCGGGCCGCGCCGCGCGTGTCGGCGAAGCCGAAGCCGTCCGCGCCCAGGGAGGCGTACCGCCCCGGCACCCAGCGCGAGATCTGGTCCGGAACCGAGCGCATCCAGTCCGAGACCGCCACGAACGGGCCCTCGGAGCCGGTCAGCTTGCGGGTGACATACGGCTCCCGCTGCTCCTCCTCGGGGTGCAGCAGATTGAACTGCTCCACCTCGACGGCCTCGCGGCGCAGCTCGTTCCAGGAGGTCGCCGACCAGACATCGGCCCGTACGTCCCACTCGTCGGCGAGAATCCGCTGGGCCTCGACCGCCCACGGCACCGCGACGCCGGAGGCCATGATCTGCGCGGGGATGGCACCGCCGGTCCCCGGGCGGAAGCGGTGGATGCCCTGGAGGATGCCCTCCACATCCACGTCCTCCGGCTCGGCCGGGTGCTGGATGGGCTCGTTGTAGACGGTCAGGTAGTAGAAGATGTCCTCGGCGTTCTCGCCGTACATCCGCCGCAGACCGTCCCTGACGATATGCGCGATCTCGAAGCCGTACGCCGGGTCGTAGGCCACACAGCCCGGGTTGGTGGAGGCCAGGAGCTGCGAGTGGCCGTCCGCGTGCTGGAGGCCCTCACCGGTCAGCGTCGTCCGGCCCGCCGTCGCGCCGAGCACGAAGCCGCGCGCGAGCTGGTCGGCCATCTGCCAGAACTGGTCGCCGGTCCGCTGGAAGCCGAACATCGAGTAGAAGACGTAGACCGGGATCAGCGGCTCGCCATGGGTGGCGTACGCCGAGCCCGCGGCGATCAGCGAGGCCGTGCACCCCGCCTCGGAGATGCCGTCGTGCAGCATCTGGCCGGTCGGCGACTCCTTGTAGGCGAGCAGCAGTTCGCGGTCGACCGACTCGTACTGCTGGCCCAGCGGGTTGTAGATCTTCGCACTCGGGAAGAAGGAGTCCATGCCGAAGGTGCGGTACTCGTCCGGCGCGATCAGCACGAACCGCTTGCCGATCTCCTTGTCCCGCATCAGATCCTTCAGCAGCCGGACGAACGCCATGGTGGTGGCGATCGACTGCTGGCCCGACCCCTTGCGCACCGCCGCGTAGGTCTTCTCCTCCGGCAGCGGCAGCGGCTTGGCCCGCACGACCCGGGTCGGCACATAGCCGCCCAGCGCCTCCCGGCGGTCGTGCATGTACTGGATCTCCTCCGAGTCGCGGCCCGGGTGGTAGTACGGCGGAGCCCCGCCCTCCAGCCGGGCGTCCGTGATCGGGATGTGCAGCCGGTCCCGGAAGCCCTTGAGGTCGTCGACCGTCAGCTTCTTCATCTGGTGGGTCGCGTTGCGGCCCTCGAAGTTCGGCCCCAGGGTCCAGCCCTTGACGGTCTGGGCGAGGATCACCGTCGGCTGGCCCCGGTGCTCCTTGGCCGCCGCGAACGCCGCGAACACCTTGCGGTGGTCGTGGCCGCCGCGCCCCAGATGCAGGATCTGCTCGTCGGTCATGTTCCCGACCATGGCGCGCAGCCGCTGGTCGCCGCCGAAGAAGTGCTCACGGATGTACGCGCCGGTCTCGGTGGCGTACGTCTGGAACTGGCCGTCCGGGGTGGTGTTCAACTTGTTCACCAGCAGGCCGTCGCGGTCCTGGGCCAGCAGCGGGTCCCAGGAGCGGTCCCAGACCAGCTTGATCACATTCCAGCCGGCCCCGCGGAACTGCGACTCCAGCTCCTGGATGATCTTGCCGTTGCCGCGGACCGGACCGTCCAGCCGCTGGAGGTTGCAGTTGACGACGAAGGTCAGATTGTCCAGGCCCTCGCGGGCGGCGATGGAGAGCTGGCCGAGCGACTCGGGCTCGTCCATCTCGCCGTCGCCGAGGAACGCCCAGACGTGCGAGGCGGAGGTGTCGGCGATGCCCCGCGCCTGCATATAGCGGTTCATCCGGGCCTGGTAGATCGCGCCGAGGGGGCCGAGGCCCATCGAGACGGTCGGGAACTCCCAGAAGTCCGGCATCAGCCGGGGGTGCGGATAGCTGGAGAGGCCGTTCGGAGCCTTGGACTTCTCCTGGCGGAAGGCGTCGAGCTGGGCCTCGCTGAGCCGGTCGAGCAGGAAGGCACGGGCGTAGATCCCGGGCGAGGCATGGCCCTGGAAGAAGATCTGGTCCCCGCCGTCGCCCCGGTCCTTGCCCCGGAAGAAGTGGTTGAAGCCGACGTCGTAGAGGGAGGCCGAGGAGGCGAAGGTGGCGATGTGGCCGCCGACCCCGATCCCCGGGCGCTGGGCCCGCGAGACCATCACCGCCGCGTTCCAGCGGGTGGCGTTGAGGACCTTCCGCTCGATCTCCTCGTTGCCCGGGAAGAACGGCTCGTCCTTGGTGGCGATGGTGTTGACGTAGTCCGTGCTGCGCATCTCCGGCACGGCCACCCGCTTCTCGCGGGCCCGCTCGATGAGCCGGAGCATCAGATAGCGGGCGCGCTCCCGGCCCCGCTCGTCGACGGCGGCGTCGAGTGAGTCCAGCCACTCCTGGGTCTCTTCGGGATCGAAGTCCGGGACCTGGCTGGGAAGGCCGCCAATGATGATCGGGTTGCGGTCTGATCCGGAAGCCACGCTATTCCTTCGCTGCTCGGGAGAGTTCCGCGGGAGGGGTCCGATGGGGAGTTCCCGCGGGAGTTGTCGGGCGGTGCCGCACCGCCTCCATCGTGTACCCCGGGGAGGGAAACGTCATCTCTACCGAGGGGTAACCCGTGATCCCGCTGACATCCTGACCGGTCCCCGCCGACGGGGCGGGTCAAATCGCAACCTTACGCCCAACCCGGTAAAGCGTTCCGTTTGGGTGTTCGGTTCCGATGGGGGCGGCGAGTGGACGTAAAGTGGCAAACAAGTCCGAATGGTGTGGCAGATTGCCCAGGTCGTGGCGGAACGTGTCTGGAGTTGCGTCGAGACGGGCGCAAACGTCACCGTTTCGGCGGTCTGGACGGCCGGGTACTTGCGCGATCCGCCCCATCCGTGTGGACTACGGCCAACGCCACGCGTACGCGCGAGGCCGCAGCATCTACCGAACATGATCAGGAGGCAAGCCGTGAGCGCGACCGCGGACCACGCGGAGGAGCGGACCAACCCAGCAGCGAGGCTGGGGTTCGAGCCCGGACAGGTGGTCCAGGAGATCGGCTACGACGACGACGCCGACCAGGATCTCCGCGAAGGCATCGAGTCCGTGACCGGCCAGGACCTCGTGGACGAGGACTATGACGACGTCGCCGACGCCGTTGTCGTCTGGTTCCGCGACGAGGACGGGGATCTGACAGACGCACTGGTGGACGCCATCGGTCTCCTTGAGGACGGCGGCGTGGTCTGGCTGCTGACTCCGAAGACCGGCCGGGACGGCTACGTCGAGCCCAGCGACATCAGCGAGGCCGCCCAGACGGCCGGACTCTCTCAGACGAAGAGCATCAGCGTGGCCAAGGACTGGGCCGGCAGCAGGCTGGTGGCCCCCAAGCGCTGAGCAGTCACAGAGAGTGAGTCCTGGGCCCTGAGTCCGGACATGAGTTCGACGCCCCTTCCGGTCGCTGCCGGAGGGGGCCTCGGCATTCCCCGCCGCCGGCCCGCGCTTCCCCCTCCCGCCCGGGAGCCCGTGCCCGGTCCGCCGGGCGCCCGGCCCTCCCGGTACCCGGTCCGGCCCGTGCCCGGGAGCCCGCCCCGCCCCCGGTCCGGCCCGCCCCCGGGTCCGCCCGCCCCGCCCCCGTCCCGCGCGGGACGGGAGGGGACCCTAGGGTGGACACCCTCACCCGAACGGTCTCAGTGTCTCAGCGAAGGGATTCACACGTCATGGCGATCGAGGTCGGCACCAAGGCCCCCGCGTTCGAACTGAAGGACAACCACGGGCGCACGGTGAGCCTCTCCGGGTTCCGCGGCGAGAAGAACGTGGTTCTCCTCTTCTACCCCTTCGCCTTCACCGGCGTGTGCACCGGCGAGCTGTGCGCTCTCCGCGACGAGCTGCCGAAGTTCGTCAACGACGACACCCAGCTCCTCGCCGTCTCCAACGACTCCATCCACACCCTGCGCGTCTTCGCCGAGCAGGAGGGGCTGGAGTACCCGCTGCTCTCGGATTTCTGGCCGCACGGCGAGACCTCGCGGGCGTACGGCGTTTTCGACGAGGAGAAGGGGTGCGCGGTCCGCGGCACCTTCGTCATCGACAAGGAGGGCGTGGTCCGCTGGAGCGTCGTCAACGCGCTCCCCGACGCCCGCGACCTGAACGAGTACGTCAAGGCGCTGGAAACCCTCTGAGCCCGCGCCCGGGGCCGACCCCGGGCGGGTCCCGACCCCGGGCGGTCCCGGGGCCGGGTTCCCGGCGGCCGGCGGCACCGGGAGGCCACTCGCGCGAAAGCCTGTTTCGCGCGGGAACCGGTCACTAGGATCGGTCCGATCCATTCGTTGATCCGAACACGAACGCACGACGGGGGCGCTGCCCCCGTACACCACTGGAGGGACCCGTGGGAGTCAGCCTCAGCAAGGGCGGCAATGTCTCGCTGTCCAAGGCCGCGCCCGGTTTGACCGCTGTTGTCGTGGGTCTGGGCTGGGATGTCCGCACCACCACCGGTACGGACTTCGACCTGGACGCCAGCGCTCTGCTGACCAACGGCGAGGGCAAGGTCACCAACGACGGCAACTTCGTCTTCTTCAACAACCTCACGAGCGCCGACGGCTCCGTCGAGCACACCGGTGACAACCTCACCGGTGAGGGCGAGGGCGACGACGAGCAGATCAAGGTCAACCTCGCGGGTGTGCCCGCCGATGTCGACAAGATCGTCTTCCCGGTCTCGATCTATGAGGCCGAGGCCCGTCAGCAGTCCTTCGGCCAGGTCCGCAACGCGTTCATCCGCGTGGTCAACCAGGCCGACAACAACGAACTCGCCCGCTACGACCTGAGCGAGGACGCCTCGACCGAGACCGCCATGGTCTTCGGCGAGCTGTACCGCAACGGCGCGGAGTGGAAGTTCCGCGCCATCGGCCAGGGGTACGCCTCGGGCCTGCGCGGCATCGCCCAGGACTTCGGCGTCAACGTCTGAGCCCTGCCGACCGCACCACCCCCGGCGCCGCCTTCGCATCGAACGCGGCGCCGGGGCACACCCGCACCACCTCTGTCGCTGGGGAGGACCAGATCATGGGCGTCACGCTCGCCAAGGGAGGCAATGTCTCCCTCTCCAAGGCCGCACCGAACCTCACTCAGGTGCTGATCGGGCTCGGCTGGGATGTCCGCACCACCACCGGAGCCGATTTCGACCTCGACGCGAGCGCGCTGCTCTGCGGCGGCGGCCGGGTCCTCGGCGATGAGTACTTCGTCTTCTACAACAACCTCACGAGCCCCGAGGGCTCCGTCGAGCACACCGGCGACAATCTCACGGGCGCGGGGGACGGCGACGACGAGTCGCTGCTGGTCCGTCTCGCGGAGGTGCCGGCCGGTGTCGACAAGATCATCTTCCCGGTCTCCATCCATGACGCCGACCGCCGTGGACAGGCATTCGGCCAGGTCAGCAATGCTTTTATCCGAGTGGTCAATCAGGCGGACGGCCAGGAACTGGCGCGCTACGACCTGAGCGAGGACGCCTCCACCGAGACCGCGATGATCTTCGGCGAGCTGTACCGCTACCACGGCGAGTGGAAATTCCGCGCGGTCGGCCAGGGGTACGCGTCGGGCCTGCGGGGCATCGCCCTAGACTTCGGAGTAAATGTTTCATAATTCCGCGCACAGAGCGGGGGATCTTCCCGTCCCTGGCGCGGGGGAGTGCCTTCCTCCGGCTCTGCCCGGGAGGGTCCCCATGGAAACGATTGGGTGCCAGTGGTTCTGAAAACCTTCGGCTGGTCCTTCGCGGTCACCGCGCTCGGGCTGGTCGCGGCCGTGTTCTACGGCGGGTGGACCGCGTTCGGGATCGTCGCGATCCTGTCCATCCTCGAAATCTCGCTGTCCTTCGACAATGCGGTCGTCAACGCCGGAATCCTGAAGAAGATGAATGCCTTCTGGCAGAAAATCTTCCTCACGATCGGCATCCTCATCGCCGTATTCGGTATGCGGCTGGTCTTCCCCGTCGTCATTGTGGCCGTCAGTGCGCAGATCGGCCCCATCGAGGCCGTTGAACTGGCTCTCAACGACAAGGACAAATACCAGGAACTGGTCACCGACGCCCATCCGTCCATCGCCGCCTTCGGCGGCATGTTCCTGCTCATGATCTTCCTGGACTTCATTTTCGCGGACCGGGAGATCAAGTGGCTCGGCTGGCTGGAGCGTCCCCTCGCCAAGCTCGGCAAGGTCGACATGCTCTCGGTCTGCATCGCCCTGATCATTCTGATGGGCAGCGCCATGACCTTCGCCAAGAGCGCCCACCAGCACGGCGGCGGACATGCCGACAAGGCCGAGACGGTGCTGCTGTCCGGTGTCGCCGGTCTGATCACCTATCTCGTCGTCGGCGGGCTCTCGGGCTTCTTCGAGAAGAAACTCGAGGAAGAGGAGGAGCGCGAGCACGAGCAGGAGGAGAAGGCCAGGGCGAGCGGCAAGAAGGTTTCGGCCGTCGCCATCGGCGGCAAGGCCGCCTTCTTCATGTTCCTCTACCTCGAAGTCCTGGACGCCTCTTTCTCCTTCGACGGTGTCATCGGCGCCTTCGCCGTCACCAACGACATCGTGCTCATGGCCCTGGGTCTCGGTATCGGCGCGATGTACGTCCGTTCCCTCACCGTCTATCTGGTCCGCCAGGGCACCCTCGACGAGTACGTCTACCTGGAGCACGGCGCCCACTACGCGATCGGCGCGCTCGCGGTCATCCTGCTCGTCACCATCCAGTACGAAATCCCCGAGATCATCACCGGCTCGATCGGCGTCCTGCTGATCGGTGCCTCCTTCTGGTCCTCGGTCCGGCGCAACCGCTCCCTCGCGGGCCAGGGGAAAGCCCTGGGCGAAAAGGCTGAGCCACACTGAGACCCCGGGGTGTGACCGGGCACCCAATGAGGGAACGCTCTGAGCGGGGCGGCGGCGAGGCACCGGCCTCGGGCCGCCCCGCGGAGCGCGGGGCGGCGGGGACCGACGAGAGGACTGGGGGCGGGGCATGGCCTTCTGGGACAGCCTGTGGCAGGGCAGATCGGCGCAGTTCGACACGGGCAGCGCCGGGAACTCCATCGCACTGACGCGGCGCCGCCCGTCCGTGTCGCTGAGCAAGCAGGGGGCGGCCACCGGGCATCTGCGCGTCAACCTCTCCTGGCGGATGCGCACCTCGGACATCGGGCGCAGGTCCCGGCAGAGCGGTCAGCTGCTGCGGCACCCCCTCAAGCTCTTCAAGCCCGAGGTGGTGCAGGCCCACACCCAGGGCATGGTCAATGTCGACCTCGACCTGGGCTGTCTCTATGAGCTGGCCGACGGCACCAAGGGCGTCGTCCAGCCGCTCGGCGACTTCCTCGGCTCCACCAACGAGGCGCCGTATGTCCGCCTCAGCGGCGATGACCGGTTCGGCTCCGGCTCCGGCGAGACGATCTACGTCAATCTCGATCATCACGCCGAGATCAAGCGGCTGCTCTTCTTCGTCTACATCTACGACCAGACGCCGGCCTTCGACCGCACCCACGCGCTGGTGACGCTCTACCCGAGCAGCGGCCCCCGGGTGGAGATAGAGCTGGACGAACAGGCCCCCCAGGCCCGCTCCTGCGCGGTCTTCTCGCTGGAGAACGTCAAGGGCGACCTGGTGGTGCGCCGCGAGGTCAAGTTCGTCTACGGCTTCCAGGCGGAGCTGGACCGACTCTATGGCTGGGGCCTCCAGTGGGGCCGCGGTTACAAGACCCGGGCCTAGCGGGCTCCGGGCTCTCAGGGGCGGATGAACTGAGGGCCCATCGGCGGCAGCCGGAACTCGGGATCGGGCGCGGAGACGGCGGCGGGCTGCGGATAGCCGTACCCCGTACGGCCCTGTCTCGAGGACGGCTGGGGGTAGCCGTAGGCGGGGCGGTCCGGTGCCTGCCGTGCGCCGGGCGCTCCCGGCGCGGTGTGCGGATAGCCGTACGAGACCGGGGGCGCGGGTGCCGTGCCCGGCTCCGCCTCCGCCTCCGGGCTGTTCTCGTCCACGGAGATACCGAAATCGGTGGCCAGCCCCACCAGACCGGTGGGATAGCCCTGCCCCACCGCCCGGAACTTCCACCGGTCCCCGCGCCGGTACAACTCCCCGCAGATGATCGCGGTCTCCTCGCCGGTCTCCGCCCGCACATCGAAGACCGCCAGCGGCTCCCCGTCGCCGCGCGCGGCGTCATAGATCAGAATCCGCAGGTCGCGCACGTTCCGGAAGGTGTCGCCGTCGGAGGAGGCGGCCAGCACCACCTGGTCGACGGAGCCGTCGAGCGCGGCGAGGTCGGCCTCGACCGCGTCCGTCAGCTCCTCGCCGACCTGTTTCTTCGACAGCCGCCGCACCAGCCCCGAGGGGTGCCGGGGCTGGTTGTAGAAGACGAAGTCCTCGTCCGAGCGCACACGGGCATCGGGGCCGAGCAGCAGGGCCGAGGCATCCACATCGGGGAGGCCGGCACCCGGGGTCCAGCGCAGCACGGCGCGTACCGCGGTCGCGTGGAGGGGGACGTTCGAGCCCTTCATCATCGTGTGCGTCATGCCCGTCATCCTGCCTGCTCGGGGGCGGCCCGGACAACGCGTCACGGTGCCCCGGGCCGGTTGCCCCGCTCCCAGGACGGTATGGGACATTTAAACCACATCAGGGTGTTACGCGGAGTTCATGGGCTCCGGGAACTCATGACATACATCTGTACGTACTATTACCGGCCACGTCAGTAGGGCAGGCCGCTCAGCAGTACGGGGGAGTCACATGCGTCATTTCGGGCAGATTTCGACTGCCGCCCGCGAACGGCTGTTCCATCGGCAGCCCGCCGAGTTCACCGCCGCGTCCTCGCCGAGGATGCTCGCGGCCGCGCTCGGGGCCACGCTCTACAGCCCGGCCAACCGGCCCAGGCTCGCCGACGACGTGCGCAAGCAGATCGCCAGCGGAGTCGTCTCCATGGTCCTCTGCCTGGAGGACTCCATCGACGACGCCGACGTGGAGGAGGCCGAGGAGAACCTCGTCCGCCACTTCGCCGATCTCGACGCGCGCGGCGGGGAGCTGCCGCTGCTCTTCATCCGGGTCCGCGAACCCGCCCAGATCCCCGATCTCGCCCGGCGCCTCGGACCCTCCGTCCGCAGACTGTCCGGTTTTGTACTACCCAAGTTCACGGAGGAGCGCGGCGTCCCCTTCCTGGAGGCCCTCACCGCCGCCGAGGCCGCCACCGGGCACCGGCTCTTCGCCATGCCCGTCCTGGAGTCACCGGAGCTGCTCCATCTGGAGACCAGGACCGAGACCCTCGCCGGTATCGCCCGCACCGTCGACAAGTACCGCGACCGGGTGCTGGCGCTGCGCCTGGGCGTCACCGACTTCTGCTCCGCCTACGGACTGCGCCGCTCGCCGGACATGACCGCCTACGACGTCCGCATCGTCGCCGCCGTCATCGCCGACGTGGTCAATGTCCTCGGCCGGGCGGACGGCACCGGTTTCACGGTCACCGGCCCCGTCTGGGAGTACTTCCGCCTCCAGGAGCGCATGTTCAAGCCCCAGCTGCGGCGCAGCCCCTTCCTGGAGGTCCGGGCCGAGGCCGTGCGCACCGCGCTCATCGAGCACGACCTGGACGGCCTCCTCCGCGAGATAGCACTCGACCGGGCCAACGGGCTCACCGGAAAGACCTGTATCCACCCCTCCCACGTCCTGCCCGTCCACGCGCTCTCCGTCGTCAGCCACGAGGAGTACAGCGACGCCCAGGACATCCTGCGCCCCGAGCGCGGCGGCGGCGGGGTGCTGCGTTCCTCCTACACGAACAAGATGAACGAGGTGAAGCCGCACCGGGCCTGGGCCGAGCGCACCCTGCTGCGCGCCGAGGCGTTCGGCGTCGCCCGCGAGGACATCGGCTTCGTGGAGCTGCTCACCGCGGGCCTCTCCGGCACCTGACACACCCGGTGAGCGGCGAACGGTGAACGGTGAACGGTGGACCGTGCGGGCGGCACCCCGCAGCACGAACGACGAGAGAGAAGAGACGGTCACGGTGGTCTGGTCCGGAACATGGGTCGCGCGGCGCCTCGGCATAGGGCTCGAAGGGGACGAGCGGCTCCCCGCCCTGCTGGGCCTCGCCCTGCGGCGCAACCCCAAACGGGCGCATCTGCTGGTGTCGAATGTGCTGGGCAAGCATGTGCCCCAGTCGCCCGCCGTGGTGTACGAGGCGGGCCGCGGCCTCGGGGTCCGGGTGCGGGAGCTGCTGGGCGACGAGGAGGCCGCCCGCGCGGTGGTCCTCGGCTACGCGGAGACCGCGACCGGCCTCGGCCACTCGGTGGCGGACGGGGTGGGGCTCGCGCCGTATCTCCACTCCACCCGCCGTCCGGTCGCCGGGGTGGAGAGCGCGGGCGGCTTCGAGGAGTCCCACTCCCACGCCACCTCGCACCTCCTGCTGCCCGACGACCCCGGTCTGCTCTCCCGGCAGGGCCCGCTGATCCTTGTCGACGACGAGTTCTCCACCGGCAACACGGTCCTCAACACCATCCGTGAGCTGCACCGGATAGCGCCGCGCGAGCGGTATGTGATCGTCGCGCTGGTCGATGTGCGCTCCCCGGCCGACCGGGGCCGGCTGACGGAGTTCGCCGCGGAGATCGGCGCGCGCGTGGAGCTGGTGACGCTGATGTCGGGCACGGTCAGCCTTCCCGAGGGGGTGCTGGCGGCCGGGCAGGCGCTGGTCGCCGAGCACGAGCGGGACGAGCCGGCCCCCGGTCCTGCTCCTGGTCCTGCTCCTGGTCCTGCCCCCGGCCCGCTCGCCGGCCCGCTCACCGGCCCGCTCACCGGCCCCGGCGGGGTGCGCCGGGTCGCCCTTGACTGGCCCGCCGGGCTGCCCGACGGCGGTCGTCACGGCTTCCTCCCCGCCCACCGGCACCGGCTGGAGTCGGCGCTCCCCGCCATGGCCGCCCGCCTCGCCCACGCCCTCGACCTGCCCCCGGCCCCGGGCGCTGCCCCCGGCACGCCCCCCGGGGCGGAGGCGCCGGCCCCGGGCACTCCCGGTGCCGACCCGGGCACGGACCCGGGCGCGGACCCCGGTGCGGACCCGGGCACGGGCCCCGGTGCGGCCCCCGGGGCGGAGCCCCCCGCCCGCGTCCTCGTCCTCGGGTGCGAGGAGCTGATGTACGCGCCCCTGCGCCTCGCCACCGCCCTGGAGCGGCTCACCTCCGCCGAGGTGCGGTACTCCACCACCACCCGCTCACCCGTCCTCGCCGTCGACGACCCCGGCTACGCCATCCGCACCCGGCTCGTCTTCCCCGCCCACGACGGCCCGGCGGACGGCCCCGGCGAGCGGTACGCCTACAACGTCGCCGGCGCCGGGTTCGACGCGGTCGTCGCCGTGGTCGACTCCACCGCCGACACGCCCGCGCTCCACGCCCCCGGCGGGCTGCTCGACCGGCTCGCCGGCCACACCCCGCGCCTCGTCCTCGCCGTCGTGCCCAGCCACGTACCCGAAAGGGCCGCCATGCCGTCCGAGCCGCCGTCCGAGCCGCCGTCCGGCACCCTCCCCGGCCCGCTCCGGGGCCCCGCGTTCTCCTCCTACGCCGCCGACGAGGTCGGCTGGCTGCTCCAGGACCTCTCGGACACCGAGCTGGAGGCCCCCACCGAGGAGCGCGAGGAGGCCATCCAGAGCGGTGGCGCGCACTACGCCGAGTCGCTGCCGGTGGAGTACCAGCCCAGCGAGGAGTACCAGCGGCTGTTCCGCACCGCGCTGGCCGGCTCCGCCGCCCGGATCGCGCGCGCCGTGGGCACGGTCACCGAGACCGTTCTCGCCGAGCGGGAGTCCGAGCGCCCCGTCCTCGTGTCGCTGGCGCGGGCCGGCACCCCCGTCGGCATCCTGATGCGCCGCTGGGCCCAGTGGCGGCACGGCCTGGAGCTGCCGCACTACGCCGTCTCCATCGTCCGGGGCCGGGGCATCGACGCCAACGCCCTGCGCTGGCTCCGGCTCCACCACGACCCGGCGGACATCGTCTTCGTCGACGGATGGACCGGCAAGGGCGCCATCACCCGGGAGCTGAGCGCCGCCCTCGCCGCGTTCGAGGGCTTCCGGCCCGAGATCGCCGTCCTCGCCGACCCCGGCGGCTGCGTCCGCACCTACGGCACCCGCGACGACTTCCTCATACCCTCGGCCTGTCTCAACTCCACCGTCTCCGGGCTGGTCTCGCGCACCGTCCTCCGCGCCGACCTCGTCGGCCCGGACGACTTCCACGGCGCGAAGTTCTACCGCGACCTCGCCGCCGTCGATGTCTCAGGACACTTCCTCGACACCGTCGCCGCCCGCTTCTCCGAGGTCGCCCCGGCCGTGGAGGCCGAGGCCAAGGAGATGCTGGCGGCGGACCGGGCCCCCACCTGGGAGGGCTGGGCGGCCGTCGAGCGGATCAGCGAGGAGTACGGCATCCACGATGTGAACCTGGTCAAGCCGGGAGTCGGCGAGACCACCCGGGTGCTGCTGCGGCGCGTCCCCTGGAAGATCCTCGCCCGGGCCGGCGCCGGCGCCGACCTCGACCATGTGCGGCTGCTCGCCGATCAGCGCGGCGTTCCCGTCGAGGAGGTCGGCGATCTCCCGTACAGCTGTGTCGGGCTGATCCACCCGCGCTTCACCCGCGGCGCGACCGGCGCCGACGGCACGGCGGTGACGTCCCTGTGAGCACCCCCGTGACCCCCCTGGCGAGCGGTCCCGTGAGCACCCCCCGCCCCGCCGCCACCCTGGTCGCGAGCGATCTGGACCGTACGCTCATCTACTCCGCCGGGGCCCTCCAGCTCACCATGGCCGACGCGGACGCCCCCCGGCTGCTCTGCGTCGAGGTCTACCAGGGCCGCCCGCTCTCGTATGTCACCGAGGAGGCGGCCGGTCTGCTGCCCCGGCTCGCCGCCGAGACCGTCTTCGTCCCGGCCACCACCCGCACCCGGGAGCAGTACGGCCGCATCCACCTCCCCGGCCCGCCCCCCGCGTACGCCATCTGCGCCAACGGCGGCCACATCCTCGTCGACGGGGAGTCGGACCCGCACTGGCGGCGGCAGGTCGCGGGCCGGCTCGCCGACGGCTGCGCGCCGCTCGCCGAGATCCGCGCCCATCTGCGGGCCACCGCCGACCCGGCCTGGCTGCTGAAGGAGCGCACCGCCGAGGAGCTCTTCGCCTATCTGGTGGTCGAGCGGGCCCTGCTGCCCGAGGGCTGGGTCAAGGAGCTGGCCGACTGGGCCGGCGCCCGGGGCTGGTCGGTCTCCCTCCAGGGCCGGAAGATCTACGCCGTACCGAGGCCGCTCACCAAGAGCGCGGCCCTGCGCGAGGTGGCCCGCCGCACCGGTGCCGAGCGGATTCTCGCGGCCGGGGACTCCCTCCTCGACGCCGATCTGCTGCTCGCCGCCGACCGGGGCTGGCGGCCCGGCCACGGCGAGCTGGCGGACAGCGGCTGGAGCGCCCCGCACGTCGGGGCGCTGGCGGAGAAGGGCGTCGCCGCCGGCGAGGAGATCCTCCGGCGGTTCCTCGCCCCCTGAGGCGGCGGCACAGTGAGCATGGCCGCGGGCATGACAGCGCCCCCGGGACCGGCGGAGAGACGGCCGGTCCCGGGGGCGCTGTCATGCCCCCGTGCTCATTTGCGCCGGCTGCCCGCTCCCGGCTTGAAGACCCGGACCCCGATGAACGCCACGACTCCGATGACCGCGAACACCAGCACCACCTTGGAGTAGGTGGAGACATAGCCGGTGACTTCCGTCCAGTTCTCCCCGAGCAGATACCCGGCCATCACGAAGATCGTGTTCCAGATCGCGCTGCCCAGCGTGGTCAGCCCGAGGAAGATCGGGATCGGCATCCGCTCGACCCCGGCCGGCACCGATATCAGTGACCGGAAGATCGGAATCATCCGACCGAAGAACACCGCCTTCGTGCCGTGCTTGTTGAACCACGCCTCGGTCTTCTCGATGTCCGAGACCTTCACCAGCGGCAGCTTGGAGGCGATGGCGATCGTCCGGTCACGGCCGAGCAGCGCCCCCACCCCGTACAGCGCCAGCGCGCCGATCACCGAGCCGGCGGTGGTCCACAGCAGCGCCGCGTACAGATTCATCTTCCCGGTGCTGGCGGCGAAGCCCGCCAGCGGCAGGATGACCTCGCTCGGCAGCGGAGGGAAGAGATTCTCCAGGGCGATGAGGATGCCGGCCCCCGGCGCCCCCAGGGTGTCCATCATGTCGGTGACCCAACCCGGAGCACCGCCCTCAGCGCCCGCAGCGCTGCTGATGATCATGGAATGCATGCCTTTCACGGTAGAAAACCGCAGCTGAAGAGAGGCTGAAGAGGTCCGTAGACTTCCTTGCGGTGTACCCCAGTGTGCGGGACGGAACGAACGGCTAGGTTGCCGGTCATGAATGGGACGGGGGAACGAGGAACCGGTCGAGCGGTCGCGGTGCGCGGCGCGCTCTGCACGGCGGGGCTGGCCGCAGGGGCCGTCACCGCCGTACTGGAACTCATTCTCGCGCTTCTCACGGGGCTCGCCGCACTTCCGGTCGCCGCCTGGCCCCGGGCCCGCCGGGCGCTGCCGCGCCGTCTGGGACCGCTCGCCCGCCGGGTAACCGGGATCGAACTGCGCCGTCTCGCCCGGTTCCGGCTCTCCCCCGGCCGCGCCCCCGTGCCGTACGACGACCTCCGCGCCGCACGCTACGCCCTCGCCCGCATCCCGCTCGGCCTGCTCGGCGGTTTCATTCTGTCCTGTCTGCTCACCGGGCTGTCCTGGATGCTCTTCGCCCTCTTCGGCTGGTTCGTCATCGGGATCGATTATCCGCTGGAAGTGATCGCCACCGGCCTCCTGGGGGTCTTTGTCGCGATCCTCTGCGCCCAGGGCGTCCACGGCACCGTACTCCTGGAGGCCTGGCTCGTCCGCCGCCTCCTCGGCCCCGGCCGCCAGGACGCGCTGGAGCGGCGCATCGCCCAGCTCGCCACCAGCCGATCCGAGGTCATGGACGCGGTCAACGACGAGCGCCGCCGTATCGAGCGCGACCTGCACGACGGCGTCCAGCAGCGTCTGGTCGCCCTCGGCATGCTGCTGGGCCGCGCCCGCCGCAGCCGCGACCCCCAACGCGCCGACCAGCTCCTCCTCCAGGCCCATGAGGAGAGCCGCCGCGCCCTGGTCGAACTGCGCGAGGTCGCCTGGCGCGTCTACCCGACCGTCCTCGACGAGGCGGGGCTGCGCGCCGCCCTGGAGACGGTCGCCGAACGCACCCCGCTGCCCGTGCGGCTGATCTGCGAACTGGCCGAGCCGCCCGGCAGACAGGTGGAGACCGTCGCGTACTTCGTCGTCTCCGAGGCCGTCACCAATGTGGTGAAGCACTCCGGGGCCACTCGGATAGCGGTGGAGCTGCGCGGCGACGGCGGGACGCTCCGGCTGCGGATCGAGGACGACGGCGCGGGCGGCGCCGACCCCACCGGCGGCGGGCTCACCGGACTCGCGAGCAGAGTCGCCGCTCTCGACGGCCGGTTCGGGGTGCACAGCCCGGCCGGCGGACCCACCACCATCACCGCGGAGCTGCCGTGCGCATCATGCTGGCCGAGGACTCGACCCTCCTCAGGGAGGGGCTGATACGTCTGCTCGCCGAGGAGGGCCATGAGGTCCTGGCGGCGGTCGGCGACGCCGAGCGGCTGCTGGCGGCCGTCGCGGGGGAGCGCCCCGATGTGGTCGTCGCCGATGTCCGGATGCCCCCGACCCACACCGACGAGGGGCTCCGCGCGGCCCTGGAGATCCGCCGCCGCTGGCCGGGGGTGGGGGTGCTGGTGCTCTCGCAGTACGTGGAGAAGCGGTACGCCACCGAGCTGCTGACCTCGGACTCCGGGGGCGTCGGCTATCTCCTGAAGGACCGGGTGGTCCAGGTGGACGAGTTCCTGGACGCGCTGGAGCGGGTGGCGCGGGGGGAGGCGGCGTTCGATCCCGATGTCGTACGCCAACTGCTGACGCGCGGCAGCCGCACGGACCCGCTCTCCCGGCTGACGGCCAGGGAGCGGGACGTGCTGGCGGAGATGGCGCAGGGCCATGCGAACGGGGCCATCGCCGCGCGGCTCCATGTCTCGCAGAGCGCGGTCGAGAAGCACATCAACGCGATCTTCGAGAAGCTGGGGCTGAGCGGGACGCCGGGGTACTCGCGCAGGGTGCTGGCGGTGCTGCGGTACCTGGGCACATGAGACGCGCGCGTCCCGCGCGGCGGGCGGGGTCAGCCGCAGCAGCCCCCGCCGCAGCAGCCACCGCCTCCGCCACCGCCGCTCGGCGCGGGGGCGGGCCCGGTGCTCGACCCGCCGACGGCGACGGTGGAGAGCAGCCGGACCGTGTCCTGGTGACCGGCGGGGCAGACGGCCGGGTCGGCGGACCGGGCCATGGGCCGGTTCACTTCAAAGGTGTCGCCGCAGCTGCGGCAGCGAAAGTCATATCGGGGCATGGCGCAAGGCTACGCGTTCCGCCCCGGGGCGCGGCAGGGGCCGCGGGCCCGGGATCACGGCTTTCCGGCGACCCGGTCCTCCCTGATCCGCTCGACCACGAGGGCGGCGGCGCGCCGGACGGCCTCGGTCTCGGTGAGGAAGTGCCAGTAGTCGGGGTGGCGGCCGTCGAGCCCGGCGACGGCCCGGTCCAGCCGGGCGACCGCCTCGTCGAGCGGACGGGCGTGGCGGGGATCGGGGGTCTGCCGCCCGGTCATCGCGAGGCGCTGGGCGTCGCGCACCGCGAAACGGGTGCGCTCGATCTCCTGCCGGGGGTCCTTGGCGACGGCGTTGAGCTGCTGAAGCCGGTCACCGGCGGCCGAGACGGCCTCGTCGGTGCTGTTCAGCAGGGCTCGTACGGTGCTGAGCAGGGCGGTCGCGTCGGGCCACCGCTGCTCGTCCCGGGCGGTGGCGGCCTCGCGGAGCTTCTCCCCGGCCTGGCGCAGACCGCGCGCGGCCTGCTCGGGCACGGGCTGGAGATCCTGCCAGCAGGCGGCGGAGAAACGGCGCCGCAGCTCGCTGAGGACCGGCTCCACGGACTCGGTCCGGGTGGTGAGGGCCTCCGCGCGGGTACGCAGCGACACCAGCCGCCGGTCGATCTCGGCGGCGCGCTCGGGGAGCCGCTCGGCCTCGGTGCGCACGGCCTCGGCGTCGCGCAGCACCCGGTCGGCGCGGTGCAGTGTCCCGGGGACGCCATGGCGGCCGGCGCCCTGGTTGAGCTTGGTCAGCTCGGGGGCGAGCGCGGCGAGCCGGGCGGCGAGATCGTCCGCCCGCATTCCGGAGCCGCGCACCGTGTCGAGAGCATTGCTCGCGGAGAGGAGCGCCGCTCGCGCCCGCTCCACGGCCGGCGCGAGCCGGGCGAGCTGGGTCTCCGCCGTGTCGAGCAGCGGTCCGAGCCCCTCGGCGAACCGGTCGAGATCGGCCTTCACCCCGGCCAGCTCGTCCTTCGCCCGGTCCAGCTCGTCGCGGGCCCGGGAGGCGGCGGCGGGCTCCAGGTCGTCCCGGTCGAGATCGTGCGCGTCGACGGCGGTGATGTAGTGGTGGCTCACCTCGTCGATCCGCCGGCCGAGGGCCGCGAAGCCGTCCACGGCCCGCTGTGCCCGCGGGGTGCTGTCCACGGCCGTGATCGTCTCGATGGAGATCCGCAGCTCGCGCTGGGCGCTGTCCAGCTCGTAGAAGGCAGCGGCGGCAGCGTCCTTCGCGGCCTGCGCGTCGGCCCGCCGGCTCTCGCCCCGCCCGCCGAACCAGCGCCGCGTACCCCCGCCGGTGAAGGAGCCGGCGAGGACGGCCACCGCCAGCGGAACCGGCAGCAGCACCAGGGCCAGGACATCCCGGACGCCACTCGCTGTCGCTCTTGCGTGCGGCTGCGTGTGTGTCGCCGTCACATCCCTCTCCCGTGCTGCGTCGCCGTACCCGGTACATTCTCCCACCTGGTACCGACGAACACACGGGCCGATTGGTTCGCGGCCCCGCCACCCGGCCGCCCTACTCGGCGGTGCGCACCTTCACCGAGCCGTTGTCGCTCGTCGCGGTCACCGCGTTCCGGCTGCCGTCGTCGGTCGGTACGCCGATGTCGACCGAGCCGTTGTCGCTCTTGGCGCCGACGTCGTACGGGGCTCCGGCGCGCGGCAGCGCGATCCGGATGTCCCCGCTGTCGCTGACCGCCTCCACCCGCTCGGGCACCGCCCCCGCCCCCAGCCCGATCCGGATGTCCCCGTTGTCGGACCGGGCTCGCACGGTGCCGGCGGTGACCCCCTCGGTGGTGATGGTGCCGTTGTCGCTCACGAGGTCGAGTGCCCCGCTGGTCCTCCGCACGGTCACATCCCCGTTGTCGGTCTCGATCCGCAGCGGCGTCCGGAGCCCGGACGCGGTGACACCCCCGTTGTCGTCGATCACGGTCACGGCGACCTCGCGCGGCACCGTCACCCGGTGCAGCCCCTGGCAGTCCGTGACGACGCCGGAGCACTTCACCCGCAGCACCAGCCGGTCCCCCGTGAGCCGCCACGACGCCTCGGGCCCGCTGCCGGCGAAGACCCACCCGTCGACCCGCCGGGTCACCTCGACCTTCTCGACATCGGCGGCGACGACCTCGACGGCCGCGTTGTCGCTGTCGATGGTGAGCCTCTCCCCGGCGAGCGCGAACACCTTCCGCTCCTCGGGAGCGCTCTCCGCGTCGGTACTCCCGCACCCCGCCACCGCTCCGGCCAGCAGCCCCCCGCCCACGAGCGCCACCACCCCCCGGCGGACGCGCCCACGACGACGGTGCTCACGACGACGCTGCTCACGACGGAGTCGAACAAGGCTCCCGGCCATTGGTGATCATTCCCCCTGCTGGTTCCCGCGATGTCCCCTCACGCTAGAACCCCACCCACCCGCCGACGATCCGGCCGGCCACCGTCTCGTTGGTGGGGCCAGCCCCCCTCTCCCACGCCCGCTTCCCGCCGCCGCCCGGGCCGGGGGAACGGGTTTGCGGGGCAGGGCCGTCCGGCATGTACGCTGTTCCCTCATCCACGGGTGCGTAGCTCAGGGGTAGAGCGCTGCTCTTACAAAGCAGATGTCGGCGGTTCGAAACCGTCCGCGCCCACGGTGTCTGAACAGGCAAAACCCCCCGGACCAAGGTCGGTCCGGGGGGTTTTCTTGATCATTCAGAGGATTTTTGGGAGATCGTCCCGACGGCAGATCATTCCCTCGCCCCCGACCCCGTCGCCACCGTGCTTCCAGACGGTCCAGACGGTCCAGCCGGTGCCGCCGCATCTCGGGCGTGACGCGCTCGTACCCGCCCTCGATGTCCTTCGGCACCCACCCTCCGTCGTCGCGAACCGCAGCGCGCGGTCGACCCGGTCCTCCTTCACCCAGGTGTCGCGGGTGTGCCGTGCGCCCCGCGTCGTGAACCCCGGCGGGACCGGAGCCCAGGCGGTCGGGGACCGCTGTCGGCTCTTCGCGGGGCGTCGGGGGCTTGGTCACCTCCGTGGTCACGGGCCCATCGTGGCGGACCCACCGCACCCATGAGGCCCGAACCTGTCAACACGAAGGTGCCCCACGGGTGTTGGGGAGGATTCGCCGTTCCCCGCGCCACAGGAGGGGGGTACGTTCTGAATGTCCAGGTCAGAACAGGAGCCCTCATCATGCCTCTTCCTGCCCATGAGCACATTGGTACTCGCGTGCGGATCGCACGCAACGCAGCCGGCCTCTCACAGGTGCAACTCGCCGACTTCCTCGGCCGAACCGAGTCCTGGATGGCCAACGTCGAGTCGGGTCGGCAGCCCCTCGACCGGTACTCCGTCATCACCGCCATCGCCGATCAGACCGATGTGGACGTGGTCTGGCTCCTCGGGCAGCCCTATCGACTTCAGCACCACAGCGGTGCCATCGCCCACGCTCACATCCCGGCCCTCCGTGCCGGCCTCCGCCGAGCAGGTCTGATCCTGTCCGGGCACCCGGGCCTGAGGCAGCACGGAACATCGATCCCCGGGCTGGCCCAGATGCACGCCGCCTCCTGGGAAGCCAACAGAGCCCGTCAGGCCGCCAATCTCCCGCGCCTCGCGAGCCTGCTTCCCGCCATGGTCGAAGACCTGAACGGCGCACTCCTGATGGCCGAAGGCGGCATCCGCGAGGAATCGCTGCGGCTCATGGTCGACGCCGCCCGTACCGCCCGCATGTGCCTCAACAGCCTCGGCTATCCCGATCTGGCCTGGTCCGCTGCCGAGGTCGCCGCCGGAGCAGCGACTGCCCTGGATGACCCGATCACCAAGGCGGCTGTGGCGTGGGACCGTTGCGGGGCGCTGCTCCATCAGGCGTCGCTGACGGAGACTGTGGTCGTGGCGGAGGCCGCTCTGCGGGACCTGGAGCCGATCGCCGCCGCGCCCCGTCCGCCATCCGCCGCTCTCGCCATGAGGGGAGCCCTGCATCTGCGGTGCGCCATCGCCCACGCACGTTCCACACAGGGCACGGCCGCGTGGGCGCGGCTGGGCGCAGCGCTCGAAGACGCCGATCGGTTGGGCGCCGAGTTCTACGACCTGGAATCTCAAACGGTGTTCGGCCGGGGCACCGTGGCCGTCCACGCCGCCGAGGTGGGTGTGGAGGTCGACCAGCCCGAGGCCGGGCTCACCACCGTCCCGGAGGTGAACATCTCCACGGTCCCGAGCCGCGAGCGCCGCACTCACTTCGCCATCGATGAAGCCCGGGCGCTGCACCGCATGGGACGCAACGCCTCCGCGGTGACAAAACTCCGGTCGGCCGCCTCCGCCGCCCCGCACTACGTGTTCGGCGACCCCATGGCCCGGGCAGCGGTGGCGGATATGGCGCGCGTCGGTGTCCCCTCACAGGCGGCAAGTCTGTCGTTCCTGGTCAGGAACATGGAGCTGGTCCACTGATCACCCCAGCGAACGTCCCCTAGAAAATCTAGGGGACGCGCCCCACCTGCTGCCTCACCCTCGGATCGTCACGCAACGCATTCAGACGATCACCAGGGAGCGGCGATGGGGCCGATCGAGACCCGAGACGCGGTAGAAGCTGCGCACATCTACACCCACACGCTGGGGTGGCCGCTCGCACTCGGCCACCGTCACCGGCCCCGCTCGGGCTGCACCTGTGAAAGCGCCGACTGCTCCACGCCCGGCGCCCATCCGATCCCGGGTGCGCCCGCTGCTCAGAACGACATCATGGAGCGACTCCGGGAATCGCCCGGAGCCGCCCTCATCGCGACCACGCGGTACACCTTCGACGCGCTCGTACTCCCCAGAAGTGTGGGCATGGACATGATGGTCCGCCTCGATGCGGAGGCACCGGTACCGATCCCCTGCCTCCTGATGGGAGACACCACTACCGCGCTCCTCGTGCTCCCCGGCACCGGCCGCTCCGCACTCGGCCCGCGATCCCAGGGGGTGACCGACGTACGATCCGGGCCCCACGGCTGGATTCCTCTGCCTCCGTCCCACCTCGTCCGGTGGGACACTCCGCCGATCTGGGGAGGTCAGCCCGTGCGGCTCCTGCCTGGCGCGGATGTGAGGTCGCATCTGAGCAAGGCAGTCGCCAGGGGGGGCCGGTGATGGACACGCAGGCGTGGCGAGCCAGTCTGGATGCCGCCGAGGCCGCAGTTCGCGCGATGCGGACGGCCCTCGCGGACCTCGGTGTCCCTGAGGAGACCTGGCGCCAGGTCGCCCCGGTCGTGACGCGCGGCGGTGGCGCGTACGTCTCCCTCGGAGCGCCCAGCGCGGAGATCACGGAACAGATCGCCGAGGCTCTGCGTACCGCCGCACCCCACCCCCCGGCCGGCGACGACGCCGCTCCCTTCCGGGCGTTCCGGCGGCCCGCCTCATGACCACCCCCACGCCCCGCTACCTGACCCCTGAGTGCCGGCAGGGCGAATGCGGCCTCTGCCCCGGCCCCGGTGAGCTGCGGCTCACCAGCCAGGGCCCCGGCGAGCGCCCGCTGCTGACTCTCCAGTGCGAGCACTCCTGCCACGCCCGGGGAGCGAGGATGCCGCGGTGGCTCGGCACGGGCTCGGGCCCGGGGGCGATGATCCCGGCACCGAAGCCGCCGCTGTGAAGCGCCGTCAGGGCCGGCACCGCAGCGAGGCAGCCGTGGAGGAGGCGCGGGTGATGTCGGTCGCCGTCCTCGGGCTGATCGCGGTCGCCGGCCACCTCTGGTCCATCGGCGAGCAACTGCTCACCGAGGACCGTCCACCGGCTCCCGCGTCGGCCCCGGACGACATCCGGCATGGGGCCGACACCCCCTGATCGAGCCGGACCGACGAGGGGGCGCCTCCGACGGACCGGCGCGCTCAGTGACTCCGGGATGCGGAGTGTCAGCTCCAGTTTCACTCGGCGGAGTGGTGGGCGTCGTCCGGGGCTGATGCGGGGCCGGGCGGGCGGTCATCGGCCCGGAGTTGAGCCGCTGTCTCCCCTCCGTGACCGATCATCGAGAGGACGCAGATGGTGGCGACGACCCAGGCGCCGAAGTCGTCGGGTGGGCGGGTGATCCGCTGGGTGTGTGGGAACCAGGGCATCAGGTCCGCCTCTTCCGGGGGTGGCGGACATCGGTGGTGCCGGTGCGGGTTCCGCTCTTCTCGTCCGCCTGGGCCTGGTCGACGTGGGCCCGGGCGGTGTCCTCGTTCAGGTTGGCGGGGAGCGGGTGGGTGACGGGGGTGAGGCGCACCCGGCGGGTGCGGTGGGCGTGGCTCTCCCAGGCGTCGGTGATGCCGGGGACGGGCAGCCGGGTCTGGTGGATGTCGAGGAGCCATGCCTCGTCATGACGTGGAACGGTGAGGGACGGGTGGACGGCGGGCGTGTACCCGTCGTCGGGCCAGATGGACAGACCGGCGACGGCCAGCTTGTGCCACGCGTCCACGAACCCGCCCCGGGGCTTCGTTCACTTCAAGCAGCAGCGTTTCTCTGTCGAATGGGGCAGCAGTTGGCGATCTTGAGGCTCGTGGACGACCAGGAGAAATGACGGCAGTGAGACGCGGAAGCGTGTCGCGGTGTTGACGCGTTGGCCGGTCTGGCCGTGTTGATTAATACGGACGCTCGGGTGCCACCACTGACATGATCGATGCATGAAAGTACTTGTGATCGGGGCGACCGGAACGGTCGGCAGTGCTGTCGCCGGCGCGTTAGAGCATTCCCATCAGGTCGTGAAGGCTTCGCGTCGCGGCCCGGTGAAGGTGGATCTGGAAGATCCTTCCTCTCTGGACGCGCTCCTCGGTGAGGTGCCAGACCTCGACGCGGTGGTGTGCTGTGCCGCCAGCGGCCCGCTGGTGGATGTGGCGTCAGTGACGGATGACGAGTTCGCGGCCGGAGTGCGGGGCAAGCTCTTGGGGCAGGTTGCGCTGGCCCGGCGAGCCGTGCGTCATCTTCGCGACGGCGGTTCCGTCACGCTGACTGGAGGCACCTTCTCCGCTCCGCTTGCCGGCGGGTCGCTGGGCGCTCTCATCAACTCCGGTCTGGAGGGCTTTGTCGGCAATGTGGCTGGTGAGCTGCCGCGGAGCCTGCGCATCAATCTCATCAGCCCCGGATGGATCAAGGAGACTCTGGAAGGCATGGGGGTGGACTCGGCTGACGGTACTCCCGTCTCCGAGGTGGCCCGTGCGTATGTGGAGGCCGTGGAAGGAACAGCGCAGGGCCAGACCATACGTCCGTAACTGCCAGGTGAGGGCGGCGGGCCGTCGGGACAGAACCCGCAGGAGTCAGCCGGCCGCGGCAGGCTCTTCTGCTCGGGCCCGTGTGCTGGCGAGGCAGTAGGAGTCGGTGCCGGTCTCGATGATCGTGCCGTTGAAGGTCAGGCGGTCGACGATGGCTGCGCAGAGGCGGGGGTCCGTGAACGTCTTGGTCCAGCCGCCGAAGGACTCGGTGGAGGCGATCGCGACGCTGTTCTTCTCCTCGCGTCCCGGGTGCCCCGGCCTGCCCGGGGGCGTGGCTCAGGACTGCGCCGGGGGCGCGAGGGTGGCGGCGCCGGTCAGCAGCAGCTGCTGGCGCGCGCACCGGAGCATGCGGGTGGCGGAGCCGGGGTCCGCCGCCGTCGGCGCGGAGTCCGCGGGAGCGACCAGCAGCCAGGGAACGGACCCCGTGACGTCCGGCTCCACCCATGCCCTGACCAGGAGACCGCGCTCGGGCAGGTCCTCCGGCTGGCGCACTCGGACCGCGATCTGCCGGAGTTCCCGCGGCGGGGCGGGCGCCCGCGCGACGACGAAGCGGCGTCAGCCCTGCGGGGTGCCCTTCTCCCGCGCGGCGCGCTCCCTCTTGGCGCGGGCGATCCGCTCGGCGGACACCCGCTTCCGGGCCTCCGCGCTCTCCAGCTCGTACCCGACAGGGGTCACACCGAAGTTGCAGGTCCCGCACACGTAGCCACCGCGAGGGCCCGCCAGGCCGGAGAGGTTGTGGCAGTTCTCGCACCGTACGCGGTGGTACGTGAAGCCGCCGGGCTGGGGTTCGCGGGACGTGTGGCAGGCCGGGCAGACCCACTGATCGCCCCGCTGCTCCAGCGACGCCCCACAGCCGGGGCAGTTGGCCTGAGCCATGCGACACATCCCATCCGGAGGCCGGCACCGAGTGCCCAGTCTCCGCCAGGAGCGCCGACTTGACCACCGGCGGTCAAGCACGTGAGCTGACCGACGCCGGCTGATGAACCGGCGGGGCAGGCCCCGTCCCGGGACTTTCCGCCCGCAGGTGTCGCTCGCGCACGAGCGGGAGCCCTCTGTCGAGATCAGTGGGGGCTTCGTCGCGCTCCCGGCGACGCGGGTGGTGCCCAGCCCGCCGGGCGCCACCCGCGAGCTTTCACGGCCGTTCAGGCTGTCTCCGGGAGTTTGGGCGGGGCCGCCACCACGGCAGCGGTCGCCATGCCGTTGTGATCGAGCGAGATCGGGTCCAACTCCACACTTCGGATGAGAACACCCGGGAAGTGCTCGAACCGGCCGATCGCTTCCGCGATGGCATCGGTGAGGGTCCCGGCGGAGAAGTGGCAGACGAACCGAGCCCAGTCGGGCCCTTCCGCCAGGCTCATGAGCCCGTCGTTCAAACAGTCGAGCCGGCCCAGCGTCTCGTGCTGCTCCGGAGTCAGCGGGTCCCGCATGAGCAGGCTGAAGCGCCACTCACGCATGGCCGCGATGGGTTCGGGTGAACTCGTCAATGCTCTTCGCCTCTGTTCCTGGGCTCCTGGGGGTGCGTGACACCCGTACGCTCTCATCGCACGGACAACACACGACGAATCCCCACGTGTGCCCGTTCTGCTTGCGCGTCACCTTGAGGCCGCGCGCCGCCGAGTGGAAACCGGTGGGATGCCACTCGATCGGGGAAGCCTCGCTGAGCGGGGAGTCGATCACCGGCCATCTCTGGCCCATCGGTGGCCAACGTCCCCCCACCCCCGCGTCAGCCCCTGACGACACCCATCATGCGGCGGAGGGGCCCTGAGCGCGCCGGATCATCCGCGGACTCACGCACGCGTGACTGGTCCCGCACAAGAGCTGCCGGCGGTTCGAGGACGGCCGTGCCTCTCGCGATCAGCCTCCGGCTCCGCCCCCGGCATCTCCATCGGCCCGGGACCACCACCGATCGCTGCCGCACGGCGATCCGGCGGCCCGGCGGAAACCGCCCCTCCCGTGCGAGCGGGAGGGGCGTTTTTGTGCGCCGGGGGAGACTTGGGGCGGGTTTGCGGTGTAGTTGCCCGGAACCGGGGGCGTCGGGAGGGGAGTGCGGGGGTGTGGCCGGGCATTCATTCTTCGGTCGGTACCGGTGGAGGAGAGAGAGGACAGTGCCATGGAGCCCTGGACGCTGAGCGAGTGCGACCACGAGTGGGTCGGGTGGAGCGAGAAGCAGCGGTGCCGCAAGTGTGGTGCCACGCAGCGCTGAACCCGCGTCGATGATGGGAGGGCGCCGGGTACGGTGCCCTCGCCCGTGAGGGGAGGAACCCATGTCCGAGCGCGTCGACTGGCATCGACTCCCTTTGGCGCTCCGGGTGGCCGTGGAGCGGGAGACCGGGGCGGTCACGGCGGCGGTGGTGGTCGTGGAGGGGCTCAACTGCTCCCTCGCGCTGGCGGTTCACACGGAGCGGTACGGGCGGCTCTTCCTGAAGGGCGTGCGGGAGGACGACACGGACGGGGTCGCCGCGCTGCGGTGCGAGGTGGCGCTGAACCGTACCGTCGCGGGGGTCGGGCCGGTGATCCGGCACAGCGTGCGGGCGGCGGGGTGGTTCTGTCTCGCCTTCGTCCACATCGACGGCCGGCACGCCGAACTCGGGCCCGGTACGGGCGACCTGGCGCGGGTCGCCGCCGTACTCGGCCGGATGGCCCTGCTGCGGCCCCCGCCGGGCGTGCCCGTGCCGCGCCTCGTGGAGCGGTTCGCCGCGCATCTGCTGGACGGTGAGGCGGAGCGGCTCTCGGGCGGCACCCTGCTGCACACCGACACCAACCCCCACAACATCATGGTCGGCCACGCGGGCGGGGAGTCCTATGTCATCGACTGGGCCATGCCCGCCGTCGGCCCGGCCTGGGTCGACCCCGCGTACACGGCCGTACGGCTCCTGGAGTGCGACCAGCCGGCGGAGGTCGCGCTCGCCTGGCTCGCCGGCTTCCCGAGCTGGCGGGCGGCCGACCGGGCGGCCGTCGAGACCTTTGTGGACGTGACGTGCCGGCACTGGACCGCCACCGTCGGGGAGCGCGGGGCCGAGCCCAGCAACGCCCGCTTCCGTGTGCTGCTGGGCCGGGTCTGACCCACGGGCCGGTGGGCCGGTGGACCGGTCGGCTGGTGGAGGGCCCGGCGGCCTCACGCGTCCAGCCAGGAGCGCCGGTCGCGGGCCACCGCGAAGATCTCGGCGACGCGCTCCGGGGTGAGGGCCCCCGACAGACAGGCCAGGGCGGAGACCTGGCGGTCCTGGTAGATCCGTATCCCGGCGCCGGACGAGGTCACCCGCAGCTCGGTCACGCCCACGAAGACCAGGACCGGCTCGACCGGGATGTCGAAGCCGCAGAACCGCTCCAGGACACGGCGGACCCGCCGGGCCTCGGCGCGGCTCCTGGCCGGGTAGGGGCGGGGGCGCCCGCCCGCGATCCGTACCGCGTCGTCGCCGACCTCGACGGCCTTGCGGTCGTGGTGCTTGGTGTTGACGCAGAAGACCCCGCCGGGACCGATCAGCAGATGGTCGATGTCCACGTCGCGGGGGAGCGGCACCGAGTGCAGCACCTGCCAGCCGTGCCGCCGGAACCGGTTCAGCTCGGCCCCCACCCGGCGCTCGCCTGCCAGGCCCTTGCGCCAGGAGTCCCAGGTGGAGGGGCGGCGCAGAAGGCGGGCGAGGGCGCGTTCCAGCAGGCCGGGGCCGGATGCGGCGAGCAGGGCGCGCAGGGCCGCGCCCGGCGGGTGGGCGCTGAGGTCGTTCTCCGGGGTCAGGGGAGGAAGGGGCAGCCGGGGGCGGGGGGACCCGGGGGCCGCGGCGGGGGCGCCCGGGGTGTGCCGGGCGAGCGCGTCGAGGACCGCGTCGCGGTAGCTCGGCCGCAGCAGCGTGATCCGGCCGGTCCCGCGGTCCGCCCAGGCGACCGCGGTGCCGTCCGGCAGATTCACATAGAGGCGGTCGTGCCCGAACCGCTTCCACGAGGTGACTCTCAGCTCCTCCACCGGACCGGACCCCCTGTGCCGTAGCGTTCCGTGCCGCTATGGCAGCAGCCCGGCACCATGGCTCACAAGACCGCGTCCGAGGCACACTGAAAGCATGTGCCGCAGTATCAAGACCCTCCGCCCGCCCGTCCTCCCCGAAGAGGCCACCGAGGACGACATCCGCGCCGCCGCACTTCAGTACGTACGGAAGGTGTCCGGTTTCCGGGCGCCCGCCGCGCACAACCGCGAGGTGTTCGACCGGGCCGTCGACGAGATCGCGGAATCCACCCGTGCGCTCCTCGACGGTCTGGAGATCCGGGGCTCCGGCCACGCCCGCACCCCCCACACGGCAGAAGCCTGAGACCACGGGTCTCAGGACGGGGGAGGGACGGGAGCGGCTCGCTCAGGCGTCGGCGCAGGCCGCCGCGGGAGCCGCGGCCGGTGTTCGCCGCATGACATAGGCCGCGAGCGCGCCACCGGCGAAGAGCGCCAGTACGGAGACCGAGGCGCCGACCCAACTGGCGCCCAGCCACTGGCCGCCGAAGTAGCCGAGCCCCACGCTGTATCCGGCCCAGGCCACACCGGCCAGGGCCGACCAGGGCAGGAACTCCTTCACCTTGCGGTGGGCCGCCCCCGCGCCCAGCGAGACCACCGAGCGGCCGGCCGGCGCGAAGCGGGCGATCACCACCAGGGCGCCGCCGCCCCGGTTGAGGGTGGCGCCGAGCCGGGCCTGTGCGCTGGTGAGCCTGCGGGACTTGGCGATGGCGCGGTCGAAGCGGTCCCCGCCGCGCCGGGCCAGCCGGTAGGCGACCAGATCGCCGAGCACGGAAGCGGTGGCCGCGCACAGCACCAGGACCAGCAGCGAGGGAACCTCGCGCGGCACCTGGTCGGCCGCGCCCGCGACCGTGGCGGTGGTGGTGCCGGCCGCGGCGGCGGTCGCCGCCGTGATCACCAGCACTCCGCTCGGCAGCACCGGCAGAAAGACGTCGAGGAGTACGGAGAGGGCCACCACCGCGTAGATCCAAGGGCTGCCGGTCAGCGGCCCCAGACTCTCTAGCACCTTGACTCTCCCCGTTTTCGTGGACGTGCCGCGACGTTGGAGGCGGTCGGTTGTGGCGGCGGTAACAGCTGTACAGCGTACGCCGGAGGTTTGCCGAGAGATCACCCGGGGGTCGCTGATGTTGTGATCATCACTTTCTTCCCTGAATTCCCGCTTGTGCGCCGCCAGGCCGCGTCACAGGGCGCCGGCGGGAGGGGGCCGGGTGGCCACAGGGCGGAGCGCCCGGACCCGCGGTGGCGGATTCGGGCGCTCCGGATGTGCTGTGCGCGCCCGGGCGTGGGGGGACGGGCGCGCGGTGATCAGGCGGTGACACCCGCCGACTGCCGCTCCTCGCTCGGGGCGGTCCGCCGGGCGCTCTCCTTGTTCTGGCTGTTCCGGTTGTTCCGGTTGTTCCGGTTGTTCTGGGAGTTGCCGCTGTTCCGCGAGCCGAACAGCTTGTCCAGGGCGAGGGCGCCGGGGCCGGTGAAGACCAGCAGCAGGAAGGTCCAGCAGAAGAGCGCCGCGGCCTCGCCGCTGTTCTCCATCGGGAAGAGGCCCTCCGACTGGTGGTTGACGAAGTAGGCGTACGCCATCGAGCCGGAGGAGATGAACGCGGCGCTGCGGGTGCCGACGCCGAGCATCACCAGTCCGCCGCCGACGAGCTGGATCACCGCCGCGTACCAGTTGGGCCAGGCGCCGGTCTCGACGGTGCCGCCGCCGAAGACGCCGAAGAGCGAGGCCGCGCCGTGGCAGGCGAAGAGCAGTCCGATGACTATCCGGAATGCTCCGATCACATACGGCTGGGTCCGGTCGAGCTGGGAGGTCAACGAGGTGTTGGCCATGGGGGGCTCCTGTGTGTGGGGGGTTGCGACTGCTGCCCCCAAGCTAGGGAGACCCGAAATTACTTGCAAGTTCAACATTCGATTGAGGGGTGTTTCTCATCCGAATCTCATACCGGCCCGTCCGGAACCGCCCCTCCCGGGACCCCGCGCGGCGCTGCCCGCCCCGCCGGGGGGGCACGGGCTCAACCCCCGCTCAGCTCCCGCTCAACCCCCGCTCAGCTCCCGCTCGTCCACGGTCACCAGCCGCCGTCTCTCCGCCGGCCCGCCCTTCCCTCCGTCCGTCCGCGCCTGGTCCAGCCGCAGCCGGGCCGCCCGCCCCCGCAGCGTCAGCGTCATCAACTGATTGCCGAACCACGGACCGCCCGTGCGCTTCCAGTGCACCGGCGGCGGCTCCGCGCGGGCGTGCCGGGCCAGCAGCCGTCCCCACGCCCTGCTCACCCCGCTCCAGCCGAAACGGAATCCGACTTCGAGCACGCGCGGGATGGAGTTGTGCACGGGGGAGCAGGTCAGCTGGAGCACCCGGGACACCGGCCCGCCCGGGCCGCGCCAGGAGGGCTCGGCGATGTACGCGTGGTGCACGTCGCCGGAGAGGACGCAGATGGTCGCCGGCGCGTCGGGACCGCTGCCGGCCTCCGAGATCAGCCGGGCCAGCTCCGCGAAGGAGTCGGGGAAGGCGGCCCAGTGCTCCAGATCGGCCCTTCTGCGGATGCCCTCGCCGAGCCGCGCCCAGCGCTCGCCCCGGTCGCCCCGGCACAGCGCCGCGTTCCACCCCTCGGCGTCGTGGATCAGCGGAGGGAGCAGCCAGGGCAGCGAGCTGCCGATGAGGAGATGATCGTACGAACCCGGGTCGGCCAGGGCCTGTTCGCGCAGCCAGCGGGCCTCGCCGGCGTCGAGCATCGCGCGGCGGTCCTCGTCGAGCACCCGGGCGGCCCGGGTGTCGGCCATCAGCAGCCGGGTGCGGCCGAAGTCGCGGCGGTAGCTCCAGCGCACGGCGGCCGGGTCGGCGTCCGCGAGGGCGGCGAAGGCGCGCAGGTCGTCGGTGCCGTCCTCGGCGGCCAGGACCGCCGCGAACAGCGGGTCCGCCGCCAGCTCGGCGGGGGTGAGATTGCCCAGGTGCTGATAGACCCAGTACGACATCAGCCCGCTCAGCAGCCGCTCCCGCCACCAGGGCTTCTCCCGCATCCCGGCCAGCCAGGCGGCGCTGGTGTTCCAGTCGTCGATGAGGTCGTGATCATCGAAGATCATGCAGCTGGGGACGGTGGAGAGCAGCCAGCGGACCTCGGGGTCGAGCCAGGACTCGTCGTACAGCCGCGTGTACTCCTCGTAGTCCGCGACCTCCGCGCCGGGCGGGCGGTCCAGATCGCGGCGGCCGGCCAGCCAGGCGCGGGTGGCCCCGGAGACCTCGTCCGCGTACACCTGGTCGCCGAGGAGCAGCAGCACATCGGGGCGGTCGGCCGACGGGTCGGCGGCGAGCCGGGCCGCGAGGGTGTCCAGCGCGTCCGGGCCCACCGGGTCGTGCTCGCCCTCGGGCTTGGCCGCCCAGCGGCAGGAGCCGAACGCGACGGTGAGCGCCGTGTCCGGTGCGCCGGGGACCGTGATCGTCGAGGGCGGGAAGCCGGAGTCCGGCAGCGGCCAGACCCGGTCGCCGTCGAGGAACACCTCGTACGCCGTGGTGGTGGCGGGGGTCAGCCCGGCGACCGTCACCAGCGCGTAGTGGTGGCCGGCGATCCGGAAGGTGGGGGCGGAGCCGCCCGCGCCGTCCGCGCAGCGGACCTCGGCCGTGCACGCGCGGCCGGTCTCGACCCAGACGGTGGCGGTGCCGCCGCCCTCCGCGCCGGCGTACCGCAGCAGTGGTCCCAGGCGAAGCCCGGCCGGCTCGGTCATGGTCCGTCCTCCTCCGTCGCCCCGTACGGTACGGAACGACGGAGGAGTGCGGCGGGTTCCGGCCGGGAGTGTGTCAGCAGCCGTTCAGGGTGGACTGGAGGGCGTTCTTCTCGGCCTGGTCGAGGGTCATGGCGTAGTGGTGCTTCACCTGGACCCACATCCGGGCGTAGGCGCAGACGTACGAGGTGCGCGCGGGGAGCCATTCGGCCGGGTCCTTGTCGCCCTTGGCCTGGTTGACGTTGTCGGTGACGGCGATCAGCTGCGGGCGGGCGAGGTCGTTGGCGAACGCCTGCCGCTGTGCGGTGGTCCAGCCGCCGGCACCGGAGCGCCAGGCCTCGGCGAGCGGCACGATGTGGTCGATGTCGACATCGGACGCGGCGCTCCAGGTGGCTCCGTCGTACTCGGAGTACCAGCTGCCGCTGACCGCCGCGCAGCTGCTGTTCTGGACCACGTTCACACCGTCGCGCTTGAGGACGACCTCGCGGGTGTTGCAGGCGCCCGACTGGGTCGACCAGTGGGGGAACTTGTCGCGGCTGTAGCCGCTGGACGAGCCCTCGGCCCGCACGGTGAGCTGGGCGAGATAGGCGCGCGCGGTGGCGGCGCTGACCGGGGTGGGCGGGGCGGCCTGGGCGGCGGGGGCGGTGGCCAGCAGTCCGGTGACGGCGAGTGCGGCGGTCGCGGCGAGGGCGGTGACGCGCCGGGTGGCCCGGCCGGTGCGAGGGGTGCGGCCGGGGTGGTCGTGGCCGGTGTGGTGCGGACCGGCGGGGCGACGCGCGTAGATTCCGGGCATGCGAACTCCTGTGTCCTGGAGGGGGTGTGGCCGTCGGCTGGCACGGCCAGGCTTGCGGGGCCCGGTGTCGGCGCGGTGGGCTCCAGATAACAGGGTGACGACATGGACACGACAGATCAAGTGTTCTGATGGACGGACACATTCCGGTGGAGGGGCGGAGGTTGCCGGTGCGGCGCCCGGGGAGCGGCCGGGCGCCGTGGGCACGGCCCTCCCACGGCGCGCTGAGGAGTCCGCCCATGTCCGACGAGGTCTTTCTGATCGACGGCGCCCGCACGCCCCAGGGC